>WRIW01000006.1 GCA_009782505.1 Clostridiales bacterium
CGGGCAAGCCACGCGGTCATAAGAACGGCTAAAAGGTAAACGACCACGATGTTTGTATCTGGAAAGTCAATATAGCGGAATAAATATCCTATCCCGGAAGCAATAAGAAAAATCGCCGTCATAATTATGGCGCGATACAAATTCTTCGTTCTGTTTACATTTTTATTGATTATCATAATACCTGTATTCTGCGTTCTGAAATGCCATGCCGATAGACATTATGACGCAATTATTCCGACTGATATAGTTACCCTTAATCCGTCAGTTCATGCTGCTGAAAATCAGGATGCCGGCCGCAACCGCCGCGTTCAGGGATTCCGCTTCCTCCGCCAGGGGGATGAACACGCGTTCGCCCACTTCCTCCGCCACTACGCTTAGCAGCCCGCGGGCTTCATTTCCTATGCACAGCAAGGTTTTGTCCGGCCACTTCATCTGCCGGTAGTCTACGCCGCCCCCCGCCTCGGCGGCTACCGTCGTATAGCCATGATCAAGCGCCCATCTGGCCGCACCGGACCAGGTCATATCGGTAAACACCGGCAGGCGATATATCCCGCCCATGGAAGCCCGCACGCATTTTCCATTGAAAGGGTCTGTGGTGCCGGCGAGACAGATCAGGCCGCTTCCCCCCGCCGCCCAAAGGGTGCGCAGCACGCTGCCCAGGTTGCCGGGGTCCTGTATCCCGTCCGCCAGCACGACCACGCCCCTCTCCGGGGCGAAATCCCGGATGGATAAACGCCGCTGCCCGCATACGCAGACGATGCCCTGAGGCGTCTCCGTCTCCGCCAGGGAGTTTAGCACCTTGGCGGTGACCTGAAAGAATCGCCGTGTCTCCGCGGATAAGGCTTTCAGCAGCTCCGCCCCTCTGTCCGTATCCCCGAATGTCTCATGGTAGTACACTTCCTGTACGGAACCGGCTTTAGCCGCCTCTTCCGCCAGGCGCAATCCCTCCGCCAGAAATAACCCTCTCTCCTCGCGGAATTTTTTTTGCTGAAGCTTCCTCGCCTCGGCTACCCACTGGTTCTGCGCTGATGTGATGATTTCCATGTTGCCTCCGTCCTTGTACGGGCCTGACCATTCCGCGTCTTCAGGTTAGCCCATAAAAAAGACGCGGGGTACGTCTACTCCGCGTCCGTGGATTTTCTTCTTTATAAACTAGTTTTCGCCAGCTCCACCAGTTGGCTGAATCCCTGGGCGTCATGGATGGCCAGCTCGGAGAGCATCTTACGGTTGACCTCGACGCCGGCTTTATTTAAACCGTTTATGAAACGGCTATAGCTCATCCCGTTCATCCTCGCCGCGGCGTTGATCCTGGTGATCCACAGCTTGCGGAAATCGCCTTTTCTATCTTTACGGTGGGCATAGGAGTACGCCAGGGAATGCATGACCTGCTCGTGGGCAGGCCTGTACAGCTTGGATTTCGCTCCCCGGTAGCCTCTTGCCAGCTTTAATACCTTTACATGCCTCTGATGGGCGCGGCTGCCGCCTTTTACTCTAGTCATCGTGTATTATCCTCCTCTTACTTGTCTTTTTCGCTTCCGGCTTCGCCCGCTTCGTCGAACTATTCAGTCATGTACCCGATGTACACTCCCTCATACTTCTCCTTGCTTGCCTTGCCACAAGCGAAAAATCCTGCGTAACTTGATTCTTACTTGTACGGGATCAGCTGAGCTACGCGGGCGGCGTCGCCTTTGTCCATGATAGCTGCCTTGCGCAGGTTCCTCTTTCTCTTTTGGGTCTTTTTCGTCAGGATATGACTGGTATAGGCGTGGTTTCTGCGGATCTTGCCGCTGCCGGTCTTGCTGAACCGCTTCGCCGCGCCCCTGTGGGTCTTGATCTTTGGCATGGGATAACTCCTCTCTAGTTTGGTTTCGGTGAGATAATGATACTCATGTTCCTTCCTTCAAGCTTGGCGCCCCGCTCGATGTTGCCCTGTTCGCTGACCACGCCGGCGACCCGGTCAAGGAGCTCTTTGCCAAGCTGTTGATGGGACATCTCCCGTCCGCGGAACATGATGGTGACTTTGACTTTGTCTCCTTCTTCAAGAAAACGGATGGCATTGCGAATTTTCGTTTGAAAATCATTGTCCTCGATGTTGGGGCGCAGCTTCACTTCCTTGATGCTGATGATGTGCTGCTTCTTCCGGGCTTCCCTTTCCCGCTTGCTCTGCTCGTACTTATACCGGCCCACGTCCATGATCTTGCACACGGGCGGCTTCGCGGCGGGGGCTACCTCTACCAGATCCAGCCCGCTTTCCAACGCGATTTGCATAGCATCCCTGGGGGACATGATTCCCAGTTGTTCTCCGGTCTCACCGACCAGGCGAATTTCTCGGGTCTTGATTTCATCATTGACCCTGAAGCCATCTTTACTGATATGTTTCACCTCCATAAATGAATAAGATTTGGTTTGTGAATAAAGAAAAGCGGAGAAACTCCGCTTTTCATGGCATAACAACACCTGGTTGTATCCTTGTTTACCTGTACGACTTATCGCAAGGTGAGAAGCGGACGGCTTCTACTTGATGTCGCGGCTGACGCGCTTCCTTAGTTTATGAAAAGAATCCGGTTTTGTCAATACCGCATGATGTTTTTTTATGGCGGCAACCGCCGTAATTCTACATCAAATCGTCCGGATAGGCCAGCTCCGTGACAACCTCCCCCGTCTTCCCGTCAATGACCGTCATGACGAAGTAGACGTTCTGCCCCAGCATGAACTGATATTGCTCAAAGGGGTAGCAGAAGAAGTACAGCAGCTGGATAAGCAAGTCGTCGTTGTCGTAGTCCTCCACGTATAGTTGCATGGAGCGCATATCGTCGGTATAGGTGATCTTCGTAAGATACCCGACCTCGGAGATGAAGTAGTCGATGTTGTAGTCCACATCCCCCCGGAAGGAGTTCATGAAGTTCTCCTGCAGCGCTTTGCTCATCGTTATCGTGACCGTATCGTCGGCATTCTTCACCGCGGCGATATAGTCGTTCACCTCGATGAACTCAGGGCTCAAGTCTACGCCCTCAAACATCTCCGCGGGAAATGTGATGGACACGCTGTCGCCGTGGTCGACGAGGTTTGGCTGCTCATCCAGCCAGGCGGGGCGGTTCGGGTTCGCGTCCTGCGGAGCAGGGCTGTGGGCGCTGCCGGGGCTGCTTTGGCCGCTGTCTGACCCGCCTTGAGGGCTTCCGCAAGCCGCGAAGGCCAGGACCAGCATGGCTGCGATACCAAGAGCTAAGATTTTATTCTTGATTATGCTCATTTGCCGTCCCTGTCCATTTCCATGAGTTCGAGGCTCCGCCCGGCTACTTCTTCCTTGAGTTTACGCTTGAACGCGAGGAAATTCACCGTGCCCTTGTCGCCCTTGCCTCTTATGCGCAAAGCCACGGCGCCCATGTCCTGCTCCTTGTCGCCCACCACCAGCATATACGGCGCGCGCTCGTTCTGGGCTTCCCTGATTTTAAAGCCTATCTTCTCGCTGCGCAAGTCGGCCTCCACGCGGAAGCCTTCCGCCTTGAGCTCCCTTGCCAGGAAGTCGGCGTACTTATGCTGCCTGTCGGTGATGGGCAGTATCTTGACCTGCACCGGCGCCAGCCAGGTGGGAAAAGCCGCCGCGAAATGCTCGGTGAGTATGGCGATGAAGCGTTCCAGGCTGCCGTAAGCGGTACGATGCACCATCACCGGCCTGTGCTTCTGCCCGTCTTCCCCCACATAGGTCAAATCGAAGCGCTCGGGCATCTGGAAATCCAGCTGTATGGTGCCGCACTGCCATGTCCTGCCCAGGGAATCCTTCAGGTGGAAGTCGATCTTCGGCCCGTAGAAAGCCCCGTCGCCGGGATTGATGGCGTATTCGGCGCCCAGGGACTTCAGCGTATCCTCCAGAGTGGCTTCCGCCATCCGCCAGGTCTCTTCGTCCCCCAGATGCTGCTCGGGCATGGTGGACAGCTCGAGGCGGTAGTCGAAGCCAAACATTTTATAGATGGAATCGATGAGCCTGACTACACCGGCCACTTCCTCTGTGATCTGGGATGGCAGCATGTAGAGGTGGGCGTCGTCCTGGGTGAAGCAGCGCACCCGCATCAGCCCGTGGAGGGCGCCGGAGAGCTCATGCCTGTGGACCAGGCCCATCTCCCCCCAGCGCAGGGGGAAATCCCGATAACTGTGGAGCTCGCTATTGTAGATGAGCAGCGAACCCGGGCAGTTCATGGGCTTAATGGCATAGTCCTCTTCATCTATGACTGTGGTGTACATGTTGTCTTTATAATTGAACCAATGCCCGCTCCGCTCCCACAGCTCACGGTTGAGGATGACGGGCGTGCTTACTTCGTCGTAACCCCAGGCCCTGTGCACCTCGCGCCAGTACGCCATTAGCTCGTTTCGCAGGATCATCCCCTTGGGGTAGAAGAAGGGGAAACCGGGGCCTTCGTCTTTGATGGTGAAAAGCTTCAGCTCCTGCCCAAGCTTGCGGTGATCGCGCTTCTTCGCTTCCTCTATCCTGTCCAGATGCTCCTGAAGCTCCTGCTTCGAGAAGAAAGCGGTGGCGTATATGCGCTGCAGCATTTTGTTTCTCTCGCTGCCCCTCCAGTATGCGCCGGCCAGGGACATGAGCTTATATGCCTTGATGTATCCGGTGGAGGGCACATGGGGCCCCGCGCAGAGATCCGTGAAATCCCCCTGCCTGTAGAAGCTGATCTCCGCGTCTTCATCCAGATCGCCGATCAGCTCCACTTTATAGGTCTCGCCCTTATCCCGGAAGAATTTCAGCGCGTCCTCCCGGCCCATGGTGAAACGCTCCAGGGGGATGTTCTCTTTGATGATTCTCCCCATTTCGGCGGATATGGCTTCCATAGCTTCGGGGTCGAAAGGCTTCTCCGGGTCAAAGTCATAGTAGAAACCGTCCTCGATGGACGGCCCGATGGCAAGCTTCGTGCCGGGGTACAACCGCAGCGCCGCCTGGGCCATGATGTGGGAGCAGGTATGGCGGTAGGCGTCCCTGCCTTCTTCATCTTCGAAGGTAAATATTTCCACTTCCCCGTCTTCCATGACAGGTTCGTTCAGCTCGGTCACCTTGCCGTTTACCTTGCCCAGCAGCGCGGCTTTCTTCAAATCGCGATCCAGCTCCCCGGCCATGGCTATCAACGTAGTGCCTTGGGGAAACTCCATGGATTTGTCGCGGTTTTTCCACTGAATATGAATGTTCATAGCCTTTCCTCCTTTTAGGGTGCGGGGGTCAAACCCCTTGATAACCATTGCAGTATATAGCCGCCGCCGGCAAAAGTCAAGCCGGCAGCCATTGACAAGGGCCCGCGTTATGCATATGATAGAGCTTGTTTAACGATTCTACGCCGTCTGGAGGGCATATGCTTACTGAAGAAGTCGCCGCGAATATCTACCGCATACAAGTCACCCTGCCCAATAACCCCCTGAAGTACCTGAATAGCTACCTGATCAAGGACCCTGACGGCAGCCTCCTCATCGACACCGGTTTCCGTATGGACGAGTGCCGGGCTGACCTTCTCGCCGGGCTGGCGGAGCTGGGCGAAAGCCCCGGGGGCGTGGATATCTTCCTCACCCATCTGCACGCGGATCATGTAGGGCTAGCCGCCGAGATCGTCGGCGAAGGCAGGACGATGATGATAGGCGAGACCGACAGGGACTGGCTGGTGGGTACGATCACTTCTCAGGAGAAGTGGAACAGAAACGCCGAAAAGTATCTCGCCGCCGGCATGAGCAGGGAAGCCATCGACGAAATGCCCACCTTCAGCCCAGTCAGGGAAGCCGCCCCCATCATCCTCGGGGACTATGTGGGCGTCAGTGAAGGTTTCGTACTGGATATCGGCGGCTACCGCCTGCGCTGCGTCGAGACCCCCGGCCACACCCCGGGGCATATGTGCCTGTGGGACGAAGAGAAGCAGCTGATGTTCACCGGCGACCACGTATTGTTCGACATTACGCCGAATATCACCGTATGGGGCAATATGGACGATTCCCTGCGGTTCTACTTAGACTCCCTGAAAGCCGCGAAGCCTTACCCGGTCAAGACTGCGCTGCCCGGCCACCGCATGACCGGGGATTTCGCCAAGCGCATCGACGACTTGCTCAGCCATCACGACAGGAGGCTGGAAGGGGTGCTGGATATCATCGGCGGCGCCCCCGGCTTATGCGGCGTAGATATAGCGAAGAGGATGAAGTGGAAGATCCGCGCGGATAGCTGGGAAGACTTCCCCGAAGCGCAAAAGATATTCGCCATCGGCGAATGCCTCTCCCACCTTGAGTACCTGCTGCGGGAAAAGAAAATCACCGCCCGCAAGGACGGCGATGTGAACCATTATTACCTTATTTAACATGGGGCGCTGCCCCATACCCCGTCTCTCCGCGAGGCAAAGCCCCGCTACGTTCCATAGGCTGTGCCTGTAGGCAACCTAAGGGTGGCATTTGTCACAGGCTTGCCTATGCTATGCATGCCCTATTCGGTTGGGCGCTGCCCCATACCCCGTCTCTCCGCGAGGCAAAGCCCCGCTACGCTCCATGGGCAACGCCTGTCGCTCATACCCCCGGCCTGACCGTCTTGGCGGCGGACCAACCCGCCAGCAGCCCCGATGACCAGGCCCATTGGAGGTTGTACCCACCGCAGGGGCCGTCCACGTCCAGTATCTCTCCCGCGGCAAACAAGCCTGGTATGAGATTGGATTCCAGGTTGAGCGCGTTAAACTGATTTAGATCCAGGCCGCCCAAAGTGATTTGGGCGTTTTGCCATCCCACGGGCCCTTCCACGGGGAAGGTCCAGCCCTTGATCAGCGCCGCCAGGGCGTCCAACTCGTCTTTGGTCAGGCTGCCGCAGTCCCTTTCCGCCGTATCAAGATTAGCCGTCTTCATCAGTTGCACGCCGACTATCCGCTGAAATATCCCGGTGAAGAACTCCTCCAGGGGCCTGCCGGACAAGCGCTCCGCCCTTTGCTGCAGCTCCGCGGTCAAATCGGGCAAAGTGAAATCGGGCAGCAGGTCGAGTGAGACCAGGTTGCCTTTGCTGAACCGGGAAAGGTCAAATATGGATATACCGGATAAGCCAAACTCCCGGAAGAGTATCTCTCCCCTCTCCTGGGCCAGCAGTTTATCATGGCTATACAGGGAGGCTGTACCCGTCACCCGGAGCCCGTTCAACGAGGGCAAACCCAGCTCCCGCTGCTTACTCGTCGGGCACTTCAGCCCAGCCAGCCCCGGCGTCATGTCCGTGACCGTATGCCCGAGGCTCTCCGCCAGCTTGAAGCCGCTGCCGTCGCTGCCCAGCTGGGGAGCGGCTTTGCCTCCCGTGGCCAGGATGATGGTCTGGGCTTGGATCAGCCCCCCCGCGCAGGCGAGGTGAAAGGCTTTGTCCCAGTGTATGTTCATCACGGAGAAGTCCGTCTCCACGACGACCCCTTTTTCCTCAAGCAGAAGGCGCAGTATGTCGAGCATGGAAGAAGACGTGCCGGAAGCCGGATAGAGGCGCCCGTCCTCTTCTTCCTCGGACATGAGGCCGGACTTGGCGAACCGATCCACGATGTCTTCCGGCGAGCACGCGGCAAAAACCCTTCGCACAAAGTCGGGCCTGTTGTACGCCTTCGTGTCGATTTTCGTGTTGCTGTAGTTGCATCGCCCGTTCCCCGAGGCCAGGAGCTTGCGGCCCACCCGCTGCCCGGCTTCAAGGATGACGACCTTGCCGTCCGCGCCCAGCCTTGACGCCGCGCCTATGCCCGCCATCATGCCGGAAGCGCCGCCGCCGATGACTGCTACGTCGTAAATGATTTCAGGCTCCGTCATGCCCTGCCTACCCCTTTCTCTTTCGCCATCAACCTATATCTACGGTGGTGAACCCAAATATCCGCTCCAAAGGCTCCCGTTCCTGCTCGCCTTTGTACATCTTGAGCCGGGCTTCCCAAGGGGTCATCCCCATGGCGAATCCCAGCTTGATGGACTGGACATTGGTTTCCGCCACGTCCATGTATACGCTTTCCGCTACCGTCTTCACCGCGAAGTGCCGTATCAGCTCTTCCGCCCGGTCGTAGTCGTCCGCGAAGACTGGTCCAAGCCGCCAGCCTTTGCGGCAGCGGCGCATGCAGCCCCAGCCCTTGATCTCCCCTTCTTTCAGGACGCAAAGGCTGACCATGGCAGGCGTATCTAACCAGTTCTTGAGGAAAGGCGCCCTGGGCATACCAAAGAAAGCGGCGTCGTACTCCACCAGTCGACGGAAGTCGATGTCCTGGGCGGAGTAGATATCGTCGCTTACCCTGCCTTCCGCAAATATGCTGCCGCCGTAGCGGATGACATTGCATATACCGTAGAAGCCGTAGGATTCGTAGAACTCCTTGCCCTCGGGCAAACCATTGATCCGGATGCGCTTGTCCCCCGCCGCCTCCATGGCGTGCTCCCAGAGGGTCCTGCCTATGCCCCGGCCCCGGTAGGGGGGAAGCACGAAATGGTTTCCGATGACGGCTAAGCGGTCGTCGTAGCCGACGACGGAGACGCCCCCCGCCATGCCGCCGTCCACCTCCGCCAGAAAGAAGCCGTCGGGGTCGGCCTGGTAAAACGCCACGCCGTCGTACAAACCGGGGTTCCAGCCTTCTTTGTAGGCTACCTCCATGGGGAAGACCATTTCCTGGAGGGAAAGGTTTCGGATCGTCAGCATGTCTCGCCCACCTCAGTTATCGATTTCCATATATATACTATTAAACAAATGTATTCCTGTCAAGTATCGTTTCTGTTCACGGCGAGGCAGCAGTTCACGGGAGTGAACTCTTGCCCATCCGTCAGCTTTCCGTGTCGGTCTGCTTTACCGGCTTCAGGTTGCCGGTCTTTTTTCTGCGCTCTTCCAGCAGTTCGTACAGTTCTTCGAGCCCCAGCCCCGTTTGCGCCATGAGCACCAGCACATGGTAGATGAGATCCCCTATCTCTGCCTTCAGCTCCTCGTTGCTCCCGTTTTTCGCGGCGATGATCACCTCGGACAGCTCTTCCCCGCATTTCTTCAGTATCTTGTCCAGCCCCTGCTCAAAGAGGTAGCTGGTATAGGAGCCTTCCCCGGGGTTCGCCTTGCGGTCTAAGACCACTTCATATAGTTCGTCGATCACTTTACTCATAAATCATACGCCTCGCTTATTATCCCAGGATCGGATTGAAGAAACAGCTGTGGCTGCCCGTATGGCAGGCAGGCCCGGTCTGCTCCACGCGGATGAGCAGCGTGTCTTTGTCGCAGTCCCCGGCGATGGAGACGACTTTCTGCACATGACCCGAGGTCTCGCCCTTATGCCAGAGCGCCGCCCTGGAGCGGCTGTAGAACCAGGTGTACCCGCTCTCCACGGTTTTCTCCAGGCTTTCCCGGTTCATATACGCCAGCATCAGCACTTCCCCCGTGCCATCCTCCACGACGATGGCGGGGATCAGCTCCCCCTTCTGAAAGTACTCGTCATACATTTCCGCTTCGCCCCCATCATTCAGCCGGCGCTTCATTCAGCCGACGCTTCCGCCACTTTGAACGCTTCAGTAAGGTCCAAGTCGCCGCTGTATATCGCCTTGCCGCAGATGGCGCCGTATATGCCCAGCCCTTTCAGCGCCCGTATATCTTCTAGCCCTTTGACGCCGCCGCTGGCGATGATTGGGCAGAACACATGTTCCGCCAATGCCCTCAACTGCTCCAGGTTAGGCCCGGCTAAGGTACCGTCCCGGGAGATATCGGTGAAGATAAGCGCTCCGGCGCCGAGCCTCTCCATCTCCGAGGCAGCGGACAGGTAGTCCGCCCCGCCTTCTTCCAGCCAGCCTTCCACCATGACCCGCCCGTCCTTCGCGTCTATCCCCACGGCTACCCTGTCCCCATAGCGGGCGGCCGCTTCCGCTACCAGCTCCGGCCGGCGCATGGCCGCCGTCCCCAGTATCACCCTTTGTATCCCGTGGCTCAGGTAGTAGTTGACAGCGTCCATGTCCCTTATGCCGCCCCCCAGCTCTACCAGGAGCCCGCTTTCCCCGGCTACCCTGAGGAAAACCTCGCTGTTTTCCCTGCGCCCGGCTACGGCGCCGTCCAGATCTACCATATGCACCCAGGACGCCCCGGCTTCCTTGAAAGCCGCGGCTGCCGCCATGGGGTCGGGGGCTACCTCATGGGAAGTGGCGAAATCCCCTTTATATAAGCGCACGCAGCGCCCGTTCTGTATATCGATGGCCGGCAGCAGTATCACACCAATACGCCTTTCGACGAGAGTATCCCTTGCCCCTGTACGGGAGCCGCCGCCTGGCGCAGGGCATGGCCGAAAGCTTTAAATATAGCTTCGCATGAGTGGTGGTCGTTTTCCCCTTCCAGCAGGCGTATATGCAGGGTCATGCCCGCGGCGGAAACCAGCCCGCGGAAGAACTCCCGGGCCAGGCAGGTATCGAAGCCCCCGACGGACGGGTTGGCAAAGGCCGCGTCAAACTTCAGGTAAGGCCGCCCGCCGGCGTCCAGGGCGACCCGGGCCAGGGCGTCGTCCATGGGCAGAAGCATGCTGCCAAAGCGCGCGATGCCCCCGAAGTCCCCCAGGGCTTCCTTCAATGCCTGGCCGAGGACAATGCCGCAATCCTCCACCGTATGGTGGCCGTCTACCTCCAGGTCGCCTTTTACCGATACATTCAGGTCCAGCGAGGCGTGAACAGCCATAGCCGCGAGCATATGGTCGAAGAACCCTATGCCCGTATCGATATTAAACGTGCCCGCGCCGTCCAGATTGAGCACAAGATCGACGTCGGTTTCCTTCGTTTTTCTTTTGCACGCCGCCGTCCGTTCGGTTTTTTTCATCGCTCATATCCCCTTCAATGTTTGATGTGGCTCTGCCCCGTCTACTGCAGCGTCCTCAGCGCATCCAGGAACTTCTGGTTTTCCTCCAGGTTCCCCACAGTGACCCGTAGGAAATCCGGGAAGCAGCGCACCAGTATCCCTTTTTTCTTCAGAAACCCGTAGACCTCGTTGTTTTTCCCTTTGTTAAAGCAAAGCACCACAAAATTCGTTTTCGGCTCGGGGATGAGATGGAATTCATACAAGGTTCCCTTCCACTCCGCTTCCAGCTTGAGCAGGGCCCCCGCCAGGAACCCCCGGGCCGCCAGTATTTCCCTCTGCGCTTCTTTCAATATATCCTGATGCTTGTAGATAGCCGCCCCCGCCGCCTGGGTCATGGCGTTTACATTGTACGGCGATTTCAGGGCCTGTAAGGCTTTCGTCAGCTTCTTGTGGCAGACGGCGAAACCCAGCCGGATCGCGGCGCTGCCCACCGCTTTCGACGACGTGCGCAGGATGATGAGGTTGTCGAACTCTTCCGCCTCGTTGATCAGGCTTTGGTTCCAGAAGTCCATATATGCCTCGTCGATGACGACCAACACCTCCGGCAGCTCCTTAAGCAAGGCCCGCAGGGGCATTTTCTTCAGCCCCTGGGACGTGGGGTTGCAGGGGTTGGAGAAGATGAGCCCCCGGCAGTGTTCCTCTTTCGCCAGCCTGACCAGGGCTTCCGGCTCGATGCGGTAGTCCCCGGCCTTTTGGTACCGGACCAGCTCGAGTTCCGCCTCGTCCGCGTAGAATTCATACATGGAGAAGTCCGGTTCGGCGACGAGGACTTTTTCCCCTTTTGAGAAAAAGCCGCTCAGGATCAGCCCGATGAGCTCGTCCGAACCGTTGCCCGCCGTGACCAGGGCCGGTTCGACGCTGTAGTAGTCCGCGAAGGCTTTGCAGCATTTGGCTGCCTCGGGGTCGGGGTAGCGGTTGAACGCCACTTTTCTTACCGCCGAAAGGATATCTTTCTTCATATCCGGATGCACGGGCAGAAAGGACTCCCCGGCGTTCAGGACTACTTTATACTTCCCCTTCTCTGTCTCGTAGGGGGCCAGATTGATCACTTTTTCGTTCAGCTGGTAGGTCATAAGCCTTCCTCCCGCCGTATCCTGACGGCATTCGCGTGGGCGTCCAGCCCTTCCTGGACGGCAAGCCGGCGGATATACGGCTCGGCTTCCGACAGCGCATCCTTGGGATACCACACGTAACTATAATACTTGATAAAGCTCTCAACTGACAAGGGGGAGAAAAAACGCGCGGTAAACCCTGTGGGCAACACATGGTTTGGCCCGGCGAAGTAGTCCCCAAGGGGCTCCGGGGAGTAATGCCCCAGGAAAAGCGCCCCGGCGTTGGTCAGCCGATCCGTGTAGGCCATAGGGTCGTCCAGCATGACCTCCAGGTGCTCCGGGGCAAACGCGTTGGCGAAACGCACGCCGCTCTCCACATCCTCTGTGAGGACAACGGCGCCGTAGCGGTCCAGGGCTTCCCGGACGACGGCTTCCCGGGGCAGCAAGGCGGCCTGCCGCTCCACTTCCGCCAGCACCTTGTCCGCCAGGCTCCGGCTATGGGTGACCAGCACGGCGGAAGCCATCACGTCGTGCTCCGCCTGGGAGAGCAGATCCGCCGCCGCGTAAGCCGGGTCGGCGCTTTCGTCAGCCAGTACCAGTATTTCACTTGGCCCGGCGATCATGTCGATATCCACCTCGCCGTACAGGAGCTTCTTCGCTGTAGCTACGTAAATGTTGCCGGGGCCGACGATCTTGTCCACCCTGGGTATCGTTTCGGTCCCGTAAGCCAGGGCTGCCACCGCCTGGGCGCCGCCCAGCAGAAAAACCCTGTCCACCCCCGCCAGCGCCGCCGCGGCAAGCACCGCCGGATCCGCCAGACCGTCCCTGCGGGGGGGCGTGACCATGATGATTTGCCCCACACCGGCGATCTTAGCCGGTATGGCGTTCATCAGCACCGTAGACGGGTAAGCCGCCGTGCCCCCCGGGACATATATCCCTACCCGGTGGAGCCCCCTGCACTTCCTGCCCAGCACGACGCCGTTTTCCTTTCTCTCTTCGAAGGCGCGGGGCCGCTGCTTGCTATGGTATTCCCATATATTAGCAGCCGCTTTCTTCATCGCTTCGATCAGTTCCGGCGCCAGCCCGGCGGCGGCGTCGTCCAGGGCCTGGCGGGGCGCCTCCCTCACCGGCGGCAGGAATCCGTCCAGCTCCAGGGTAAAGCGGTCGCAGGCTTCGTCCCCGTGCTCCCTGACTTCGCCGATGATGGCGGAGACCCGGGCTTTGACAGCGGTATCGGTTTCCCTGTCCCTGGCTTTCAGCTCTTCGATGAAGCGGTACTCCGCCGTTCCGTCCGCCTGGATGACCCTCATCATGCCCCTCCCTTTTCTACTGTGACCAGAGGCCGCAGGCGATGGATGAACCCGTCGATTTCTTCCTTGCGCAGCTTCATGCCAGCGACGTTGACCACAAGCCTGGCGGACAGGTGGGCGATATGCTCCTTTTCTTCCAGGCCGTTCGCCCGCAGCGTGCCCCCGGTCTCCACAATGTCCACGATGCCGTCGGCCAGCTCCAGCAGGGGGGCCAGCTCCACGGAGCCTTCGATTTTCACGATGTTTACATCCATGGCTTTGCTTTCAAAGAAGCCCCGGGCGATGTTTGGGTACTTGCTCGCCACGGTTTTCGCCCCGAAGCCCTGATAGAAATCCTTGCCGACGCCCGCGGCCAGTATCATACGGCAGCGGCCGAAGCCAAGATCCATCACCTCGTAGAGGCTCTGGGCCGACTCCATGATGGTGTCCTTACCCACGATGCCCATGTCGCACACGCCGTGCTCCACATAGGTGATGATGTCCTGGGATTTCGCCAGAACAAGGTCCAGCCTTCCGCCGTCCAGGGGCAGGATGAGTTTCCTGCCCTTGTCCTTTGCCGCCGAGCAATCCATGCCCATTTTCTCCAGCAGCGCTTGTGTCTCTTCCTCAAGCCTGCCTTTCGCCACGGCGATCCGTAGTGGTTTCATCCCGGCCCGCCTCCCTTCTCCGCATCCGGCCCGTAGATACGTACGGCCTCGCCCACGGTATGGATGCTGCTTATCCTCTTGCTTAGCGCGTAGGCCTTACATTGGTCGAGGTTCTCAAATAAGCCGTTTTCCACCGCCCCGCCCCGGCTTTCGCGCAGGGATTGGGCGTATTTCATGCCGTCGATCTCATAGCCCGGTTCACCCCACACCAGCAGCCCCGGCGCTTCCGATGGCTCCTCCGAGCCCTGATCCAGGCGGTTTTTCGTCAGCAGATCCACATTTACGCCGAAGCCTACGGCCGGAAGCTTTTCACCGAAGCGCTCCAGGAGGCGGTCATAGCGGCCCCCTACCAGTACGGCCTCCCCGGATCCCTGTAGGTATACCTGGAAGATGATGCCTGTGTAGTAGTCGTTGGCGTTGACGAATCCCAGGTCGAGCATGACTTTTTCCCCAAGGCCGAAGCGGGGCAGCATCTCGAATAAGGCGTGCATATATTCGATGATGTCCTTCGTCTCTTGGTCATGGAAGAGCCCCGCCGCCTGGCGGAACACTTCCCCCCCGCCGAAGAGCCCGGGCAGCGCCTTGATGACCCGTACCGCCTCCCCCTGCCCCATCGTGTCAAGGAAATCGCTGAGGGTAGGGTAATTTTTCGCCTGTATGAGCTGCCTGAGCTGCTCCTTGACCCTCTCGTCCGGCGTCAGCCTGGAGATCAGCAATTCGCACAGCCCGCCGTGCCCCAGCTCAATGCGGTAGTCCCGCAACCCGCAGGATTCCAGGGCCTCTGTCGCCAGCTGCAGCACTTCAAGGTCGGCCCGGATGGTATTGGCGCCGATGAGCTCCACCCCCATCTGGGAGGTCTCTATGTTGTGGCCGCTGTAGAGGTTTTTCTGCCGGTATATCCGCTGATTGTAGTATAACCGCAGCGGTTTCTCACTGTGCTTCAGCCTTGTGGCTGTCAGCCTGGCGATGGGCGCCGTGGAGTCGGGGCGCAGGACCAGTATCCTGCCTTCGTTGTCCACAAGCTTGAACATGTGTTCGCTGCCCGTATTACCCGGCGCTTCGGCGAATACGTCCAGGTATTCTATCCCCGGCGTGATCACCGGGCGGTAGCCGTAGCTTTGGAAGCTTGCTTTCAGCCTGTCTTCGATCCGGCCCTGGGCTTCGCATTCCTCCAGGAGTATGTCTCTTGTGCCCTTTGGCGTGGACAAGTAATCCTTCTTTATCATCCCTTATCCGTCCTTTACTACTTTAACGCTTTATCGCTTTACTTTGATGAAGTATACATAGCTCCGGCGTGTTTGTCAAGCCTATTGCCGCTTTTTTTGTGTTATAATATTGCTGTTTCGTTACAGTAACGATAGATAAAGGAGACTGCCCTATGCCCGCGATGATTCCCATGGACCTCCACACCCACAGCGAAAACTCCCACGACGCTGACTATCCCGTCGGCGAGATGTGCGAAGCCGCCATCAAAGCCGGCGTCGCCGTTTACGCCGTCACCGACCATTATGACGTCAACAACCTAGACCCGGATTTTGCCTTACTCGACCGATCGATAAAGAGATCCGTCAGTGATATACTGGCCGCGAAAGAGCTCTACCGGGGCAAGCTTGAGCTTCTCGCGGGTATAGAGCTGGGCCAGCCCCTGGAGAAGCTGTCAAAATCTGAGGAGATCCTGGAAAGCTACCCCTTTGATTTCGTCCTGGGTTCGCTGCACAACGCGCCGGGGCGCCTGGACATATACTACTATAACCGGCCCGGGGATGGCAGCTTGTTTGACGCCGAGCTGGAAGCCTACTTCTCCGCCTTAGTGGAGATGATACACTGGGGCCGCTTTGACGCCGCCGCCCACATCACTTACCCCTTCCGCTTCATCTCACCGGGGGACAGGGAAAGCTACCCCTTCGGCCGCTGGGACGATTATCTGGAGGCTGCGGTGAAAACCCTGGCGGAGAAAGGGCTTGCCCTGGAGATAAATACGAACAACCCTTCTTACATCCTGCCCGGCTTGAGATGGATCAAGCGGTTTAGGGATCTGGGCGGAGAGAAGCTCACCCTGGGCTCCGACGCCCATAGCCCGCGAAGGGTGGGTACGGGCATACCGGACGGCATGAGGGCAGCGGCAGAGGCGGGCTTTGATTATCTCTGCTATTTCGTCAACCGCGAGCCTAAGTATATTCGAATCTCGGATTATCCGTGACACAAAAGGGACGGTTCTCTTTGTGTCAAATGCCCAAACCGCTACCACTCTTCAAACAAATGCCCGATCAGCCGCCATCCTTCGTCCAGATACGGCCCCTTTGCCCCGTTCGCCTCGGTATAGGCAAGCCCGCCGCCGAGGTTTTTCCTGCTGTCGTAAAGCAGATACGGCACCGGTTCGCCGTCATGCCCCCGGTTTGACGTCAGTGTCTTGTGATCGCTGAGGATAAGCAGGCGGAAACCCTCCCCCAGCTTATCCAGCCCCTGGGTTAGCCTTGACACACAGCGGCTATCCAGCCACTCTATGGCTTGTATCTTGCCTTTCGTGTCGCCGTTGTGCGTGCACTCGTCCGGGGCTTCGATGTGGAGCAAGGCGAAATCCGCCCCTGCCGCCAGCCCTTCCAGGACGCCGTCGGTCTTGCCTTCGAAGTCCGTATCCAACTCGCCCGTCGCCCCTGGTACGGTCATATAGCGCAAGCCGACCAGGGCGCCTATGCCCCACACCAGCGGCACGGCGCTCATGACGAAGCCGTCCTTATGATACTTCTCCCGGAAGTCCGGCAGGGCGATGGCTGAGCCTTCCGCCCATATCCATATCCCGTTAGCCGGCAGCTTTCCTTCAGCGCGGCGCCCTTCGTTGATGGGATGCTTGTCCAGTATCTGATGGGCCAGCTCCATCATTTCGTTGATGCCGGAAGCCGCCGGGCAGCCGGCAGGCAGCAGCCCGCCCACTTCCTCCCCCAGATGGTCGTGGGGGGGGATGGCGACGAGCCCCTTGATGTCGGCGCCCTTCTGCACGGCGATGTGCCGGAAGGAAGGATTCAGGTGGAAGGCCATGCGGTTCTTCTCCGCCAGCTTCTGAAACCTTTTGTCCGCCAGCAGGCTTTGCATGAGGGCGACGGAGCTTTCCCCTTCGATGGATCCGCCGCTGTGGGAGAGTATCTTCTTGCGCCGATACGGGACGTCGCCGTCTTCCAGGGCGACCATATTGCAGCGGTAGGATACGTCCCCTTCTTCCAGGCTGACCCCCGACCCGGCTGCTTCCAGGGGGGAGCGGCCGGAGAAATACTTCCTCGGGTCGTAGCCAAACACGCTCAGGATAGCCGTATCACTGCCCGGCGCCACGCCCTCCGGTATCGTCCGGACGCTGCCCAGCTCGCCCTTCATGGCAAGCCCGTCCATCACCGGCTTGCGGGCATACTCAAGGGGGGTCATGCCCCCCAGCTCGGGCACGGGGTTGTCCGCCATCCCGTCGCCGATCACAATGACATATTTCACAACTCGCCTACTCCTTTGTCGTTAGATTTGCCTAATTCTTTTTCTAATAAATTTATTAGTAATTTTAGTCTATTGTGCGGACAAAAGCAAGGCGCTGCCAGTATTGAGTGTGAAAATACCCACCCGGCAAGGCTTTATGCTGCCCTGCCGGGTGGATTACTCTTTATGCGTTTTGCGGCAAACACGCCGACTTAACTATATCAAGCGTATACTTTAACAGCCCTCTTATAGCTCCGCCTTCCACAGGCCGTGGAGGTTGCAGTACGCGAAGGCGGCGACGGCTTTGTCGCCGACGACCCCGAACACCAGTTCCGGCGCTTCTCCCGCCTTCAGGTTCTTGCGCTGCCCGCCCCTCTCCGTCTGCAGGTATATCCATTCGATGTGATGGTCCTCCGCCATGGGATGGGCGGCTGAACCCACCGATACCGTGCACTTCTCGCCGGATACCTTCACGACAGGGATGTGCTTCTCCCGGGCCGCTTCCGTCGAGTTGGGGATCAGCTCTTTCATCGGTTTGCCGCAGCACACCAAGGGCGCGCCGGTGATGGTGATGGCGCCTACCAGGTTGCCGCAGGTCACGCAGGTGAAGAACGCTTGTTTTTTCGCCATGATATAATCCCTCCATTCTTTTTTTTACAAATCGTAATACTTCTTAAACTCCAGGGGATGGGGGACGATGCTCACTTCCTCCGCGTCTTTCCTTATCTTCTTCAGCTGGTCGTCGATCAGGCCCTGGGAGAATACCCCTCCGTTTAGCAGGAACCCGTGATCCTTCTCCAAAGCGTCGGCCGCCTCCTCTAGGGATTTGGGCAGGCCTTTCACTACTTTTTTCTCTTCCTCGGTGAGGTAGTACATATTCTTGTCGTAAGGCCCGAAGCCAAGCTTAGTGGGGTCGGATTTCTTCTGGATCCCGTCCACGGCAGCCATGACGATAGCCGAATAACACAGATAGGGGTTCGACGTAGCGTCCGCCGGCCGGAACTCAAAGCGCTTGTCCTCCGGCTGGATGGCGTATCCCGGTATGCGGATGACGGCGCTGCGGTTAGCTGTGGCGAAGCAGATGGTCACCGGCGCCTCGTAGCCGGGCACGAGCCTTTTGTAGGAGTTGGTAGACGGGCAGGTAAACGCCGTCAGGGCGGCGGCGTGCTCCAGGATGCCGCTTATGGCGTAGAGGGCTGTAGGGCTCAGGTTGGAATAACCCTTCTTGTCGTAGAACACGGGCTTCCCCCCATTGAACATCTGGAGATGCACATGCATGCCGTTGCCCGCTTCCCCATAAAATGGCTTCGGCATAAACGTCACGGTCTTGCCGTTTTTCACCGCGATATTTTTCACGAAATACTTCAGCTTCTGCGTCCTGTCCGCCATCTCCCTCAGGGTGGAGAAGTTCAGCTCGATCTCCACCTGCCCGGGCCCCCCGTTTTCCGAATGGTGGTACTTCACCGGGACGCCGTTGTCCTCCAGGGTGCGGACCATCTGGTTACGCAGCTCGTAGCTCACGTCCTGGGGCTGGTCGGCATGGTAGCCCTTATGCCCCATCACCTTGAAGCCTTTGTTTCGGTACAGGTCGTCGTAGGGGCTGTCGATGGAGTTCCAGCCGGCCTGAGCCGAGTCGAGATGCACCTCGATGTGGTTCATCTCATTGCGGTACTCTACATTGTCCAGCACATAGAACTCAAATTCCGGCCCGAAAAGGCAGTTGTCCGATATCTTCGCGTCCTTCAGGAAACGCTCCGCTTTTTCCGCCACATACCTGGGGTCGCCCTCGAAGCGCGTGTACGTCTCGTCTATCCGGTAGATGTCGCCGATCATGGATATGGTCGGCGTTTCGATCACCGGGTCTACGAAAGCGGAGGACAAGTCCGGGATAAATACCATATCCGACTTCTCCACCGTCAGGAAGCCGTAGCTGGACCCGTCGAAGCCGATGCCTTTTTCCAGCAGCTCCGGGGTAAACCGCTCCACCGGGACGGACAGGTGATGCCACCTCCCGTCCAGATCGATTTCCTTAAAATCAAACATCTTGATGTTGTGCTTCTTCACCAAAGCCTGGATATCCGCGAAAGTCTTAGTCATCAGTATCTGCTCCCCTTATCCGTTAATCTATTGAAATGCATGAGATATTCTACCACAACGGCATCGATTATTCACTAAAAATTCGTCTGCTTGCTCTCCTTCAGCACCACGTCGTGATGCCCGCCCTCCACGATACTGGTAGCCGACACCAGGGTCAGCTTCGCGTTTTGGTGCAGCTCGGGGATGGACATGACGCCGCAGTTGCACATGGTGGCCTTCACCTTGCTCAAGGAGTTGCGCACATTGTCTTTCAGCCCGCCGGCGTAGGGCACATAGGAGTCCACGCCCTCCTCGAAAGCCAGGCTCTCGCTTTCCCCTAAGTCATAGCGCTGCCAGTTTTTCGCCCGGTTGGAGCCTTCGCCCCAGTACTCCTTCATGTAGACGCCGCCTACCAGCACCTTATTGGTCGGGCTCTCGTCGAAGCGGGCGAAGTAGCGGCCCATCATCAGGAAGTCCGCCCCCATGGCCAGCGCCAGGGTCATGTGGTAGTCGTACACGATGCCCCCGTCGGAGCAGATGGGGATGTAGACCCCCGTCTCCTCATAGTAGGCCTGCCTGGCCGCCGCGACCTCGATGAGGGCGGTAGCCTGGCCCCTGCCTATGCCTTTCTGCTCCCGGGTGATGCAGATGGAGCCGCCGCCTATCCCCACCTTCACGAAGTCCGCCCCCGCGTCCACCAGGTAGCGGAAGCCTTCTTTATCTACCACATTACCCGCGCCCACCCTGACCGCGCCGCCATAGGCTTCCCTTATCCACGCCAGAGTGTCGCCCTGCCATTGGTTGTACCCTTCCGAAGAATCGATGCACAGCACGTCCGCGCCGGCTTCCACCAGCGCCGGTACCCTTTCCTTGTAGTCCCTTGAGTTGACGCCCGCCCCTACCTGGTAGCGTTTCTGGCTGTCAAGCAGCTCGTTTACATTCTCCTTGTGGCTGTCGTAGTCCTTGCGGAACACCATATACTTCAGCCTTTGCTCCTTGTCCACCAGAGGCAGGGCATTCAGCTTATGCTCCCATATGATATCGTTGGCCTCGCTCAGGGTGGCGGTGTCCGGGGCGCAGATGAGGTCCTCGAAGCGCGTCATGAAGCTCTTCACCTTCGTCTCCGGGCTCATCCGGCTGGGGCGGTAATCCCGGCTGGTCACGATCCCCAGGAGCTTGCCGTTGGCGGTGCCGTCTGTGGTGACGGACATGGTAGAGTGCCCTGTCTTCGCTTTCAGCTTCAGCACTTCCTCTAATGTGCTCTCCGGGGTGATGTTGGAGTCGCTGGGTACGAAGCCGGCTTTGTAGCCCTTGACCTTAGCTATCATCTGGGCCTGGCTCTCGATGGGCTGGGAGCAGTAGATGAAGGCTATCCCCCCTTCCCTCGCCAGGGCTATAGCCATGGTATCGTCGGATACCGACTGCATGACGGCGGAAACCAGAGGGATATTGACGCCGATGCCGGGCGATTCGCCTTTGTTGAACTTGACCAGAGGGGTCCTCAAGTCGATATTGGCCGGAATACAATCATGGGATGTAAAACCCGGCACCAGCAGGTATTCCCCGAAGGTGCGGGAGGGTTCCGGAAAGATATAAACCATAAGCGTCTCCTCCTCTTTTGCTTGTCTATTTCGCTTCTGGCTACGCCCGCTTCCGCCTTCCGTTCGGTTACGTACGAGTGGTACGCGCCCTCACGTCCGACGTCGCTTGCCTTGCCAGAAACGAAATATCCTGCGCAACTTTTTCTTTTGTTTGTTTCGCTTCTGGCTACGCCCGCTTCCGCCAAAAACGAAATATCCTGCGCAACTTTATCTTTTGTTCTATTTCGTTTCACTCAAAGATGACTTTGTCGCCTTCGAAGGCCTTGATTTTCGCCAGGGACTCTACCCTTACGCCCTTCCCTCTCAGCAGCGCTCCGCCTTCCTGGAAGCTCTTCTCGATGACAATGCCGCAGCCGGCAAGATAAGCTTCCGACTGCGCTACGATGTCCGCCAGACCAAGCAGCGCCGCCCCCGTAGCCAGGAAATCATCCACGATAAGGATACGGTCCTCAGCCCGGATGTACTTCTGCGCCACCTGGATGTCGTAGGTCGTACCTCTGGTAAAGGACGTCACTTGGGAAAGGTAGAGGTCGCCGTCCAGATTCTTGGATTGGGTCTTTTTCGCGAATATCACCGGGCAGCAGTCGAAGTGAAGGGCGGTGATCACGGCCACCCCTATGCCGGAAGCCTCCAGGGTGAGTATCTTGTTGACGCCTTCCCCCGCGAATATGCTCTTGAATTCTTTTCCGATTTCGTCAAACAGGCTGATATCCATCTGGTGGTTGAGAAAGCTGTCCACCTTCAGAATATTGCCAGCCTTCACATGGCCCTCGTTGAGTATCCTTTCCTTAAGCAGCTCCATGATATCCACCTCCGATTTGCCCTATGATTTGCGTGTCAACAGGTAATCAATGAACTATATATAGTGTTACATTATATCGCCATATACTGTACCTGTCAATAAGCAATTCAAAACAGATATCCGCCGTCCACGCTTACGACCTGCCCGGTGATATACGCGGCTTCCCGTCCGCTCAGGTACAGGGCCAGCCCGGCTACGTCTTCCGGGGCGCCAAGCCTGCCCAGCGCCGTATCCTCAGCCAGCCCGCGAAGTATGCCGACGCCCAGCTCCCGGTTCATGGCTGTGTCGATGACCCCCGGCGCTACGCAGTTCACCCTTATCCCCGACGGCCCCAGCTCCTTGGCAAGGGCCTTCGTCATCCCCTCCAGGGCAGCCTTGGCCGCGGAGTAGTGTACCTCGCAGGAGGCGCCCGCCCTGCCCCACATAGAAGAAATGTTGATAATGCTGCCGGACTTGCGGCGTATCATAGCGGGCAGCACCGCTTTGCAGCAGTAGAAGGCGCCATGGACATGTACGGCGAACATATGTTCCCATTCTTCATCGCTGATTTCAGTAAACAGGCTTTGCCGGCTGTACCCGGCGTTGTTCACCAGGCAGGCGACTTCCCCCAGCCCTGCTTCCACCTTGGCGGCCATGACCCTGACCTGTGCCGCGTCGCTGATATCCGCCTGGAAGCAGCAGGCTGGCGCTCCGTATCCGGAGGCCAGCCTCAGGGCTTCTTCCGCCCCTTCCCGGTCGCGATGGTAGTGTATCGCCACTTGATAGCCCGCGGCGGCGTAAGCGCGTACCAGCGCCCTGCCGATGCCGCCGGAGGCGCCGGTGATCAGCACGGTTTGTGCCCCGCTGCCGCCGGCGCCCTTCCCTTCATATAAGCTCACTGTTTTTGTCCCACGACTTTCTCCACGGCATTCAATATATTCTGGTAGCCCGTGCACCGGCATATGTGGCCGGATATCAGCTTGCGCAGCTCCTCCCGGCTGTATGTCCTGCCGCTTTCCACCAGCTCCGTAGCCGTCATGATGAGCCCCGGGGTGCAGAATCCGCACTGTATGGCCGCTTCGTCGATGAAGGCTTGCTGTACCGGGGTCAGTTCGTTATCCAGCCCCCGCAGGCCTTCCGTGGTCAGCACATGCCTGCCCTCCGCCCAGCGGGCCAGGTAGATGCAGGAATCGATGGACTTCCCGTCCACCAGCACCGTGCAGGCGCCGCACTCCCCTACGTCGCAGCCCTTTTTCACGCTGGTCAGGCCCAGCCGGTTGCGCAGCATATCGGCCAGGGACTCGCGGTTGTCTACAGGCACTTCCACAGCCTTGCCGTTTACGGTGAGGCGCAGCAGCCAGTGCCGCCCGTCCCCGAAGCTTTCCCCTGTCTTGCGGGCAGGCGCGCCTTCTCCGGGCCGCCCCGGCGCCCCTTGCGCCGGCTTCACGCCGCCCTTGGCTGCTTTGGCTTCCTCAAGGCAGGCCATGCCGCCCCGGTAAGCTATCTCCTCCGCTATCTGCAGGCGGAACCTCCGCGACGCCCGCCACGAATCCCTGGGGCTTATCTCCTCCAGGGCTAGCTCCCCCAGCTTGCGGAAAGCTTCTTCCCCCGCCTTCATCCCGGCTACGGCTTTTTCAGCCCCGGGGCAGCGGCAGGGCGTGGGGTTGGCTACGCCGTACGCTATCCTTACATCCTCGATCACGGCTAAGTCGTCGCTGAAGCGGCAGTACACCGCGCAGCCCAGGGTGGCGATGTCCATGGCGTTGCGCATGGAGTACTTCGTATAGTGCCCGAAGAAGCCTTCATACTTCTTCCGGCGGATGATGATATCCGTCAGCATCTGATCCGGGGCGATATCCACCTTGCCCGGTCCCAGGTAGAAGGCGCCGATCTCCTTCTCTTCGCTGGAGATAAACCCCGAAGCGCCGATACGGCTCAATACCAGCTCCGCCTCCAAGGCAAACAAGCTGGAAGCGCTGTCCGCGCTGGTGATCCCGTTGCAGATATTGCCGCCTATAGTGCCTACGTTGCGAAGCTGGGGCCCGCCGGCCTGATCTACTGCCCTGCCTAGCATGGGTATCCTTTCCCGGATGACGGGATCCTCCGCTACCTGGCTGAATGTGGACAGGGGCCCGATGTGGATGTTCTCCTGCTTATCCAGTGTCACGCCGGACAAGCCGGGTATATCCCTTATCCCGATGAGCTCAGCCCCGGCCAGCTTGCCTTCCCGTATCTGTATCAGCAGATCGCTGCCCCCGGCTATCCAGCGCGCGCCGGGATGCGCCTCCTTTAACGCGAAAGCTTCCTCTAATGTGCCCGCTTCATAGTAGTGATCGATGGCAAACATTACCTTCACTCCCCCTTTCCGGACGTCCGGGCGCTACCGGGCGCGCCGATGAGGCCCGCGTCGGCAAAAGCTTCGGTGAGCTTCTGGGGCGACATGGGTATGCGGTCCAGGGCAACGCCCGTGGCGTGGTAGATGGCATTCCTCAGGGCGGCCGCCTGAGGTATAGTCGGCGGCTCCCCAAGAGCTTTGTTGCCGAAAGGCCCCGTCGGGTCGTAGGTCTCCACGAACTCCACCGACAGCTCCGGCGTGTCCATGCTGGTGCCTATCTTATAGTCCAGGAAGTTGCCGTTGAGAAGCTTCCCCTTGTCGTCATATAGCATTTGCTCGCTCATCGCGTAACCCAGGCCCATGGACATGCCGCCGTGCACCTGGGCTTCGGCGAGCTGGGGATTGATGAGCCTGCCGCTGTCATGGATGCTGTGGAGGGCCAGCACCTTCACCTTACCCAGGGGGACGTCCACTTCCACCTCGGCAAAGCAGGCGCCGAAGGAAAAAGTATTTTCCTTGCAGTCGTTCGTCGTCTCCGCCGTGATATGGATGGACTCATGCAAGCTGTAGAAAGCTTCCAGAGCCACCGGCGCCAGGTCGGAGATCACGTCCCCGGTCCTGCGGTGGATGATCTGGGAGTTCATCAGCTCTAGATTCTCCTTGTTATAGTGGAGCAGCTTCGCGCTGTACTCCAGTATCTTCTCTTTGAAGAGTGACGCCGTCTTGAGTATGGCTTTCCCGCTCACATATGTCTGGCGGGAGGCGTAAGCCCCCGTATCAAAGGGCGCCACGTCCGTATCCTGGAAAGATACGATATGTACGTCCCCGAAGCGCAGCCCGGAAGCTTCGGCAGCCATCTGGGTGAAGACCGTATCCCCGCCCTGGCCTATCTCCGTGGCCCCCATCTGCAGCTGGGCTGTGCCGTCCTGGTTAAGGATCATCCGGCAGCTTGCGGTCTCAAGGGATATGGGGTAGACGCCCGTCTTATAGGAAAATATCGCCATACCCACGCCCCGCCGGAGGCTGCCGCTCTGGTTCTGATAAGCCTTGCGTTTCTTCCCCCAATCCACTAAGGTCTTGCCCCGCTCAATGCACTCGGCAAGGCCTGTGCTGTGGCAGACTATGCCCGTGCCCGGGTCCACAAAACCCATCTGCATGGCGTTTAGCTCGCGGAAGTCCACCGGGTCCATGCCCAAGGCCGAAGCGACGTCGTCCGAGTGGGACTCCATGGCGAAGTTGACCTGGGGTATGCCGTAGCCCCGCATAGCCCCGCCGCTGGGTAGATTGGTATATACGGTATACGCCTTGCCTTCGGTGAGCTTCTCCGCGTGGTATAGCTGGCGGAAGCCTGTCACGGTATTTGCCACGATGGAGTGCCCGTGGGAGGCATAGCCCCCCTGGTTGGATATGGCTGTGATGTGCCTGGCAAGGAAGCGCCCGTCTTTGTCCACCGCCGACTTGAGGTGGACGTCTATGCTGTGGCGAATCCTGGTGGCAAAGAAGGTCTCTTCCCTGGATATGGCAAGCAGCACGCAGCGCCCTCCCACCTGGGTCGTAAGGTAGGCGTTGAGGGGCTCGTACAGCACCTCCTGCTTATTTCCAAACCCGCCGCCTATATAGGGCTTGACGACCCGTATCTTCCCCCAGCCTATCCCCATCGCCTGCCCGGCCACACGCCGGACGATATGGGGTATCTGCGTAGAGCTGACGATGGTGATGCGGTCGTTTTCCATATAGGCGAAGCTCACAGGCTTCTCGATATGGCAGTGCTGCACGGATTGGGTGTGGTAATCCCCCTCAAAAATCCTCACCCCTTCGCCGGGGTCTGCCCAGTCGAAAGCGCCGTAAGCATAGTCGGACTCCTTCAGGATATTGCCCGGATAAGCCTCGTGGATCGCGCCCGCGCCCTCCGCCATCGCCGCTTCCGAAGATAGCAGCGGCGCGTATTCCTCATACTCCACCTCGATGAGGGCCAGGGCTTCCCTGCACGCCGGCTCGTCCTCCGCGATCACCGCGGCTATCTCGTCCCCTACATACCTGACGCGCCGGTTGAGGAGCCTGCGGTCCGCCACGTCCTGGTGAGCTTCCTCCGTAGACCAGGGGTGCCCCGCTGTAGGGAAGTCGATCTCCGGGACGTCGAAGCAGGTCACGATGCGAACCACGCCCTTTACCCCGGCGGCCTTAGATGTATCGATTTTCTTCACCAGCCCGTTAGCTATGGGGCTGCGCTTCAGCATCGCGGTGAGATAGTTGACCGGAAGCATGTCCTCTGTGTATTTCGCCTGGCCTGTTACCTTCGCGTACCCGTCCACACGGGGGACGCTTTGACCTACCGTCATACAACACCCTCCTCCTTACTTGCCTTTTTGAATCCTGCGTTACCCAGTGGCCTGTCAAATATATTCTTTCCGCGGACGTACTTTTCCTCGATCACGTTTCTATCCGGCTGATAGACGACTCTGGCAAGCCTGCTTTGCATGTCGAGGGGCCCGGTATCCAGATTGCGGCTGTCGTCGATGACCAGGGCGTCAAACTCATATCCGGGCAGGAAAGAGCCTATGTTGCCGAAAAATGCCCCGCCCCCCAGGGTGCCCAGATAGAAGGCTTCCTCCAGGGTCAGGGCTCTGCACGACTCGTCGACGAGGCGCCAGTACAACTTTGATACTTGTATCGCGTCGCTCATGGCGCGAAATATGGACGTATGGCTGCCTCCAGCCACGTCGCTCCCCAGCCCTACCGGTATACCCGCGTCCAGGAACCTGCGTACAGGCGCGATCCCCGAGGACAAGTTCATATTGGATTGGGGGCAATGGGCTACGAATACCTGCCGCTTTCGCATAAGCTCTATTTCCTCATCGCTCATCCAGACGCAATGCGCCATCACGGTGGGCGTATCCCCGCCAAACATACCGAAGGCGTCGTAGGCTTGCGCATAGCTGCCCGCTCCCGGGCAAAGCTCCCTGACCCAGGCTACTTCCCCCTGGTTCTCCGAAAGATGGGACTGCACGGGCAGCCCGTAGCTCCGCTGCACGGCTTTCAGCCCACTCATCAGCCCGTCCGTACAGGAAGGGATGAACCTGGGCGTCAGTATCGGCTTGACATTCGCGTATCGCTTCTCACCCAGCGCCGCCTGCAGCCAGATCTCCGTGTCCGCCAGGGAAGCCTCGGCGCTTTCCTCCTGGAGCGGCGGTATACCGTTTCGGTCCATATTGACCTTGCCCACATAAGCCGCGAGCCCGGATCCTTCAAGGATGTCCATCAGCAGCAGCGTAGCCGGCGTATGCCTGGTGGCGAAGACCACCGCCCGGGTATTCGGCCCGCGGTATACCTCGTCCGCGAAGGCGCGGTAAGCCTTCTCCGCGTACGATAGATCCTCATACTTCGATTCCTCCGGAAATGTATGGCGGTTCAGCCACTGGATGAGCTCCAGGTCCATGCCAAGCCCCCAAAATGTATACTGCGGGGCGTGGACGTGCAGATCTACCAGGCCCGGGACGATCAAACGGTTCTGGTGGTCGGTAAGCGGCAGCGAGCTGAACTCTTCAGGCAGCTCCTGATACGCGCCCTTGCATACGCCGTCGGCGCAGACCAGATAAGCGTTTTCCATCACTTCCAAGTCTCCGGAAGCCCGGCTAAAACACAGATCCCCCTTTAGTACAAATCCTTCGCTCATGAAGTCTATACTCCGTTCGTCATTTCTTCATCCAGTAAGGCTTGATCAGCGACTCCTTCGCGTCGCCGCCCCCCTGGTCGTTCGCCGGCTCTGCCGGCTGGCTTTTCCCCTCGCCGGTATTTCCGCCATCCCTGCTTTTCCTTCTGTCCGCGTTATGCTCCTGGCGTTTTGCGCTCCTCTTCATCATAGGCTGGTCCTGGCGCTTGATGTTTCCCCGGCTCTGCCTGCCGGCCTCCTGGGCCTCTTCCTTCGAGCCGTCCCGGACACCTTCCCCGGCGCTCTCCCTGGTGTTTTCCCTGGCGCTTTCCACGATGCTTTCACTTGCGCCGTCACGGGTATTATCCCTCGCGCCGTCTCTGGCGGCCTTGCGTTCGCCTCTGCCTTTCTGTGCTCTCTGGCCCGTTTCCTTCTTATCTCCCGATTTGTCCCTCGCCTCTTTTCGCCCCTCCGAAGGCTTCCCATCCCGGGTCCGGGCGGCTTCCCCATCCTTCTCCCCGCGGTTCGCGCCATCCGGCTGGCCCATCAGCTTACGGCGGCCCGGCGTCCTGCCTTCCCAGAAGTCCGGCTGCATACGCGGGGTCTCCGAAAGCTCAAAGGGGACGATTTTCTTCTTCCTTGGCACAAAAGGCTTATCCGCCTCGTAGGATTCCCTGGTGAAATCCACATAAGTCAGATCCAGGCTCGGCCTCTCGGGGAAAACCACCCCCGGCTCCAGGTCGAGGGCATGGGCATGGAAGCTTGGCGGGCCCTCAGGCCTCGGCGCCGGCTTTGCCTCCGGCTCCGATTCCGGCTCCAACTCGTACCACAACTCCCGCTCCTCGCGGGTCTCCCTATCCACAGACTTTTTCTTGCGATGAAAATTCGTATTATTCTTACGGTCGCCTGCCTCCCCGGACGGCTCGGGCTTCCTGTTGTCCTTATCTCTATGCTTTTTTCCGGCGCCGCCCTGTCTGCGGGGCGCCCCTTCCGCCTTGTCCTGAAACCCTTCCATAAATGCTCCTTTCAAACTACATATGTATAAAATATCATCATTTCTCAATGAGGGCAATATCGTCTTTCCCCCAAAACATTTTCTTTACAAATCCTTTCTTTTTGCTATAATGGTAAAGTCACATCTCACCGGTGGCAATCGATCGGGCAATTAGCTCAGCTGGGAGAGCGCCGCGTTCGCAATGCGGAGGTCAGGGGTTCGATCCCCCTATTGTCCACTATGCAACTCCAAAGGCGAACCCTGATTATCATTAGGATGATCGGGGTTTTCCTTTTTGAAGTAATCTTAATCGTTATAATGACCGCCGCATTGAGCGATAATGAGTTGATTGTCTTCTGCTTTGTAAACTATGCGATTTGCTTCATCAATGCGGCGGCTCCAATATCCCTGCAAATTTCCTGTCAACGGTTCCGGCCTACCAATGCCAGTGAAAGGATGGCGGTCAATATCTGCTATAAGTTTATTTATACGTCTAAGGGTTTTCCTGTCCTGTGTTTGCCACTCAAGATACTCGTCCCACGCCTTATCGTGCCATACCTTATTCATCTTCTACCTCTATCAGTTCATGGGCAGAGAGGTTTTTACCCGCTTCAATGTCAGCAATTCTGCGGTTAAGTTCCGTTTGGTTTTTCGTGCCGTAAAACGGGTCATAAATCTCAAAAGGAATTTTACCTTCGCGCAATGATTGTCGGGCGAATACGTTAAATGCCGTGGACAAATTCATTCCAAAATCGCCAAACATTCTCTCGGCCTGTTCCTTAACTTCCCTGTCGAGCCTGATCGTTACATTGATTGTATCAGCCATTATAAACACCTCCTTATTCCTGCAACCTAAGTATAGCATAATAATTCGTGCATATCAATTGTTTTGCACGATTTATTGCACTTGTTTGCTTTGAATTCAACTCTTGCTTTGCTTTGGGTTTGCTTTTGATTAAAAATCCTAACCGCTCATGATAACGCTTCATCGCATTATTCTTGCATATCGGCAATTTGATTCATGCAACTGTCCAATTCCCGTACATAACCGTAATCGGCATCGCTAAAGCCAAGCAGGTCGTTGCATATGCCTGCGTCCACGAAATAGAACTTTTCGTGGGTCTTCAGATGCAACTTACCCTTCAGATCGTACCGCCGCGCCCGGTAGAGGATATAAGCGTTCTCGAGGAGCCGCAGATAGTTATCGATAGTATCGTTCGTTGTTTTCCAGCCCGTGCTTACCAGATAATCGCTCACTCTCTTCGTGGAGGTGAGATTGCCAGCATTCGCTTTTTCAACAGATATCAATCCCTTTCAATAATACCAAATAATCCTGCGGTTGAATAGACAAATGAGCCAAGCTTACACGTGACATGCAGTATGCCAGTGATTCTGTCCACTATTTCAAGCATTAGGTATTCCTCTGTTTTCAGCGATCGCTGTAGCGATAAGTAGCCTGTCATATTGGTCGCGGTGATGATACGGCCCGGATGATTCGACCAGCATGGCTTCCTGTTCAAGCCGTACGCCGGATTTGATCATGTACTCGATGCAGGGATAGCAGTCAGCCAGTTCGGGCATATCCAATAAAGAGATCAAGCGTTTTTGGTAAGCCTCAGGAAAACCGACGGTAAACTCCGCGAAATGCGCCAATTCATCCAGGTTCATCCTCCATGGCCGGACGCCGGGCAGAATTTCTCTGCGCAACCGGGCAAGCATACGAAAGCCGCCAAAATCAATATCGCCCCAGTGAAAAAACGCGCCGTCGTCCGGCAAGGACGACACTATTGCTTCGAGGAACATACGCTTAGCTGGACTATACTGCCCGCCATGAAAAAAGACAAATTCGTCTTTCTCCTTATTCTTATGGACATAATCAACATAGTTGGCATAATTTTCAACAGATAAAATCCGTCGCACATGATCGCTAAAGGATATCTGTCCTTGCCTGATATCATCGATCGTCAGCGTCCCCCCAAAAGGTAGCGGGGAAAAATCAACGACGCCCCGGGGAAGCGTGATCTTCAGCGCGCCGGAAAAGGCGAACTGCTCAGGATAGGGGACAAGCCCGGCTAGCCGCAACGCTTCATCATCCGTGCAATCGTCCTGCGCCAGATATTTCCTTAGTACCCGGGCCAGCCGCGCTTTGACCGTGCGTTCAAAGTGTTTGGAATCCCCAAAGCAGCGCATGGAGAACACCCGCTCCAGGGTTTCAATTTCCGCGCTGTCCGCGAGAACAGAAACGGCTTTCAGTAAATCGTCCTGTTCCTGAGGAGTGCCGGGCATGACGGCGCCGACGGCGCGTTTCCGCGCGATCACAGCGATCGTGTCCTCCAGCCAGCGGCGCGACCATTCCGCCTGCGTCCGCCCCAGGAGCGCGTTCAACCGCAGAAGCAGGTCTTCCGCCTCGTCTCCTTTGGGGCGCCGCCCGATATGGGCGTAGGCTTGCCTGACGGCGCCGGGATCAAGCCATAGTTTCGCCAAGATGTGATTTTGCTGCCCGCGCATCCATTCATATCCGACCAAGCCCTGTTCGGCCAGATCCAGGACCGCCTGGTTGACGTCTTTTCTGATCAGGGGATCTTCGATATCGTACGACGGAAAGTCCGTCTGCCCGCCGTCATATAGCCTCATCATTTTGCGGCGGGACGGTTTTTCGCCGCGGATATAGGCAGGGCTGTCTTCATACCAGTCCAGCAGGAGCGATAAAATCTGCCGTTGATAATCATGCCTCATCAGCGAATTCCTCCAGCTGTCTTGGGTCAAAAGCCCGTACGCAAGTTTTCTGCCCCTCTCTTAATACGCCAAGATTACGGTCGGCCAGAGCGCCGACGTCGGGGATCTTATCCGGCGGGGCCGCAAAGATCACCTGAAACTGAAAACGCCTAAGCAAGCCTATGCTTTGGATGATACGCTCCCCGTCCATCTTGGAAAAAGCCTCGTCAAACAGGATCAGCCGCGTCGTATTTGCGGTTTTGTCCCTGCCGATCCGATATAATTGGACAAAAGAAGCCAGCACGGCGACATAAAAAGGCGTCTGGGTTTCTCCGCCGGATTTCTTGCCCATCGTCCTGGACAACCGCTCCGATTCCCCGCCGGGCTTGATGACTTCCAAATCAAACTTCAGATAGGTCTTATAATCGGTATAGTGCTGAACCCGCTTTTCATAGTCGTCATACCCCAAGGTCTTTGCCGGGCCCCCGTCGTTGGTCAGCATCTCAAATAGCTCCGCGATTTCTTCCCGGTACTTCTCGTTGTATTGGCCGGAGAGCAAATTGTAGCCGCCGAAGAGAAGCATTTCATCCACGATCATATCATAGTAGCGTTTGATCTCATGGTCGGGATTCGCGGTCACGCGGAACTGATAGGTATCCTCGCCGAAGTTGGCGAATTTCATCGCCGCGTTCAATTCGTCGATATGCTGTCTTGCGTTGCGGATATTACTCTGCAGTTTGCTGAGAAAATCCTCCTGGAATTGCTGGAAAGCCTTATTCCGCGTATCCTCTATCTTGGTTTCATATTCAGGCAGCCTGTTTTCCGTGTACTCCAGCCAAATATTGTGGTATACGGCATTGTCCGGGTCGTTTACGTCGTACCCGGTTTTATACGTTCCATTATATTCAAGCCGGAAATCCCTGGTCTTTTCCCAGTATTCTTCCTTAGCGTTTCGTGAACGGCTTTGCTCGCGGTGAAAGGCCCTGGATATCTCTTCCGCGCTTTCTCGTCTCGAGATTTCCCGTTCATACCTTTGGCTGCCGGTTTCATCCGCCCACTCCCTGTCGTACGACGCTTCCAACGCTTCGCGGAGATCCTCTTCCTCGCTTTCGAGACCGGGCAAGGTTTCCTCTTCATATGACTTAAACCTGTCTTTAGCGGAACCGACTTTCTCAAAGATTTCGCGGATACGATCGCGGTTTTTCATGATGGCGTCTTCCCGCTCGCCCAGCCTTTGACGAAGGATCTCGATCGCGCTCTTATCAATCGACTCCGCGTCGGCGGTAAGGCGCTGGATCGCTTCTGCCAGGAGCGGGAGCTCCAAATATTTCTTGGCGGAATCGATGATTTGCCCAACCATAAACGCGTCGAGCCGGAAAAACCTGTCCGTCTCCTTAAGCGCCGGGATAATCGCGATCAAGACGGATAGTATCTCCTGAAGCCAGGATATCTCCTCCTTCACTTTTTCCAACCTGAGCCTGGCGCCCGTCCGTCCGATAGCCGGGTCTTTCCAGCGCTTCGGATCCATGGCGCGGACGACGAAGTTCTGATAAAGTACGCCATCGTCGGTGACCGAGGTTCTGAATTTCCTGAGTTCCTTTATGGAATCACATTTCCGGACGCGGCCCAGCGTGAAGTCGATAAATAGCCGGACCGCGGCGTCCTCTGTCTCCAATTCCTCCGCAAGACTGCCTTCGTCCCTGACCGGGCTCATACGCTGAAGTTTTTCCGTATCGACAAGCCCGGTGGTGTACACGCTTTTCTGCCGCTTGATGGAATCATAGAGCTGAAACGCGGTATAAAAATGCTCCGGCGCGACGATCACATAGAATTTTTGCGTGTGCAAATAGCCTTCGACGACGTCCCGCCAACGGTCGCCGCGTATCTCCGCCTCTTCCGCCAGGATGACCGCTTTCGCTTCCGGCCCGTATTTGGAACGAAGCCGGCTTTCAACGGCTTCTTTCAGGTCAATCGCATCTTGAGGGAAGCGATAGACGCCCTTTTCCAGCGATTCTTTTTCCGCGGCCAATTCCGCCAGACGACGCGCCATCTCCTCTTGGGCGTCGGTCAGCCGCCCGCTGAGGCTTACGCAGCGGTCGCGGTAATCATCCGCTTCCCTGGCCAGCGCGACAAGTTTTTCGCTGCCGGTATGCGCGAGAAGCTCTGCTTCCGCATCCCGCTCTTTTGCTTCCCGCAAGGGGCCCGCTTTCTCCAGCAGGGCGTCCCCTTCGGCGCCGACCGCTTCGATCCTCGCGCCCAGTAATGGATCCATTTCCGATAGATTGGTGAGCAGTATTTTTTCTCTGATATTCACAATCCAGGTTTTCCAGGAGGACGTCGCCTGGTGCAGCCTCGCCGACATTATCTCAAACGTATTGATCAGTTCGCCGCATTGTCGTTTCTTTTCGTCGATTTCTTTCTGCAGGCCTTCCAGCCGCTTCGCGTTTTCGTCGCTGTCAAGCTGCAGCTTCAATGCGTCGCGTTCTGTCTGTAGCTGCGCCTGCTGCCTTTCCTCGCGGACCAGACTATCCCCGAGTTCACGCAATTCATGGGCAAGCCGCTCTATGTTTTGCTTACAGGCCTCGATTTCGCTTCTTTTCGTCTCCCACGCCGCCCGTTCAAGCAAATAGCTGTATAGCGTTTCGTTGTCTTTATTCTTAATAAACACGTCGTGGGCATCGCCGATCTTTGCTAATAATACGATACGCTCCTGCAGGATTTGCGATTCTTTTTTCAACGAGTCGTAGCTGCGGATATTTTCCTTCATATCCGCGATATTGATTTCCAGCTCTTCGCCACAGACAAATTCCGTGATAAATTTCTCGATCTTGACGTCCGGATCGAAAGAAACCGTCTTTTTGATGAGGTCGGTAAAGCGCTGGGGCTGCAGCCCCCCAAGGCTGCCGCATAACGCTTCGCGGAAGTCGCGGTTCACATTGGTCGTGTAACTTTGTCCCCCGGGGTAATTTGCGCGGAGGAAGGCTCTAAGCCCTTCTATGTTTAGCGGTACGCTTTGTTCGACGAATTCATTTTCCGGGATGGGGCCGTTGAACTGAAAAAACAGCCGCTGAACATCATTTTCGCCGAACGTGTCGAAGCAGCAGCCGGCGGAGAAAAAGTTTCCCTTCGCGTCGTCCACAAATTCGAGTACGACATAACTGGTAAAACGTCCGTTTCGCAGATAGCGGAAGCCTGCGCCTTCCTCGTCGCCCAGCTCGCAGCGCAGATAGCCGGTCAGCGTCCGGTTCCCTTTCTGATTCGCCGCCCTATTGAAATAGGAACCGCTGGTATCGCTTAGCAATACCAGTTGCATAGCGTCGATGATCGTGGATTTGCCGGAGGAGTTTTTACCGGTAAGAAAGTTAATTCTGTCAAATTCGATCATTTCGTGGGTAAAAAAATACCAATGGATCAGGAGCATACGGGTTAAAATTTTCATAAGCGAATCTCCAGAAGGCGGTTACGCCTGAATTTTGCTTTTGGCGGCGGGAGCGTTCAGGCGTTATAGACTCCTAAGCTCTGCGTGTCGTCCGTTTCGCCGCCAGGGTCGGAAAGGTCTTCTTCCCCGCCGTCCGGCTCCATCTTCAGATCCTCCAACTCGAGGATGATATCATTGATCCCCTGATTGGTAATCACCGCCAGGATCGACGGTAGGATCAAAATACGGTTGCCCTCCGGATCCCAGGCTGTGGTTTCCATTTTTTCGATGAGGCGGAAATGGGCGAGCGTTCGCTGCGCTTCAATACGCTCCTTTTGCGTCGTTTTGCCATTCTTTAAAAGTCCGAGGGCGTCCATTTTCTGCACGACGTCGGAAGTGCTCGTCGGCACGGTATGAAAGCTGCTTGCCTGTTCCCGCTGCTCCTCATAAATCAACCGGCAGGTATACAGGAAAAGCGTGGTGAACTGATCCATGCGAAAACGATTATTGTCATGGATATTGATCAGCGACATAAATCCGTAGATATTGTCATTTTCCAGCTGCCAGCCCGCCACGGAGAAATATTCTTTAAATAGATCGTAGAAGCGCGACGCGATTTGGTAATCCCTGTTTGGCAGCGTCATTTGCTTAGCCGGCTGATAGGAATACTTGGTCAGATAGGTGTGAGCCAGCAAATGATTAGCAATCCTGCGATACTCACCTTTTTCATAAGCGCTCAGCGCTTCGTAATCTTCACTCCACACCTTGGCCTCCTCCTCCCTTTCTACTAAACGTCAATTTAGGGATCCTGTATCCGTTGATATCCAAACTGCCGATTCCCGGCTTGACGCTGAAGTTTGTATCCCTTTCTCCCGCCCGGATTGCTGATAAAAGAAGCAGGATAAATTCCCTGTCGCCCGGAATGTCCACACCTTCGGTGGAAAGAAAATCTTCGTCTCCAAAAAGCGCGTCCATATACTGCCGGATACGGAGAAGAGAGTAATCGGCGCGCATAAATTTAAGCTGCCGTTCGGCCTCTTTCTCCGATAGCCGCGCTTCGGCGCTTATGGCCAGCGGGTCGACCGATATCCGGCGGCTTTTGACGTTTCTATGCCATAAGGAGCGCCCGTCGATGAATTCCTGCCGGTTGATGCGAAGTTTGCGTTCCATTCGGTCGTATAGCCTTGCCTGATCATCGCCCCTGGACGCGGCGAAACCTTTGAGCAATGACACCAGCTTGCCGCCGATCGTCTGATCAGCCGACATATGATACCGGATGGCGTCTATGGAAAGCTTCGTATAGTTACTGTGCTTTTTATCGATCTCAGCAACAATAGCGCCCAGGGATTGATATACATCCAGAATATAATCCATATCGCCGATGATCTCGCGCCCGGCTTCTTCTTCGCTATCATAGCGGCGGATCGTCATCGCGCGCTTTCGCATCTCCGCCATCCTGCCAGAATCCCCGATGGCGCCGGTTATAATCTCCCGTATAGGCGCCATATAGCGATATACGGAATCCATCGTTTTGATGGGGTGATAAATGCGATCCGCTAAGGCCTTGTATTCGTCAAAATGATCCCGCAGCAGGACATTGACGTCGCGGTGCCCCTGGATTTTTCTCAGATAGCCCCGTATCCCGTGATACAGTTTTTTTAACTCATAGACCAGTTTTTCCGTGTTGGCTTTCGCATTCACCACGGCCTCGTACATTTGGTGCGGTTGATTGTCCCGGGCTTCTTTCAAACCGGAATAGGTAGAAAAAACAAGCGAGTTATACTCCCTTGTCTGGTCGTCGCTCAGATCATGAAGCAGCTGCATGACCTGTATCGCATAGGTTCTCGGTGTGATTACTTCAGTGAAAGATCCGTCCAAATACTCCCTGTCTACCCAGCCTGCTGCAACAAAGCGGTTCAGGATCAGCCTGGCTTTCGCGCTCAGCGTAAGCCCGCCTTCCGCGACCTCGTCGTCGTCTTCGATTTCATAGGAACGGTTCTCCAGCAGTCCGATCAGGGCGGAGATATAATCGCCGGTCTCAATATTCAATTCAAATTGAAACGCGCGATGCAGAAGCATCAGCGCGTCTGCGTAAAGCTCCTTGTTTTTTGAAGACAATATGGAGAAAAAATTACCGGGGATCGTTTCGAACAGGTTCATAAAAAGATTATATCACAGGTTGTACTTATTGCCCAGATAATGGAATGCGCAATGAAAAAGCCGTTGCGTTGCTTTACTATGGCTTGTTTTACGCATCCCACAGAAATCACGTTTCAGTTTATCACTTTCTGAGAGGGTTGCGAAAACGTCTGCCTTTGGAGAGCGCCGCGATCCCTTTGACGCCCCCTGCTCATCTCAATGTGTGACAAATGAATCACATTGTCAACATAGCCGCCCTCACATCGCTTCATATCAGGTACGCCGCGTATAGCGGGACGGATTTCACGCCGTTCACAAATCCAAAGTTTTTCGCCGATACCCTGATCGCGTATTTCGGGCGATATTTTTTGATATAAGAATTTAAGCTCAGCGAGCGGACGTTTTGATTCGCCTTGACTTCTACCGGGATGAGATCCCCTCCCGCCATGATGACAAAATCCACCTCCGCCGTGGAATCGGATTCCCAGTAATACAGCTCATAGCCGTTGCTCGCAAGGGTTTCCGCTATATAATTCTCCACGATGCCCCCCATAAACGTACCGTCGAAAACGTTTATATTGTCCGCGGACAACCCGGCCTTATAGCTGCACAAACCTACGTCGTTCATATAAAGCTTAAATGCCGATACGTCTTGCGTCACGGCGGGCGGCATATCGCCGCTTTTGATTTTTGTGCACTTCAGCACAGCTCCGGCCCTGACCAGCCAGTCGATGGATTCGCCGAAAAGGCTCGCTCTCGCCCCTTTGGATATCATCTTGTACTGAAACTTCCGGTTGTCTTTCGCCAACTGGGGTACGATGGAGTCATATGTGCTGATTGTTTTTATACTCTGGGATTTATCCGAATACTTTGTCATATCCGACGCGTATGTATCCAGGATTATCCTTTGTATTTCCCTATAGCCCAATACTTTATCATGATGAAAATAGTTATACGCGGCAAGAGGCATCCCCCCCACCAGGACATACTCTCGGTATAAAGCGAGCAGCATGTCATGCAACCCCTGCTCCATCGGCGTGTTTTGTTGAAAATGCTCCTCGACCATCTCCACGAAAGCAGCCAAATCGGATTCCAGCAAAAATTCTCCGAAATTCAATGGATGCATCACTTTTGTCATGACTTTTCCCACGGGGAAGGAAAAATCCTTCGACGTGATATGTACGCCGAGCAGCGAGCCCGCTCCAATCAAGTCATACTCCTGGGCTTCCTCACAGAAATACTTAAGGGACGTAAGGGCCCGGTTACACATCTGTATCTCGTCAAATATAATCAGAGTGCCGCCCGGAAGGATGGCAGCGCTGAAATATCTCTCCAGCTTGGGAATCAGTTTACGCGGGTCTATGCTTTCGCTAAATAAGGACGCAAGTGCCGGATCTGTCTCGAAATTCAAGTAGATTGAATTTTTGTAGTGGTTCGCGCCGAATTCTTTCAGCAAATAGGTTTTCCCGGTCTGCCTGGCGCCATACAGAAGCAGAGGCATCTTCTCTTTGCCTAAGCCCTTCCACCATATCAGATACTCTTCCATTTTACGCTTCATTGACGTGGCTCCGTTTACATAGAATCGCTATTCCTTTGTCTAAATTAACACAAACCGCAGCGCATTGTCAAGAATAGTGCGTATTTTTGCATTTATCCATGAAGTTTAATGTAAAAATACACATTAATCCTCACTCTCGTCACGCGTACTCGATCACAATGTCCGCCTCGACGATCCCGATCCCGGTATCCAGGGCTATCCTCTCATCCGGGTTGATATCCAGCCTCGACGTCATGAAGGGCGGCTCGATCACGCACAAGACGCCTTTTTCAGCTTCGATCTGCTCGCATATCGTTTTACAGGTAATATTTGACACCTCAAACAACGCGGACAGCTCCAACTCGTCGATGGCTTCCGGCTCGAAATCCATCATTTGATAAATCAGATTGTTGATAAACGCGACGGGATATACGAAAGTGATGAAACCGCTGACGCCGCCGGAAAGCAGCATTTCTATCGCCACCGAGTTTTCGAAGCCCTCGTCGTGGCTTTCGACTTGCTTCATGGCGCCCATATCAAGCCCCGCCATCTTGTGCAGCACATTAAATACGCTTTGCCGGATGATCTCGCTATGGGTGTGCGGGACTGCCACCTGAGGCTCCAGCCCGGCGTTTCTCGCAAACCTACCAATGCCCTGGTCGATATCGGCCACATGGTAGAGCAGCCAGGCCACGAGCATGCCGGAAAAATCCTTGACGTCTTTTTCGGCGAAATCCGAGCCCGTCATCTTCTGCTCATGCTCCAGAATCGTGTTGATGAAGCCTTGATGGAGCTTTTGATGCGCTTTGAAATCCGGGTAACCGATGGATTCCTGATAGGTTTCTTCTATGCCGAAATGAAACACAGTATAGTCCTTCAAAAAACGGATTGCCGATATGCAGCTCTCTTTGTTGCTCTCCAGGCTGTCGTTGATTTTCCCCAGCAGTTCCTCGGCCCTCTCAAAGAGCGCCCTGTGCTGCCCGTCGATGGTGTCGTTCCCGATGCTTAACCTGTCTTTCCATAACATAGCTAACCCTCCTTCTATTTCACAAACAGGCTGATTTCGCCGCTGCTCAGCGTGTGGCGGCGCCCCCGGCTGTCTTCCACGATGAGGAAACCCTGGTCGTCGATATCCACGGCCCTGGCCGCGCTTAGCCCCTCGGCGCCCGTGATTTGCACCTCCCTGCCCAGTACGCAGGAGCGCTTCCTGGCTTCTTCGATCAGCCGCCCGGTATAGTGCCCGCCGCCTTCTTCCAAGTCCTTCCCCATCCGCCGGACGCCCTCGATGAGCGCGGCTGCCAGCCGGCTCCGGGAGACTTGCGCCCCTCCCGCGTCCAGGGCTCCGGCTTTGCCTGCCAGCTCGGCAGGGAAGCCTTCGCCGCTCTCTTTCACATTGACGCCTATACCCACGATGTAGGCGCCGCCGACGGCTTCCGTCAGGATACCGGCTATTTTTTTACCGCCCAGGTACAGGTCGTTCACCCATTTGATCTGCATCCGCGCGCCGCAGCTCTCCTCGACGGCTTCGGCGGCGGCTACGGCAGCCCCGGTAGTCAGCAGCAGGATCCGGCTGCCGGTCAGCTTTGGCCGCAGGATCACGCTGAGGTATACCCCGCTGTCCGGCGGTGAGTAGAAACTCCGCCCCATCCTGCCCCTGCCCGCTGTTTGCCGATTGGCAACCACTGCTGTGCCTGCTGGAGCGCCGTCGGCTGCCAGCTCTTTCGCCATATCGTTTGTGGAGACTACGCTTTCATATACGAATATCGTCTTTTGCCCTGCGTTCAGCGGCGTTTGTTCAGTATCTCCCACCAGATAAGCCGCTATGCTTTCCGCCGTCAGCGAATCGTCCCTTGCTATTTCCCAGCCCATTCCGCTACCTGACCAGCCCGGTATCTTCGGGCAAGCCCATCATCAGGTTCATGTTCTGTATCGCCGCGCCCCCGGCGCCCTTGCCCAGATTGTCCAGGCGGCAAGCCAGGGTGATGCGCTCCTCGTTGCCCAGCACGAATATCTCCGCCCTATCTGTATCGTTGCAGCCCATAGCGTTTACGTAGCTCTTGCCCTCGCAGGCGCCGCCCCCCTCGTAGGGCATGACCCGCACCATGAGGCTGTCATTATAATGCTCCGCCAGGGCTTCCCACAGCCTTTGCGGGGATACTGCCTTTCCCGAGTCGCTTAGCAGCCTTGCCGCCAGCGGGGTATATACCGCCAGACCCCTGGGGAAATCCGCCACGATAGGCGAGAAAGCCGGCGGATATGCCAGGCCGGAATACCGGTGCATCTCAGGCAAGTGCTTGTGCGCCTGCCCCAGGGCATATTCCCTAGGCGCGTCATAGTCCGGGTACAGCTCAGCCCGCCGAGGATCCTCATACTCGCCGATCATAGGCTTACCCCCGCCGGTATAGCCGGTTATGCTGTGGCAGGATATGGGATAATCCCCCGGGATGAGCCCTTTCCCGACCAGGGGGCTTACCGGCAGCAAGAAAGCGGCGGCATGGCAGCCTGTATTCGCTACCCGGGCGGCTCCCGCTATGGCTTCCCGCCTGGACGCGGATAACTCCGGCAGCCCATACACCCAACCCGGATGCACCCGGTGAGCCGTGCTGGCGTCGATGATCTTCGTCCTGTCGTTCCCCGCTTCGATCAAGGCGACCGCTTCCGCCGCCGCGTCGTCGGGCAAGCACAGAAACACCACATCCGCCTTGTTTATGTACTGTCGGCGGGCTTCCCCGTCCTTCCTGTCCTCTTCGGGTATCGTTAGCAAACATACGTTCGGGTGCCCCGCCAGCCGCTGTATGATTTGCAGCCCGGTGGTTCCGGCCTGTCCGTCCACATATACGTTGAACTGCCCTGTCTTGCTAGCCATTCTTACCGCCGCCTTCATTTCTTTTCTTTCGTTCCACTTCGATTCCCAACACATTCGCCGCGGCGCTCTCCCCCGCCGTCCAACCGGTGGAGAAAGCCGCCTGCAGATTGTACCCGCCGGTGTAGCCGTCTACATCCAGCAGCTCCCCGGCTATGTATAGCCCTTCCGCCTTCTTCGACGCCATCGTCCGGGGGTCTACTTCCGACAGGTCTACCCCGCCCACTGTAATGATAGCTTCTTCCAGTGGCCTGGTCCCGGTGATCGGCACGCTTAGAGCTTTCAGGGCGCGGCTGATATCCCAGCGCTGAGCCCGGGTCAGCTCCGCTATCGCCTGCTCCCCGTCCAGGCCGGCCTGCTTGATCACAGCGGGGATAAGCGCCCGGGGTAGCAGGTCCACCATGGCGTTTGCCAGCCGTTTCCTTTGGTATCGCTGGAAATCCCTCTGCAGCCGTTTATCCAGTATCTCCGGGGACAAAGCCGGCTTTAGATCGATGCGCACGGCGTAGGTCTCGCCACTTCGCTGATAGAAACGGCTCAGGCTGAGGATGACCGGCCCCGTCAGGCCAAAATGGGCGAAGAGCATCTCCCCCTGGAACTCCGCAAGCTTCCGCTGTGAGCCGTGAGCGTCTGCCGCTTCCCCGCCGGGCGGTTCGGCGCCGGAATCGCCGTTGGTTTCAGCCGCCGCCCTGGTTGCTACCCCGCTGCGCGGTTCGTCGACGGCAGCGCCCGGCCCGGCCCATAGGGAAGCCTTTACATTTCGCAAGCTCAGCCCGGACAGAGCCCCGACCCAGCTTTCCGCCGACTCAAGAGGTACCAGAGCAGGGCTCAGTTCGGTTATCCTGTGTCCGGCTTCCCCAGCCCACGCATAACCGTCCCCAGTGGAGCCGGTCAAGGGGTAGGACATGCCCCCTGTGGCGATGACCACCGCCTTCGCCCGTATCTCCGAGTTGTCCCAGGGATCGTAGACCGAAACCCCGGCGACGCGTTGCATGCCGCCGCCGCCAGCCGGCTCCAGGATGAGCCCTTGCACCTTGCAGCCCCGGATGATCTCGACCCCCGCTTCCGCCGCCAGCCGCTCCAGGGCGTCCGCTACGTCCGCCGCCCGGTCAGACATGGGGAAGACCCGTCCCCCCCGCTCTTCCTTCGTCTCGACCCCCGCCTCTTCCAGCAGCCGGCGGATATCCTGGTGAAAAAGCCGTGAAAAGGCGCTATACAGGAACTTTCCCTTCTCCCCATACTGACGGATGAAAGGCTGGAGCTCCTTATTATTCGTGATGTTGCAGCGGCCTTTGCCCGTGATCCTCAGCTTTCTGCCCAAGACATTGTTCTTCTCGGCTAAAATAACCCGGGCCCCCATACGGGCAGCCCGGATAGCCGCTAAAAGACCGGCGGGGCCTCCGCCCACTACCAACACATCCGTCTCTCTAAACATCTCGCTTGTCTCTTTCGCTTCTGGCGACGTCCGCTTCCTCCAAAAACTCAGTCATGTACCCACTGTACACTCCTTCGTTTTTCTCGTTGCTTGCCTTGCCAGAAACGAAATATCCTGCGCGACCGGCTGTCTCTTTCGCTTCTGGCGACGTCCGCTTCGACGTCCTACCCCAGTACCTTGGCGCAGCGGGGGCAAAGCCCGTCTTCGTTCACATCCTCATGATAGATCCAGCACCGGGCGCATTTCTTCCCCTGGGCGGGGACGACTTCCGCCGTCAGCGCTTCCCCCTCCGCCATCAGCAGCTCGGCCTGGGATACGATGAACAAATCCGCCAGCATACCCTCATACTCCTCCAGCCAGCCATAAACGCCCCTGCCGGCTTTGAGTATCACTTTCGCTTCCAGGGAATGACCGATCATCTTATCCGCCCGGGCGTCCTCAAGCACCTTCAGTACCTGCTCCCGGACGTCGATCAGCTGTTTCCAGCGCCCGTCCAGCCCGTCGTCCCTCCACTCTTCCCGCCCCTCCGGCCAGAAGCCGAGCTGGGCGAAGGGGAGCTCTTCAGACTCCGGCAGGTACTGCCATATCTCTTCGGCAGTGAAGGTCAGGATGGGCGAAAGCATCAGCGTCAGGGCCTGCAGCGTCTCCCAAAGCGCCTGCTGGGCGCTCCTGCGCTGGGGCGAATCCGCCTTCTCGCAATACAGCCGGTCTTTGATGATATCCAGATAAAACGCGCTCATCTCCACCGTGCAGAAACGATGAATGGCATGATAGGCTGTGTGGAACTCAAACTCGTCGAATGCCCTGGTCACGGTTTCCATCACCCGGGCCAGCTGATCAAGGGCCCAGCGGTCGATTTCCATTAGTTCCCCATAGGGCCGCCCATCCCGCTCATGGTCGTAATCATACACATTCCCCAGCAGATAACGCACGGTATTCCGCATCTTTCGATAGGCTTCGGATATCTGCTTCATGATGCCGTCGGAATTCGCCATGTCGTTGCGGTAATCCACGGAAGCGACCCAGAGCCTCAGGATGTCCGCCCCCATCTGCTTGATGACTTTATGTGGGTCTACGGTATTGCCCAGGGACTTGGACTGCTTACGGCCCTTTTCATCCACGAGGAAGCCGTGGGTCAGCACCGTCCTGTAGGGCGCGCTCCCCCTCAGGGCGACCCCGGTGCACAAGGACGAGTTGAACCAGCCCCTGTGCTGGTCGCTGCCTTCCAGGTACATATCCGACGGCCAGCCCAGCTCGGGGCGTTTGTCCAACACCGCCATATGGCTTGAGCCGGAGTCGAACCATACGTCCATGATGTCTTTTTCTTTGCGGAAAGACTTCCCGCCGCACCCCGGGCACGCAAAGCCCTCGGGCAGCAGCTCAGCCGCTTCCCTTATCCACCAGGCGTTGGAGCCTTCCCGGCCAAATATCCCCGCCACCCGGTCTATGACAGCCCTGTCCACCACAGGCTCTCCGCAGTCTTCGCAGTAGAATATCGGGATAGGCACGCCCCAGGCGCGCTGCCTGGATATGCACCAGTCCCCCCGGTCGGCGATCATATTGTGGATGCGGTCGCGCCCCCAGGGCGGCACCCACCGCACCTGGCTGTCGATGGCGTCCAGAGCCTCCTGGCGGAAGCCGTCGATGGAGACGAACCACTGCTCCGCCGCCCGAAACATCACCGGCTTCTTGCATCGCCAGCAGTGGGGGTACTGGTGTCGGAGGGTGCTCTTCGCCAGCAGCATGCCTTTTTCCGCCAGCAGCTTCAGTATCGCCGGGTTCGCGTCCTCGATAAACATACCGGCCACCGGACCGCCTTCTTCGGTAAATACCCCGCGGATGTCGATGGGGCAATACGTATCCAAACCGTACTTCACGCCCATTTCGAAGTCTTCCGCCCCATGGCCCGGGGCGGTATGGACGCAGCCCGTGCCGGCTTCCGTGGTCACATGCTCCCCTAAGATCATCAGGGAATCCCTGTCCAGGTAGGGATGGCGGCAGATAAGCCCTTCCAGCTCCTTTCCCTGGATGCTTTCCATTATATGTAAGTCTGACAGGCCGCAGGCGCCGGCGAAGGATTCCAGCAATGCCTCGGCGACCAGATAGCGCTCCTTCTTATCCTCCCGCGCCGCTTCGGCTACCACGTAAGTCAGCTCAGGGTGGAAGCATACGGCCAGGTTGGCGGGGATGGTCCAGGGGGTGGTGGTCCAGATCACCACGGACACGTCTTTGGTCTTCACCACGCCTTTCCCGTCGGCAAGGGGGAATTTCACATAGATGGAGTGGGATTTTTTGTCCTCATACTCGATCTCCGCCTCCGCCAGGGAAGTCTCGCATTCCGGGCACCAGTACACCGGCTTCAGCCCTTTGTAGATGTAGCCTTTCGCCGCCATTTCCCCAAACACCCTTATCTGGGCTTCTTCGAAATCCGGCGTCAGGGTGATGTACGGATGATCCCAGTCCCCCCGTACCCCCAGCCGTTTAAACTCTTCCCTCTGTATATCCACGAATTCCAGGGCAAACTCCCTGCACCTGTCCCGGAAGACCAGGGTATCGATCTCATGACGCTTCAGCCCCAGATCCTTCTCCGCCCTGTGCTCGATGGGCAGCCCGTGGGTATCCCACCCCGGCACATAAGGAGAATCAAAGCCTGCCATGGTCTTATATTTCACGATCATGTCCTTGAGGACTTTATTCAACACATGTCCAAGGTGTATATCCCCGTTGGCGTACGGGGGCCCGTCATGCAGTATATATTTCGGCCGCCCGGCCCTGGACTTCTGCGCCAGCCCGTAGATATCCGCGTCCTCCATCCGCTTCAGCAGTTCCGGCTCCTTCTGGGGAAGCCCGCCCCGCATGGGGAAATCCGTTTTCGGCAGATTGAGGGTATCGTTGTATTGTTTTTCCGGTTCCTGTGCCATTTGTGTTTCTCCTAACATATGCCGCGCCGTACATGCCTCCGCCGGCGCCGCTGCTCCATATAGCCCCCGGTCAATCCTCCGGCGAGCCGTACATGTCGTCCAGCGCCTTGAGGGCGTCTTCCATTTTTTGCGCCAGCAGCACGACTTTTTCCATACTCTCCGTCTCGTCTTTGACGATAAACGGCGAGTCTCCCGCGCCGCCTGATTCGCCGGCGTCCCCCGGCTCCTCGCTTCCCGCGGTAAATGGTTCGGTAGGCTTATCCGGCAGGATGAAGCCCGGATGGTTGGCCAAGGTGTACTCGGGGCTGCCTATAGGCTGAGCGCCCAACCCGCCATCGTTTAGCGCCACTTCGTCCGCTCCTGTATCGTCCTGCGCCGCGCCGCCATCCGCCGCCTCATCCGTCACGGCGCCCTCCCGGCGATATAGGTTCGCCGCGTACTGCCCGATGACTTCTTCCGGCTCGATGACCACGGTAAACCCGCTGATGCCGGGTTTATCCGCCTCTGCGTCATCCCCGGCGTGTGCATACTCCGCTGCCTCTTCCGTATCAGCCGGAACCGCTCCCGCCGCCCATTCTTCTTCAGCCGCCGGCGTTTCCGCCGCTTCCGTTATATCCGTAGCCGCTATCTCATCCGCCGCCGCTTTAGCCATTTCCGCTTCCTCGTACTCTGACGGCGTATCATCCCGCATCGCCGGCTCGCCGGCTTCCGCCGCGCCCATTACTGCCGCGCCGCTCTCCTCCGCTGCCGCTTCCCCGGCCGCGTCCGTTGCGCCCGCGTATACCGGCGCCTCTCCCGCCGCACCGGCTGCTTCAGCCGCAGCATCCTCCGCGGTTATGCCGGTCATGCCGGCTTCCGCGCCTTCGCTTTCCAGGGAGACCACGTCGGGAAGCGTCTGCTCCTGCCCGCCGTCCTCGCCCATCAGATCCCTCTCATGCCCTCCGTGGAGGAGCTTGTCCATATCGCTGTCGGTGAGGACCAGCTCTTTGTCTTTGTAGCCGTCCAGCAGCTCCATCTGGAACTCCAGGAAGCCTTTATGCTTCAGATACAGCTGCTTCTCATACAGGCGCAGGTGCTCGATGCGCTGGCGGGCGTCCAGTACGTCCCTTTCCGCATCCTGGACGATTTTGTCCCCCTTGTTTTCCGCCTCGTGAAGGATCACATCGGCCGCTTTCTTCGCCCGAGCCGCTTCCTCGTCGTGTACCCGCTGGGCCAGGAGCATGGTCTTCTCCAGAGCGGAGCTGACCTCCCGGCTTTTGCCCATCTCTTCTTCCAGGAGGACGATCCTGTCCTTCAGCTCCTTGTTTTCCCTGAAGTAGGTCTCCTGGTCGCGGATGATCTCATCCAGGAAAGCGTCCACTTCCTCCATCCGATAGCCGCGAAATGCCCGGGTAAATACTTTATTGTGGATATCTAGTGGCGTCAGCATTGTTTATCTCTCCTCGTCACTTGTTTATATGATCTTAAATCCGTGAACTTTGTTAAACGCTGTGATTTGTCGCGCGACCCGCCCAAGGCAGCGCGGTCCTATTGAGTCGCTGCCTTATATATTCGCGCATTTCTCAGCGCCGGCCTTCACCGCCTCCATCATCGCCCCGCGCAGCCCCGCTTTCTCCAGGGCATAGACGCCTTCGATGGTGGCGCCCCCCGGGGAGCATACGCCGTCCTTCAGCTGCCCGGGATGCCCCTGGCCGGCTAAGACCATCTCCGCCGCCCCCCTGACCGCTTCCGCAGCCAGCTTCTGAGCCACCTGGCGGGGCAGCCCCATCATGGCGCCCCCGTCAGCCATGGCTTCGATTATCATATACACATAAGCGGGACCGCAGCCGGCGACGCCGGTAGCGGCATCGATAAGGCGCTCCTCCAGGGGTATCACGGCGCCCACCGTCTCAAATATCTTCTTCGCGAATTCCACGTCCCGCTCCCCGGCTTTGCTGCCGGCGCACAGGCAGGTGACGCCCGCGCCCACCATGGCGGGGGTATTCGGCATCACGCGCACCACGGGCAGCGCGCCGCCCCTCCCCGGCTGCAAAGCGCTTTCCAGTTGAGCCGTGGTCACCCCGGCCATGATGGAGATGACTCTGTGGGAAGGTCTCAGCCCGGGCCGCAGCGCTTCAGCCGCCCCGGCGAAGTACTGGGGTTTGACTGCCATGACCAGTACCTCGCATGCACCGGCAAGCTCCCCGTTGTCCGCCGTACAGCGTATCCCGTATGTCTTCTCCATATGCTCCCGGCGCTTCCCGTCGGGATCCGCGCCCCGTATATCCTCAGGCGCGAAGCCGCCCTTCAGCATACCGCTGACGACCGCCTCCGCCATCATGCCGGAGCCGACAAACCCTATGCTCGTCATGTCCCTCGCCCCTTCAGCTCGTTTTAATCCTCGTACTGTATCTGATTGATCCAGGGGATGACTTCCTTAGGCTGGGAGATGTTCAGCAGATCCCCGGTGATCTCCACATGGGAGGGGACTGCCACAAATATACTTCCTCCGGCTTTCTGCATGGAGCCTTCGAGTGCGTAGGCCGTGCCGCCGACAAAGTCGATGATGCGCCTGGCGGTAGGCAGATCCAGGGCCTCAAGGTTGATGATCACGCTTCGCCTCGCCTTCAGATGGTCGGAGATGACCTGGCAGTCGTCGAAGCTGATGGGCTCCACCAGCACTACCCGCAACGCGTCCTTCGCGTTTGCGGTAATGGGTACGACCTTACTCCTGCCCGCGCCGTTTCGCCGGGCTCTGTCCGGAAGCTCTTCGTCGATCTCTTCCCTCTCCTCGACGGCTTCCTCTTCCACCTCGTCGCTTAAGCCCATGATCTCCATGAATTTGTCGAATACTCCCATAACAACGCTTCCTCCTCCTGCGAAATTCAGCTTATCTTTTCGTTATCAAAGCGCTAGTACCATGATCCAGCCTATCTCCCGCCAAATATAGCCGTCCCCACGCGGACATAATCCGCGCCTTCGGCGATGGCCGCCTCGAAATCATGGCTCATCCCCATGGACAGATACCGTATATCCGCCCCCGGCACGGCCCACGAGGCCGCTTCGTCCCGTAATGCCCTCATCCTGCGAAACAAAGCCCTCGACCCCTCCGGGTCCTCATGATACTGCCCTATGGTCATCAGCCCCAGTACATGGACGCCGGGCAGGGCCGCTATCTCCTCCAGCCCCTGCCGCAGGCCCTCCGCGCCAAAGCCCGCCTTGGTCTCCTCCCCGTCGAGGTTCACTTCGATGAGGACGGAGGCTTCCACCTGCTTCAGCAGCGCTTGGCGGCTGATTTCCCTCGCCAGGGCCGCGGAGTCCACCGAGTGGATCATCGCCGCTTTATCAATTATATATTTAACTTTGTTTCTTTGCAATCGTCCAATGAAGTGCCATTCAATATCTTTTGGCAAAACAGGCTGTTTTTCCGTCAATTCCTGAGCCCTGTTCTCTCCAAACAGGCGCTGCCCCAATCCATAAGCCTCGCGAACCGCTTCGGCGGGGAAAGTTTTCGACACGGCGATGAGCTTTACCTCACCCAGCCCCCTGCCCGCGGCTATGCAGGCTTCCCGGAAAGCCTCTTCCGTGCGCCTATAGCCGTCGGTTATGGTAAAGGTGTCGCCCGCCATTCCCCCAGACCCCCCTCAATCCCTCAGACGCATGCCGTCCCAGATGAGCCACGGCCTTGTCGCGATGACGTCCCCCGGGCTTATGTCCCCCGGCTCCGTCCCTTCGATGAATTGTAGCCCGTCTTTTTCCTCGGTTATACTCACTGGCGTCCAGCGCACCTTGTGCTTCTCCACCATATAGACCCCTGTTTCGCCGTCCTTCATCACCACGGAGCCTGCCGGGGCGGCTATCCTGGCGTCCGTGCCCAGCACCAGGGTCAGCCGGTGCCGCCTGCCGTGCCGCAGGGGCTCCAGCCCGGACTCCAGCTTCATAAGAAGCCCCCAGCCCGCCGATATCTCCTCGCACAGCAGCACGGTCCCTTTGCCCGGGTTGCCTTCATCCAGCCTCATGGTTACCGTATCCGCCACTTGGAAAGGCTCTTCCTCCTGGGCCGGAAGCCTCATATAGATATAGCAATCCGACAGATTGTCCGTCACCTTGACGATAGCCGTGCCGCCGTACACTTCCTTGGGCTCGGTCTTTGCCGGCGCGGCGGGCTCCTGCCCGGCGGCGCTGTCAGTCTCTTCGCCGGCGTCCCAGTTCTCCTGCTCCAGCTTGTCCTGGATCAGCCCCGTCAGCCCCTGGCTTCCCCGGCGGGGCTCCTCCTCGTCCCCTATCTTACTCTCGAGGAAGGGTATCGTCAGCTCCGCGTAATCTTTCGTCCCGTTGACGAGTTCCAACCCGTCGGGCTCGAAGGAAACTATGCCCGCTACCGGGCTGTATATCCGCCGGTTTCCCGGCTCGCTCAGGCGCGTGTCCCCCAGGAAATTCAACCTTGCGATCTCCAGGCCTTTCGACACCCTCTCCCCTTCGTTGACCATGGGGATAAGCACGCCCCCTTCATCCGTGGTGGTAACCAGCTCCCGCTGAAAGGACCATGCCGGCCCTTCGGCTGTGTTCTCCCAGGATATCTCGGCGATCATCCCCAAGCCGGCGAAGTAGGTCAAAGCCGCTTCCGCTATGGTGTACAGGCTCCCTGACAGAAATATCAGGCACACCGCCACGATGATCAGCTTCGTCTGCCGCTGGCCCCTGCTCTTGTTGCGTCTTATCGTGTCGGTTTTTGTTACTTCAGCCAATTTGCTCGACCTCATATGCGGATATACTGCGTTATATGGGCGGCTAGCGCCGCGTTCGCGGGACGTCCGCGCCCTTGTGCGCTTCGGATAGCGGATGGGGGCCCGTAGGGTCGGACGCTTTTCCCTCCGCTCCACGAACCGCGCTTACCCCCGGCTTAATGCCAGAAAGGCGGCTTGCCTCCCCCTGTCCCCTTCCCGGTGGGAGAAGAAAACCTCCTCGTGTATCGTGCACATCCCGGAGAGGGATATCCGGTCTTCCGGTATGCCCATTTCTGAAAGTAATATCGCGTTTGCCATGCCTAAGTCCAGGTAAGCCTTACCCGGCTCCGCAGCCGGCTTGATTATGGCGCCCATATCGTCCGGCCTGCTCCCGAACCTTTCCCAAACTTTCGCCAGCACGGGTTCGTCCACCTCATAGTGGCAGCCGCCCGCCCCCGGGCCTATGGAGGCGAGCATATCCGCCGGCTCGCTGCCAAAAGCAGCTTTCATGCCGGCTACCAAAGCCCCCGCCATATCCGCCATCGTTCCCTTCCATCCCGCGTGGCCCAGTCCGATAGCCATATTTTTTGTGTCGATGATATAGATCGGTATACAGTCCGCGTGTAGGGTGACCAGTACTACTCCCGGTATATTCGTCACTTGCCCGTCTGCCACAGGCAGCTCCACGACCGGCTCCATTATCCCTCTTCCGGCGTCCTTTTCTGTGACGATCCTTATCTTAGTACCGTGTACCTGGCGCAGGCACGACCATCTCTCGAGGGGGATGCCGGCGGCGGTAGCCAGTAGGCGGCGGTTTTCCTTCACCGCCTCATGGTCGTCCCATGTATACCCGATGTTCAGCGTATCGCAAGGGGCATGGCTTACGCCTCCTCCGCGGCAGGAAAAGCCTTGCTTCACAAGCCCGGTATCCGTCAGAAAGCTGTCTTCCGCCCAGTTTATCCCTTGCATGTCCTGCCATCGCCAATAGCCGCTTTTTCCATTCCAGCCTGTCATCCGCGCTTCCATCTCCTTGTTTATCCGATAATCATAACACTTTCAGGAAAGAATCGCCAGAAAAAAGTAAAATCACACTTTATTCTATATTCTATAAAGTGTGACCGTGCTTTTCCTATATGTTATTTTCGCTTCCATGTAATTACATTGTCATATCATTCCATTTATAGGCTTTCGGCTATTCCCTTTTAATATTCTTGAATAATCCGATTCTTCTTGACTCGAATTGCATTGCCTTATGGTAATATCCGCTGTGACATCGACCCATTTCGGCTATTGTGTCACATCGTCGTTTACCATAGCGCAACTCTATAAAGGCACACGCAATGGGGCAAGTGAGGGACGCGCCTCGTTGTGAACGTACGTTCTTGCGCCCTTACCCGCCCCTTTCACCCTTCGGGTAATAGTACCATGGCGCCGGCCCCCCGGCTCGCGTTCATATCGATGACCCGTTGATTAGCGGAGCCCCGGAAGCGCAGGCCGATATCCCGCAGCTTTTCCACATACGGACCGTCCACCAGTATATCCGTCGCTTCCAGCAGCCTCGCGGCTTGAGGATCCTTCGCAGCTAACTCAAGGACGTCGTCGTAGACATAACCGGTATAGGTCGTTATACTCATTCCCCGCTTCCGCGCCAGTTCCGCCAGGTCGGCCATTTCCCCGGCTTGCTGGAAAGGCTCGCCGCCGGACAGGGTCAGGCCCTGTACGGAATCCGGCAGCTTCCGAATGATACGAAACAGATCCCGCACAGACCACTCCTCGCCCTTTGCGGGGTGCCAGGTTTCCGGGTTGTGGCAGCCTGGGCAGCGGTGGGGGCAGCCTTGGGCAAATACGACGAAGCGCACCCCGGGGCCGTCGACGATACTCTCATGCAATACTCCCGCTATCCTCATCTCACTCGTCCTTTTCGGCTCCGGCTGCGTCCACATCCTCATTCTACTCAGTCACATACCATCAGAAGTATGCTCCTTCGTGAATTTCGTCGCTTGCCTTGCCGGAACCGAAAATTACTTCGTGAGACATACTGTCGTCCTTTTCGGCTCCGGCTGCGCCCACATCCTCATTCTACTCAGTCACATACCGTCAGAAGTATGCTCCCTCGTGAATTTCGTCGCTTGCTTGTCAACCGCCGCTGCTCACCGGGGGAAGCTTCATATGGGTACGGCGGGCTTTCGCTTCTGCCAGCTTGCTGTCGTTGAAGTTGTCCAGGGTGGACAGGTACCCCGTGATCCGGCGCACCCGGCTTATGCCCGTGCCGCCGCACTTCGGGCAGTGGTCAGTCTCGATGACGCCGTTGAACCCGCATTCTTTGCAGATGTCCACCGGGAAGTTCACCGCGGCGTAACCCATGTCGTTGTCATACATCGCCCGCACCAGGGTCTCGAAGGCCTCCAGGTTGCCCTTTGGCGCAGAGGACAGCTCCACGTAAGAGATGTGGCCCGCGTTGCAGTACTTATGGTATGGGCCTTCCAGCGCTATTTTCCGCAGGGCGTCGATTTCATACTCCACGGGGATGTGGAAGGAATTCGTGTACCATTCCTTATCGGTGACCCCCGGTATGACGCCGTACTTCGCGGCGTCCAGCCTGGTGAATACCCCGGACAGCCCCTCCGCCGGCGTCGCCAGTAGGCTGAAGTTCAAATTATGCTGCTTGCCGGCTTCGTCGCAGCGCAGCCGCATATGGCTGATGATGGACAAGCCCAAGGCCTGGGCGCTGTCGGATTCGCCGTGATGGCTTCCCGTCAGGCACTTCAGGCACTCCGCCAAGCCGATGAACCCCATGCTTAGGGTGCCATGGCGTATAGCCTTCTCCACCGGGTCGTTTGGCCCCAGATCCTCGCTGTCCACATAAAGGTGCTGGCCCATCATGAAGGGGAAGTCCTTCATCTTCAGGTTCTTCTGCACCTCATAGCGGTTGAGGAGCTGCTTGACCACTAAGTCCACCGCCTCGTCCAGGAGTTGCCAGAATCCGGCCAGGTTCCTCTCCGCCCGGATGGCCAACCTGGGCAGATTGATGGTGGTGAAGGACAGATTGCCCCTTCCGTTGGTCACGTTCATCCCGTGGATATCGCTGATCACCCTGGTCCTGCAGCCCATGTAGGCGACTTCCTCGTCCCGGTAAGGCGTATTGAAGGTGGAGTCCTGGAAAGAGAAGTTGGGAAACAGCCGGGAACAGGCCACCCGCATACTCAGAAGGAATAGGTCGTAGTTGGGGTCTTCCGGCTCATAGTTGACCCCGTCCTTGACTTTAAAGCAGGTATTGGGGAACAGGGGCGTCTCCCCCCTGCCCAGCCCTTTCTCATAGGCCAGGAGAAACTTCTCCGTGACCAGGCGGCCGCTCCAGGAGGTATCCGTGCCGAAATTGATGCTGGAGAAGGGCACCTGTGCCCCCGCCCTGCTGTGCATGGTGTTGAGGTTGTAGATGAAGCCTTCCATCGCCTGGTAAGTCTCGTCCTCCGTCCGCTTCATCGCCGCTTCGTTCAGCTTCTCCTCGTCGGCGGTAAGCCCCAGCTCGCCCAGGTCTGCCCTGAGCATTTTCTTCTGCCGCTCGAACTCCAGTTCCACATAGCGGGCCATATCCCGGTCGAAGTAGGCGAAGGACTGCCCGCCGTGCATGTCGTTCTGGTTGCTTTGGAGGATGATGGCCGCCAGGGCCGCGGCCGTCTTTATCCCTTTGGGCGGGCGTATATAGCCATGGCCGTTGTTGAAGCCCTCTTTAAGGAGCCTGTCTACCGGTATCTGCAGGCAGGTCACGGTCTTGCCGTACCAGGAGAGGTCGTGGATGTAGATGTCCCCGTCCGCGTGGGCAGCCGCTTCGTCCGGGGGCACGACCCGCTTCAGGTAGTAGTTTTTCGACGCTGCCTCGGATATCTGCAGTACCTTCGCCGAAGGGGAGTTGCCTACGTTGGCGTTATCCCGGTTAGTCTCCTTGAGTATCTCCGCCACGGCGTCCATAAGCTCCGTCCGGCCCTCGCGCACCATGGAACGCTTCTCCCGGTACAGGATATACGCCTTGGCCGTCTGGGCGTGGCCGCGCTCGATAAGGGTCTTCTCCACGATGTCCTGAACCTCTTCCACGGTAAACACATGGTCCTCCGGGTATGTCTTCATTTCCCGGATGGCGTCCAGAGTAAGCTCCATAGCCGTCTGGCGGTCGTCGCCGCCCACGGACTGCGCAGCTTTAAATATCGCGTTAGTGATCAACGTATCGTTGAAAGGGACTATCCTGTCGTCGCGTTTTCGTATCTGCGTTAACATAGTATAAACCTCCCTGACTTGTCTTTTCCGTCTCTGACTGCGTCCGCTTCGTCGTTCAGCTCAATCACATATTGAAGATATGCTCATTCGCCGCCCTCCTTGCTTGCCTTGTCAGAGCCACAAAATCCTGCGTCACTTTTTTGTCTTTTCCGTCTCTGACGGACATCTGCGTAATTGTGCGCTTCGGATAGCAGATTGGAGTCCGCAGGACTGGCGCTTCGTCGTTCAGCTCATTTTTTCAAGATTTCAGGCGTCGCGCGATCCTACGCGTTGTGCTCCCGCGTCAGCAGATCCTGGATTTCCTTCATAAACGTGTTGATATCCTTAAACTCCCGGTAGACGCTGGCGAACCTTACATAAGCCACTTTGTCGATGTCTTTTAGTCGCTCCATGACTTTTTCGCCTATGAGGATAGTGGGGAACTCCCTGGATCCCGAGGTCTGCCGGAACTCCCTTTCGATCTCCTCCGTCGTCTGCTCCAGAAACTCCATGGATACCGGCCTCTTCTCGCAGGCTCTGAGCATGCCATTTAGTATCTTTTGGGAATCGAAACGCTGCCGGCTCCCGTCTTTCTTGATTACCCACAAGTGAACTTCTTCCAGGCGCTCGAATGTGGTGAACCTCTGGGAGCAGGCGAAACACTCCCTGCGGCGGCGGATAACGCTGCCGTCTTCGCTGTCCCTGGTCTCCAGTACTTTTGAATCATCATGTCCGCAATACGGGCAAATCATTATAACCACCTGACCCTCAATATAGTGTCTGAGCTAATAATAGCAACTATATACAGGTATGTCAATACTAAATCGCAAAAAAGAAAACACGTGTTGTTATTCGTTTTTTGTCTTGACACACGTATATAATACGTGTTATCATGGTACAGAAGGAAGGTCTCAGCATGAAGGTAGGCGAACTCATAAGGCTCGCAAGAAAACACGGATGCTATATTAAGAGGCACGGCTCAGAACACGATATCTGGGTCAGCCCAATCACAGGTGGTTCTGCTTCGATTCCGCGACATCAGAGTAAAGAATTGGGAACTGGTATTGCCGAGCGAATAAAGAAAATATTAGGGCTGCCGTAAGCTTATGCCCTGACATGATACAGAAGGAAGGTCTCAGCATGAAATATTCTTTTACCGCGATTTTTACTCCTGAAGTTAACGAGACAATTAGCGTTTACTTTCCGGATTTACCAGGTTGTTGTACAAGCGGCGATGATATCCCCGACGCCTTATGCATGGCGCAGGACGCTCTATGTCTGTGTTTGTATGATTTGGAGCAGGATGACAAGCCAATCCCTGCCGCAGGGCAGCCACATGAAATTAAAACATCCGGAAACGAATTCACTAGCGTAGTCGCGGTGGATACGGATGCTTACCGCCGTTTTTTTAAGAACAAATCCATCAAGAAAACCCTTACGATTCCGGAGTGGCTAAATGATCAAGCCGAAAAGGCAAATATTAATTTCTCGCAGACATTACAAAAAGCGCTAAAAGTCGAATTAAACATTTCGGAATAGGTTATAATTCCCATATAATACCACTAAATAAGTTTAACGATTATTCTTGCTTTTCCCGGAAGGATTTAGTATAATGCTTTGGTGACCAGTCAAAGGGGGGAAAACATATGTCATTCAAATGCGATATCTGCGGCAAAGGCAAATCGGTTGGCATGAAGGTCAGCCATTCGCATATCCGTACAAAGAAAGTCTGGAAACCTAACCTTCAGCCGGTACGGGCCACGGTCAATGGCCAGACCGTCAGGCTCCGGGTCTGCACCCGCTGCCTCCGTTCAGGCAAGGTCCAGCGGGCCGTCTGATTCCATCCCCTATACAAAATGAAGCGGGCGTATCTTTCGCGAAAATCGATACGCCCGTTTTTTATTACGCTGCTGCATACGCCCGTTTTTGTCGCGCCGTCGTTTGCGCCCGTTTATCGTGCTCCGCCGACGTGAGGCAAACCGCCGCCGCCGCCGCGCCGCCCGGACGCCCCGCTAGACCCGGAACAGGTCCGTGCTCAGATACTTTTCGCCCCTGTCCGGCAGGATAGCCACTACCACGCCGCTTTCCAGCTTCTCTGCCGTCTTGATGGCCGCCAGCATAGCCGCCCCGCTGGACATGCCCACAAATATGCCTTCCTCACGCACGATGCGCCTGGCTATCTCGTAAGCCTCCTCCGTGTCTATCATGATGCTCTCGTCGATCTCATTCACGTCGTAGATGCCGGGGACGATGGCTTCCTCCATATTTTTCAGCCCCTGTATATAATGCCCCTTTACCGGCTGGGCCTCGATGATCTTCACCGAAGGCTTTCGCTCCTTGAGCATTTTCCCTACGCCCATGATGGTCCCCGAGGTGCCCAGGGAAGAAACGAAATGGGTGACCCGGCCCCCGGTTTGCTCCCATATCTCTTCCGCTGTGGTCTTATAGTGGGTGATCTTGTTTGACTCGTTGGAAAACTGGTTGGGGTTGAAGTAGCCCTCCGGATTTGCCGCCACCAGCTCCTTCGCTTTGATGATGGCGCCATCCGTGCCCTTGCCGGGGTCGGTGAGGATGATTTCCCCGCCGAAAGCCTTGATCATTTTCTGCCGCTCCACGGATACGGCTTCGCTCATCACGATTTGTACCCGATAGCCCTTCACCACCCCGATCATAGCCAGCCCAATGCCGGTATTGCCGGAAGTCGCTTCGATGATGATTTTATCTTTCGTCAGTATCCCGTCCTGCTCGGCTTGTTCGATCATTTTCAGGGCTATCCTGTCTTTGATGCTGCCTGTGGGGTTGAAGCCTTCCACCTTGGCGTAGAGCTCCACCGCCGGGTTCGGGTTCATGCGGTTGATCCGCACCATGGGCGTATGCCCGATCGTATCAAGAATATTACCGTATATCACAATCGTACCTCGATTCAGTCCATACTTTTCTTATCCGCGTTTCTGTTACCGATTACACGCTCAATCCAGCAGGCCGTCGTAGTCCGCCCACTCCCCTTTGACCCGCCCCTGCTCCCGCATGTGCTGCAGCAGGTAGTATATGACATGGTATTCATCCGGGGCAAAGCTCTTCTTCAGGGCGTCCACGCCAAGGTCTCCGCCGGCGGAGGCCAGCCCGTTCAGCTTCTTCTGTATCTCGATGATGGCTTTGGCGCTGCGCTTCCCTTCCTCTACCTGGGGCTGATCGTAGGGGTTGATCCCCACATACGCCGCGATATAGCCGACGATGCGCTCAAATAGGGCAATGAGCCCGCCCAGGGAGAATGGATCCAGGCGCTCCATAGTGATGGCCATGCTCTCCCGGCCCCGCGCCTTCATCGCGTTCATGGTGCCGTGGCAGAAAGCCAGCAGATAGTCGCCCATGGTGACGCCGCCTTCCTCTACCTCCGTGTCCACAGCCTGGCCCTTCTCTTGCAGCACTTTGATGAATATTGCGAAGAAATCATTATGCCCCGCCAGGAGCTGCTGTACGTAGGAGTGCTGGTCCGTAGTGCCCTTGTTGCCGAAGATGGACAGGCCCGAATGCCTGGGCCCATTGTCCGTCTCCAGGGTTTTCCCCAGGGATTCCATGAATAGCTGCTGGAGGAATTTGCCCCAGAGATCCAGTTTGTCCTTGTACGGCAAGACTACCAGGTGGTGCTTTCCGTTCCCCTCGGACTGGAGGATCATATAGTGGGCCAGAAGCATGGCGGGGTTATCGGGATAAGCGGGGCTCCTGGTCAGCTCATCCATGGCGTAGGCGCCCGCCAGCAAGCCGTCGGCGTCCAGCCCAAGCAAGGCCAGGGGTAGTGTGCCCACGGGGGAGAGCACGGAAAACCTTCCCCCTACCCAGTCCCACACGGGGAAGATGTCCAGCCATTGCTGCCCTTTGGCGTATTCATACATCGCCGAGCCGTCCATGGTCACCGCCACGGCATGTTTGCTGAACAGCAAACCTTTCTCCCTATAGACGCGCTCGAGGACAGTGTAGAGGTTGCGTATCTCCGTCGTGCCGCCGGATTTCGAAGCCACCACAAAGAGGACTTTATCCAGATTCCCCTCACCGACGCTGCGGATCATGGCGTCCACAGAGTCCGGATCCGTATTGTCCAAGGTGAAGAGCCCCAGCTTGAAGCGGTAGTCCGACAACGCCTTGCTCACGCACTGGAACCCAAGCTGCGACCCGCCGATGCCGATGACGGCCAGGTACTTAAAAGCTTCGCCCGCCTCGTTGGCTACGCGCCCCTCGTGGACATTCCCGGCGAATTCCTCTATCCGGTCTACCGCGCGGGTGATCTCGTCGCCTATGCCCTTGTCCGGGGCCAGGCCGGGGTTGCGCAGCCAATAATGCCCCACCATCCTGTCTTCGGATTCGTTCACATGTACGCCCTTTTCCGTGTCTGCCATGACCTTGTTCGCCTTCTGATGAAAGCCCGGGTCGATAAGCGTGGTCAAATCGAAGTTTAACGAATGGTTGAAATCGAGGGAAAACACCCCTCTTTCATGGGTGTACCGGACAGATTTGCCGGTTTTGGTGATAGTCCATGCCGCCATATATCGCTCCTCCTTACTTGCCTTTTTTGCTTCCGGCTGCGCCCGCTTCCTCAGCCCCTTCGGTCACGTACCGTCAGAAGTACGCTCCCTCGCGGCTTTCGTCGCTTGACTTGCCAGAAACAAAAAATTCTGCGTAACTTTTAACCTTTTTTGCTTCCGGCTGCGCCCGCTTCCTCAGCGCTCAACTAATTCGTGGATTTTTTTCTTAAGCTGCTCCTGGCGCTCCAGGCCCTTCTCCGGCGTGTCCGCCAGTATGGAGTAGTACACTTTCAACTTCGGCTCCGTACCCGACGGCCGGGCGGCCAGCCAGGAGTCCCCCTTGAGCTGGAAGCGCAGGACGTTGTCTTTGGGTATCCCGTCCACCCCCTCCAGGAAGTCCTCTACCTTCTCCACATCCGGCAGTATCTCTTTGCCGGAGCGGCGCAACTCGTCCATGATATGTTTCATCTTCTCCAGCCCGTCGAAGCCCGGGATGACGAAAGTATCCAGCAGATCCATATAGCGCCCATATATGCTGTATATTTCTTCCAGACGGTCGATCATCGTCTTGCCCTGGTCCAGCCAGTACGCCGCCGCCTCGCAAAAGAGCATGGTCGCCCCTACGGCGTCCTTATCCCGGACGAAGTCGGCGATGAGGTAACCGTTGCTCTCCTCGTAGCCGAACACGAACTCCTTGGTATCCCCCGCCGCGGCTGCCGCTTCCACCAGTGCCATCTGCTCGCCGATATATTTGAAACCGGTCAGGCACTTCACGATCTCCAGGCCGTAAGCCTTCGCGATGACTTCCCCCAGCTTGCAGGTGACGATAGTATTCACAAACACGCCTTTTTCCGGGATAGCCCCCAAGAGCTTCTTTCTTGTAAGGGCGTAGTCTACCAGCAGTACGCCGATCTGGTTCCCGGTGATGTTGCGGAACTCCCCCTCATGGCGGATAGCTGTCCCCAGTCTGTCCGAGTCCGGGTCGGAGCCTACCACGATGTGGGCTTCCGTCTTCGCCGCCAGAGCGATAGCCATGGACAGTGCTTCGGTCTCCTCGGGGTTCGGTTGCCTCACCGTGGGGAAGTCCCCGTCGGGCAGCTCCTGCTCCGGCACGACCTGCACCCGGGAGAAGCCATCCTTCGCCAGCATCTCCCGGATGTATAGGTTACCCGAGCCGTTTAGCGGGGTATAGACCACCGAGAGCGCCCCCTTAGCCCCCCCGTCGTCCAGGAGGGAATGGGACAATACCGTGTCCACATAAGCATGGCGGAGTTCCTCGCCCAGCATCTTGATTTTGCCCTCTTTGACCAGGGCGTCGAAGTCCGCTTTCGGCAACGGGCTGAACAAGGGCTGTACCTCGATGACGTCCATGAGGGGCTGTGCTTCCAGGGGCGGGAGCTGGCAGCCGAAATGATTGTATATCTTCATCCCGTTGTATTCTTTCATATTGTGGCTGGCGGTCAGCACGACCCCCGTGGCGCAGCCGTATTTCCTGATGGCATTGGACAATACCGGCGTCGGCGTTGGCCTGTCTGCCAGATAGACCGTGACCCCCTGCTCCGCCAAGGTCACCGCCGTATGCCTGGCATACTCCTCCGAATGATGCCTGGTATCATAGGCGATAGCCGCGCCTTTGGCCATGGCTTCCGGGCCCATTTGCTTCAGCCACAGGGCCACCCCCGTGATCGCCCGCCGTACGGTATAGGGGTTCATCCTGTTGTTGCCGGGGCCCATCACCCCCCGCATACCGCCGGTACCGAAAGCCAGGTCTTGCCCGAAGCTCTCTTCCAGCTCCTTGTCTCCCGTCATCCGGCGAATGGCTTCTTTGGTATCCTCATCCACATAAGGGCTGTCCAGCCATTCTCGGCGGTTCGCCTCGCCGATCTCACGGTAGCTCAGGTTGCCTTTCTCACTCATTTTTGATCGCGCCTTTCCTCAGTATTTTCTCTGCTTACGTGGCGATCTCCCTATCCGCCTGCATGCATAACAATACGCCCTCATCCCAGTCCAGCCTGGCCTTGTCCGCCGTAAGCTCATTGCTTACGCCCAGGGGGAAACCGCTGATGAACCGTCCCCCTGCCGGCTGGTATTTCAATCCTTCCTGCACGAATCCCGTGACTTCCGAGGTAAGTGCAAATAAGGATACATACTCGCCTATTTTACCATAGATCCACTGCCCCCGTCTGGGGAGAAATATTTTGACGCCCCTGTCCTCGATGACGACCTCCGGCAGGCCCTCGGCCCCCGGGCCGTAGGCTTCCCCGTACTCCGGCTCAAGGGCCAGCTGGAGCAGCATGATGTTGGCGTAGCTGTGGTCGGGCCAATCGCCCAGGGCGCCCCATATCCGTATGCGCCCATACCCCCGGCTCAGGGCTTCCTTTATAACGAAACTGCCGTCTGTGTCGTTTTTCTCCACCGGGCTCACCGTCAGCCTGCAGCCTCCTCTTTCCAGGCGCATCGTCTCGTCCCCTGTCAGGGAATCCATATCTCCGAACACTTGTTCCGGGATGAAATCCAGCCGCAGCAGGTGCCTGGCGCCGCTGTCGGCTGCGATCACCGTATCCGCTTCCTTCAGCCGGAGCTGAAACAAGCCGGCGTCTTTGATTTCCCCGCCCAGTACAAGCAGGCATGTCTCGTTCCAGTGCCGCGTCATTTGCCGTATGTCGCTTCCTTTTCCTATGTTCGATGGGGCTCTGCCCCATACCCCGTCGCTCCGCGAGGCGAGGCCCCGCTGCGCTCCATAGGCTGCGCCAGCTTGCGTCCTAAGGGTGGTATTTGCCCAGGCTTGCCTATGCGCCGTGCTCAGTATGTCGCTTCCCTTTCCTATGCTCGATGGGGCTCTGCCCCATACCCCGTCGCTCCGCGAGGCGGGGCCCCGCTACGCTCCATAGGCTGCGCCTGCTTGCGTCCTAAGGGTGGTATTTGCCCAGGCTTGCCTATGCGCCGCGCTCAGTATGTCGCTTCCCTTTCCTTGAGTTCCTTTAGCAAAGCCCGGTAGCGGCGGTAGCGGCCTTCGTCCACCGCGCCCTCCCGCGCGCCCTGGCTGACGCCGCAGTCACGGTCCTGATCATGGATACAGGAGCGAAATCGGCAGTTTGCCGCCAGGGGCTCGAATTCGGGGTAGTACTCCGCCAGCCCCGCCGACGTCACCCCTTCCGGCATGAGCAGTTGGCTGAATCCCGGGGTGTCCGCCACCCAGCCGCCGATAGCCAGAGGTATCCATTCCACATGGCGGGTGGTATGCCTGCCCCGCCCCAGCTTGTCGCTGATTTCCCCGGTCTTTAATTCTATGCCGGGTTCTATCCTGTTCAGCAGGCTTGATTTGCCTACCCCTGATGGCCCCGCAAGCACCGTCATCCTACCCGCAAGCCTCTCGCCAAGCTCCTTGACGCCCGCGCCGCTTACCGCGCAGGTGGCAAGCTGCTCCACCCCAGCCGCATCGTATGGCTTCCGATACCCTTCCAGCACCGCCTGACCGGCTAAATCCATCTTATTCCAGCATAGGAGCGGCTGGATGCTTTCCGCCTGTATCATGATCAACAACCTGTCCAGAAGCCACATATCCGGTTGAGGCTGATCCGCCGCCAACACGATGAGGGCCAGATCCACATTCGCTACGGGCGGCCTGAGCAGCCTGTTGCTTCGTGGGGCGACTTCCTCGACTATGCCTTTGCGCCCGGATTCATCCACCACGCCAAAGGCAACGATATCCCCGGGCAACACCTCCTGCTTCTCCCGGCGGAAACGCCCCCTGAGCCTGCATTCCCACAGCCCATGGGCGCCCGCATCCACGGTGTAGAAGCTTCCCACGCCCTTCAGCACCCTGCCCGGTAACTTGTCTGTTTCGCTTCTGGCGACGCCCACTTCCGGCTCCCGTTCAGTTTCGTACGTTTGGTACGCGCCTTCACGTTCGCCGTCGTTTGTCTTGCCAGAACCGAAACATCCTGCGTTACCCTCGCATTTGTCTGTTTCGCTTCTGGCGACGCCCACTTCCGGCTCCCGTTCAGTTTCGTACGTTTGGTACGCGCCTTCACGTTCGCCGTCGTTTGTCTTGTTTCTTTCCCCGATGATTCCACACCTTTCTGAGAGGAGATACGCGAGGGAGCGTACTTCAGATGGTACGTGACCGAGCAGTTCGACGAAACGGCCGCAGTCAGTACCTATGCCGCTACTAAGTGACGCCGGATTTTTGGATTCTGACAAGGCAAGCGACGAATGTCGCGAGGGAGCGTACTTCTGACGGTACGTGACCGAGCAGACAGAGGATGCGGCTGCCGTCAGAATCCAAAAAGACGCGTCAGTCGGGTCCGGGGCCTTGGCTGACGACTATATCGATCGGCGTCCCTTCCTGCATCTGGGTCTCCCCTGCCGGCGTCTGCCGGATGATCGTATCCTTCGCCCAAGTCCAGCTCATCTCATAACTCGTGTACCCGAACTCTATCCCCAGCGAACGGGCCGCTTCCTGGGCGTCCGACACAGGCATGCCCACGAAGGACTGGACCCTGACCAGCTTCACCACCGGCCCCAGGCTGATCACGACGTCTACCTTGTCTCCAGGCTTCATCTGCGTATCCGCCTCGGGGTTTTGGGCGATGATGTGCCCTTCCGGCGTGTCGCTGTCGTTGATGGTATCCACATTGCCCAGTACCAGCCCGGAGTTGCTCAAGGCGATGATCGCCCCCTGCTCCGTCAGCATGGACAGATTGGGCGCCGGATATGTCGCTTGCCCCCGGCTTAGGGTCAGCCGCACTGTACTGCCCGGCCGTACCGGCGTGGTAGCCGGCGGGTCTTGGAGCGCTACGCTCCCGGCAGGGATATTGTCCCTGGCTACCCTGTCCTCCGCCACGAGCCCGTGTAAGCCCAGGTTTTCCAGCTGCCGCAGGGCTACCGTTTCCGTTTTGCCCAACATATCGGGTATCTCCACATCGACCACGGGCGAGTACAGAAGGTCGGATATATACCTGCCCAGGTTCAGGCCGCCTATGGCTAGGGCGGCGAACAGCAGCAGCCCCAGGGTGATCTTGATCGCCCTTCCCAGGGCCCGCTGCCCTTCCTTGTTGATCGTGATCGTCCTGCCGCTCTTGCCGGAGCTGGCTGCGCCGCCGTTTCTGCCCGCGCCGCCTTTGCCGGAGCCGCCGGAGCCGCTGTTTCTGCCCGCGCCGCTTTTACCGGAGCCGCCTTTGCCGCCAGGCTTGCCGCTGTTTTTCCCGGTACTGCCGCTATCTCCTGCGCCCATATCCTCCTCCTGCCCGCCGTCCCCGTCGCCGCGTCCGTTGGCGCCCTTGCCTACCGCCAGATAATCCCCGTTCAGCGTATCCTCCTGCGGATCCGTCTCCGGCTCGCCGGCATAGAGCAGGCGATTGTTAAAGCACGCCTCCCGCAGATCGTCTTTCAGCTGAAGCGCCGTCTGATACCGCCGCTGAGGGTTCCTGTTCATCGCCTTGAGGATCACCTGCTCCAGGGCTTCGGGCACCTCTACGTCGGCGTTGGCTTGCCCTGGCGGCGCCGGATCCTGCTGTATCTTCTGCAGAGCCACGCTGATGGGCGACTCCCCTTCGAAAGGCAGCTTCCCCGTGACCATCTCATAGAGCAGTACGCCGATGGAGTAGATGTCCGAACGGTGATCCGCCAGCTCCCCTTTCGCCTGCTCGGGGGATAGATAGTGCACGGAACCCATGATGCTCCCCGTATGGGTCACGGTAGCCTCGCTTGCCGCCCTGGCTATGCCGAAGTCCGTCACCTTGATCTGCCCGTCCGGCCTCACGATGATGTTGTGGGGCTTGATGTCCCTGTGGATGATTTTTTTGTGGTGGGCATAATAAATCGCGTCGCATATCTGGGCGACGATAGGATGTATCTCCCTGGGCTCGAAAGGCTTGGCCCTGGCTTGCAGAACCTGCTTCAAATCGCTGCCTTCTACTAATTCAAGCACCAGATAGTAGACGTCTTCATCCTGGCAGACAGAGTAGATTTTCACGATATTTGGATGGGAGAGCCCGGCCACCGCCTGCCCCTCCCGGCGGAAACGCGCCACAAATACCGGGTCTCCGGAGTACTGCTCCCGGAGCATCTTGATGGCGACTTCCCGGCGTTTATTTTGGTCAAACCCTCGATAGATCAGGGACATGCCGCCGCTGCCGATGAGCTCCTCTATGCGGAAGCGGTTGTTGAGCACGGTGCCCGGCTGTATCATAGACCGCCCTCCTTAGCGATGAGGATGACGGTTATATTATCCAGGCCGCCCCGCCTGTTTGCTTCCTCCACCAGTTCGCCGGCTTTCTCCTCCGGCGTCCGCCCGGGGGCCAGCACGACGTCCCGCATCTTCTCCGGCTCCACCATGTTGTACAACCCGTCCGAGCACAGGAGCAGGTATTCGGCTTCCTCTACGCCCACCTCGTTCCACTCAGGCCGGTAGTCTCCGTCCGCCCCAAGGGCCCTGGTCAGGACATTGCGGTGGGGATGGGTCTTCGCTTCCTCGGGGGTTATGCTCCCCCTGGCCAGCAGTTCGCCCACCAGGCTATGATCCCTGGTCAGGGCATAGACGCCGCCGCTGTTGATCACATACGCCCGGCTGTCCCCTATGTGAGCGACATGCCACCGGCTGCCGACGCAGAAAGCCAGTACCAGGGTGGTGCCCATGCCGTCCCATCTCTTCTCCTTGGCTTCCTTCAGAATGCCGGCCCCCGCCGCGGCCAGGGCTTTCTCTACCCTGGCTTCGTCCACGGCGCCATCCCGGCCCAGCTCCCTCTCCAGGGCTTCCACGGCGATGGCGCTGGCTTGCCTGCCCCCCGCGTGGCCGCCCATGCCGTCGGCTACGGCGTATACCATCCGCTGAGGCAGGACAAGTAAGCTATCCTGGTTTTCCTTCCGCGCCAACCCGGCGTCTGTGATTCCCGCTGCCCGAAAGGCCATAGCCCCTCCATTCCGCCGCGCCGCGGCGGCGCCATACTCCCCTTCGCGGATACCGCCGCCGTAAGCTCCCTTGACGCCCGCGGCTAAGCCGACTATCCGCTATCTACCAGTATTTTAATTCCCGACGGGGAAAATGGCAAGTATTTTGATGAATTCCCGTAATCCGGCTCTTGATTTCTACTTCGAGAAATAGGATAATACATAGAGATACGGCCCCAACCGGCCAGACTTTACCGGAGAGGAAGGGATCCCGATCAGAGCCCGCGTTTTTGATTTGAACCATAACTTTATTTGCGAAGGCAAAGCGACATATAAGAAAGATGAGGAAAGGGTCTACATCATAGCGGAGGCCAATTTCGGCGAGAAAGACCAGGAGTTCCTCGTACACTTCATGGACGACTTCATCGGGGTATTTGACCTCTACTGCAACTATGTCACTTTCGCGCGGGAAGGGCTGCAGTACAATATCGTCCTTGACGTAAACGACGTGGTCAGGACAGTTCAGCGCCGCCAGGACGTGAAGGTGAAGACCAACATCCCCGTCAGGGCCACCCTCCTTGAGTTTGACGACAAGGTCCGGATCAACCCGGAGACCATGAAGGCCATGACTATCCAGGCTTATCTCCGGGACATCAGCGCCGGGGGCATCATGATCGAGACCCTAAGCGAGCTGGAGATCAACCAGAAGCTGCTGTTTCCCTTTGATAAAGGGTCTACGCCTATACTGATCACCGCCGAGGTGCTCCGGGAGCAGCCCACGGAGAGCGACTATCATTGCTACGGCTGCCGTTATCTGAACAACAACAGCGGCAAGGAGTCCGTGATACGGGAGTATGTGTTCCGCCTCGGCGCCGCCGCTAGAAATAAAGCCGGCGCCCTGGACGACTGACGCAGAGCTTTCACCCAGCAATGCAACTTTATCACGCTTTTATGAATCACAAAAGTACATAGGACTTTTGTGATTTATGCTACACTTTTACCATAGGACTTTTGTGATGCTGCCCTCGGCATACCTAAAGCATCATTCGCAAGCCCTTGATTTACGAGCGAGCCTTGCGCTTTCTCCGCGTTGCCCACAAAACCGCCGCTACGCCCAACGCGCACAGCAGCATGGCGCTCAGCCTGCCCAGGAAGATGAATAGCGGTATGCTCGGATCCCCGGTCCCTGGCAGATTGCCCGTGGGCTCGGCCGCCGTGAATTCCCATTCCCGAGTCTCTTCATTCCAGCGCCACTCGCCTACGAGCTCGCCTCCGGGCCGGTACTCCAGGTAGCCTTCATTGTCTGCGGCCGGTATCAATATATTGCCGGGCTCGCTGGGGTTCGGCGGCACATCCTTATCCTTGCCGCCAGGGGTAACCTCCCCGCCTTCATTTCCTTCCTGGCGTCCGCTGCCGTCTCCATCGTCATCGCCGTCGGCGTCGGCGTCCCCGTCGCCATCCCCCGGGTTCACCGGCCCGCCGCCGTCTCCCGAGCCGCCGCCACCGCCTCCATCTCCCTCATCCCCGCCGCCGTTCCCGCCGCCGGTGGTCTTCTCGTAGACATAGGTCACATACAGGTCGACGCCGGCAGCCAGAGGTTCATAGGGCCCGCCGGCATAACGCGTCCCTGATCCCGCTTTGATTTCCGTAGGGGATACTTTGTAGTAACCTACGTATGTATACCCGCTTATATCGCCTCCCGGGGCTCTGTATGGGTTATTCGATTTGTCTTCGATATTAACAAATACTTCTACCTGAGTCTTGGGGGGAATCAGCTCAGCGCCTGACGTCGTTGTCCAGTTTCTGGTTATCGTCACATCTTCCTTGCCGTCCGCGCCGGGCCTGTCCGGGTTTCCGCCCTTGTCCTGCCCGTAGACAAGTGTCACGGTGTGCTCGCCGACTACACCGCTGATACTAATGGGCGTCGTTGTCAACGACTTCGGTGGGTCTGCCGCCCACCAGGATTCGTCAGCGTTCTGCAGCCAGCCTACATAAGTGTACTCATCGATCAGAGGCGGGTCGATTGTAAATTCCCGTCCATCAGCTACCGATATCACATCATCGACCTGTATTTCCTCCCCTTTACGGTTTCGGTATTGTACCGTGACAGGGTGTGCTACATACCACAACGCATATGCGGTGACCGGCCCTATCACTCTACTCCCTCCCGGTACCCAAAGTCGGTCTTCGGGCGGTTTATCACCCACACTGTATCTTTCATTTTCCGGATTCATGTACCAACCTAGGAACACGTAGCCTGCGAAACTCGGGTCGCTTACCCTATTTGTCATGCCGCCATATGGGGCGCGTAGCACGATGGGCTCGAGCCCGGTTTCGAATCCGGATAAGGGATCAGGCATTAGCGTCACGTCGTACATCACGCTTTGCTCCGGGGTGGCGACGTCCGTCCTAAGCGTTTCATCCTCAACGCCATCCACGAGTACCAGTATCCGGCCACGGTTGACCGCTGTCCACGGCTCTTCTACTGGAACATCGTCGATTAAAGCTAGCGTGACTTCCATGTACATCTTGCCGCCAACATACTTCGATAGATAGTCGAGGAGATACTCGGAATAATCGTTAAAGGTGAAACTAATGATGGAATCCGGCCCATTGAGCGGGTCGTCTTCAAGCGAAAGAACGCCCTCCGCTGTAACGTCGGTAGAGGTACCATCGCTGCTAACGATTGTAACATCAACGCACTGCTTCAGATCCTCCGTATTTATCCCTGTTTCGTTATCCAGCATCGGCTTAAAACCAGGAGGCATGATATCCTGCAGCTCAAGCGATACCGGCTCTGGTGATGCTTTAACTATTTTATCAAGTTCATCGAGTAAGGCTTGTGATATCGTGAAGCCGATGCGGTACTTGACGCCTTTATCCGGGTCGATGGCTTCGCTAAAGATGATCTCATCGACGCCATACGCATATTCGCCGTCCCCACTGGAATCCGGCGCGAAGACGAAAGTCTCCTTCGCCGCGTTCATGCCCAGGATATCTTCATAGGCGGCATACAGCGCCATATTGCCCCGGACGATGTTTTCGTCGAAGTCCCATTGATAATCCTTTCGATCCTCGCCGCCTTTCGGCCCGGGCGGGAAGGCTTTGGTATACCAATCGTCAAACTCATATCTTCCGTTGCCGTAGTCTGCGTCTTTGGGAGGAGTCAACCTGTCCCCAAGCCTCAAGTTGTCGGCCACAGGTTGCAGGTACTCTGCGGGTACCTTGCCGTTATTCAGATAATACATCACCCGGTAGTATACAGTTTGCTCAAGGGTCTTTACTTCTTCGTTGGGTCTTTCTACTTCGTCGTTTTCCTTGACGCCAAGATTATTCACCAGGATACGCCCATAGTTCTGCACCCGGTCGGGAGGGTTAGCCTCATCCATTAACTTGAAGTCGATCTCCATGTAGACCTGCATGCCCCTGTATTCAGCGACGTCGATCCCGTTTACCGCATCAAATAAATTGAACACATAGCTGACGGCTGCGCCATTGTACCGCAACATCAGTGTGCCTCGATCCGTGATGTATTCCGGTATACCGCCGTCAACGAAGAAGACCGTGACGCAATCGGATAATATGGGGCTTGCCAAAGCCAGCCCGGTTGGGATGAAATCCTGTATCTCAAGGGTATTCAAGCGGTAGGATTCCGGTATCGTGAAGCCGATACGGTAGCGCAGGATGCCGGAGCCCGCGTACACGAAAGCCTGATCCCGCGCCCAGGTTGCCCATGGCTCGTCCGTCGGCCTGCTCAAGGTCTCCTTCGTCTGATTACCCGGTACAAGCTTCTCATCCAAGCGGTGCAGTCGCACATCTTCGATGAGAGCCGGTTCAAACCGAATACCGGTAAACTTAACGCTAACGTCAACCTTATCGTCCTCAAGCCAGCCATTGCTCTCCGGGGTATCCAGCAGCTCAAGCTCATATACGCCCCTGACGCCGGATACCTTGGTCAAGCGCCCTATATCAAAATTGATCTCGGTATTTGCCGCGACCGGCGTCACGCTGATGTTCTCCTTCTTCAGCCCGGCTATCTCGTCGCCGATGTCGTCGTCGAAGATCAAGGTCAGCTTCGTCGTAGTGACCAGGTCTTCCCTTCCGTCCGCGACAACGTCGATGAAGGCGACGACGAACTCGTCCAGGACGTAGGCTCGCTTTGTACCCAGGGGATCCGGGATGATGCTATAGTTGCGCGGCTCCCAATAGAAGCGGCGGCTCTCGCTCATACTTACCGGAGCGCCGCTTTGCTTAACGGCAATCTCCGTGCCTTTCACCGCGCCGGCCTTACCAGACACCTCGAGATAAGCGCTTCGGCTCAGGTCGCCTTCCACATACATCACCTGGCTTGCGCCCATATACACGCCATGCCTGGTGCGGCCGCTCTCCACCCTGGCGTCCCCCGCCACAGTGAACTTGCCTGCTGTATAGTGCACCCCGTAACCCGCGCCCGTATTTCGGGATATCTCGCCCCCCGTCATGGTGAAGGAGGAGGCAGCCCCGCTCAGCAGCACCGCGCCGCCGCCGGCGCCGGTGATGAGGTTTTCGTTGATGGAACCAGCTTGCATCACAAATGTCGCTCTATCAGCCAGCAGGATAGCCGCGGTATTGGATTCGTTGCCGCTCACCGAGCCGCCCAGCATATAGAGGCCGGCGTTTGGCGCCACGGATACCGCCGCCGCTAAGCCAGAGGAAGCATTGTTGTTCGTGATGGCTCCGCTCATCAGCTGCATCTCCGAGCCGGAAGCTATAGTCACAACCGGCGCGGAGTTTCGGTAGCTGCCGCCGTCTAAGGTGATATCCCTCAGCGTGAAGCCGCCGGGCACCAGGTAACCCGTAGTAGGCGACGCCACATCGATCATGGCCCCGGTAAAGCGCGACTCCCTGACTACGCGTATATCCCAATCCTGCGCCCCCGTCCAGCGCTGAAGGGTGATGTTTTTCCCCGGCGCCACCCGGGCGGTACCGCTCATGGTCACCCCGTTGTCCATAACGTGTACGTAGGTAGGAATGCCTACTCCGGCTAAACGGAACGCAGTCTCAATGGTTTTAAACGGATAGTCGATCGTACCCGGATTCGTATCGATGCCATACGACGCCACATACAAGTGGGCGGCGTTAACAAGCTTGTACTCACTTAAGCCAAAGGGCAACACCTTGAGCTTACCCCCAGGCGTCCATCGGTAGTAACCTGATTCACTGAAGTTGACCACAGCCTCAGTGACGAGATTGGCCGTCCCGCCTATTTTCTCGACGATCTTATCATCGGCTCTGGCGTTCACTTTATCCTCGATGTTAATATTGGAACCGGCTAAAAGGTCGCCATACTGGTAAATGTAGTTGAAGGCTGCGTTCGGTACCGCCAGATAGACGCCGTTGTCCCCCTCGTCCGCCCCTATGCCGGGTTTCGACAGGACATGCAGGCGCCCGCCGCCGTAGTATATCGCGTCCCCGTGATGGTTACGTTCGCCGATCAATGCGTCCCCCACGGGGGGCAGCCTGTCTTGCCCGGCCAGGTTGCCGGTGATGAGCCCCCCGGACACCTCCAGTGTGCCGCCTGTCATATAGATGGCGCCTCCGTGACCCGTGGCGGTGTTGCCCTTGATCAGGCCTCCTTCGACGTATACCCAGGCGGTATCGCCGGTCATGTGGATGGCGCCACCGTTGCCGGTGACCGCGTTGTGCTGGAGTACAGCGCCGTTCCGCAACCGGAAAGCCGCCTCCTTCTCGCCAATGCCGCCGCCGACGACCGCGATGATGGTGGCTTCCTCCGGCAGGGCGAAAGCGGCGAAGAGAGCTGTCGAACGTACGTTCGACTCCGCCCCGCCGTCGATGATGATGTTTTCGAGGATGAGATCTCCGCCGGGAACGATGTTGAACAATGCCTTTTCGAATCCCGCTGCCCGGGTCATGGTCACGGGTTTCGTCGCGTCGTAGACGCTGGTGAGGGTCAGGGGCCCGCCCCCGCCGACGACCAGCATGTTTTGAGGATTCTTCGCCACTAGGCTGCCGCTCTGGTCTTCATACACGATCTGCCCCCCGCCCAGGTCGTAAGCCGTACGCGGGTCGCC
>WRIW01000007.1 GCA_009782505.1 Clostridiales bacterium
TGAAGCTACCAAAACCACCGAAGTCGCCGCGCGGCTCCGATACCAGATAAGCCCGGAAGCATTCTTTCAGGTCAATACCCTCCAGGCTGAAGCTTTGTATAATGCAGCGGTGAGGGCCTGCGCCCCCCTGGCGGGAAAGCTCGTCTGGGACGTCTACTGCGGATCGGGTACCTTGAGCCTATACTTGGCCCGGCAAGCCGGCGCCGTGCTGGGGGTGGACGTGAGCGAAGCCTCCGTCCGGGACGCCCGGCTCAACGCCCGTCTCAATGGAGCGGGCAACGCCCGCTTCCTGACGGGGGCGGCGGAAACCCTCATGCCGGAGCTGGCTTCCGGCGGCGTCCCGGATCTGATTGTGCTGGATCCCCCGGCAAAGGGGGTGAAGCCCGCCGTGATCGACACGATACTGACCCTGCGGCCTGAGAAGGTACTCTATATCTCCTGCGACCCGGCGACCCTTGCCAGGGACCTGGAGCTGCTGAGCCGCGGCGGCGGTTACCGCATCAGGCTCATCCAGCCGGTGGATATGTTCCCCCAGACGGCCCATGTGGAGACCGTTGTGCTGTTGTCCTGATTCCCACTGGAAATCAACCGGGCGAAGCGGTATAATAAATAGTGTAAATAATCCGCGAAACGCGTTAGTTTTGATAAAGAATAGGAGCGATAGTATTGGCAGTATACCAAATCGTAAGGGAAGGCAGCCCCGTCCTGAGGGATAAAGCCAAGCCCATCACCAAGGTGAACGACGCCGCCATCCGCTTGCTGGACAATCTCCGGGATACATTAAGGGCGACGGAGAGGGGCGTGGGGCTCGCGGCGCCCCAGATCGGCATATCGAAGCGGGCTTTCGTCGTGGAGCTTAAGGACGAAGAGCTTTACCTGGAGATCATCAACCCGGAGCTGACGGATTTTGAGGGCAGCGAAGAAGGCTGGGAAGGCTGCCTCAGCACGCCGGGGCTGGAGGGGCTCATCCCCCGGGCGGCAAAGATGAAGCTGAGCTATACGGACAGGGAAGAAAACCGCTGCGAGCTTAAGGCGGAGGGATACCTGGCCCGGGTCATCCAGCATGAATACGACCACCTGGAGGGGGTATTGTTTCGGGACAGGGCGGTATCCTTCCATACGGAAGAAGACGGTGATAAAGAGCCCTCGGAGGGCAAGGAAGGCGGCCGGGGGGCTTCCGGGGAGAACAGTCAGGGGGGTGAAGCCTGATGCGGATCGTATTTATGGGGACGCCGGAGCTGGCGGCTACGGCATTGAAAGCTTTATATGACGCGGGGCATGAGCTGCCCCTGGTGATCACCCAGCCGGACAGGCCGAAGGGTAGGGGCGGCAAGCCCGCTTTCTCCCCGGTGAAGGCTTATGCCGGGGACAAAGGGATACCGATATTTCAACCGGACGGGCTGAAGGACCCCCTTACCTTGAAAATGGTCGCGGAGGCTTCCCCGGAAGTCATCGTCGTCGCCGCTTACGGGAGGCTGCTCCCGGCTGCCATGCTGGAAGCCGCCCCCCTGGGCTGCCTCAATGTCCACGCGTCTCTGCTGCCGGCTTACCGGGGCGCGGCGCCCATACAGCAGGTGCTGCTGGACGGCGGCGCCGAGACCGGCGTGACCATCATGAAGATGGACGAAGGGCTGGATACCGGCCCGATCCTTCTAAGCGAAAAGCTTCCCATCCCGGCGGATATGGATTTTGGCGGGCTTTATCAAGCCTTGTCAGACTTAGGGGCCCGGCTTCTACTGGAAGCGCTTCCCCTGTGGGCGGGCGGAGGGCTGAAACCCCAGGCCCAGCCGGCGGAGGGCGCCTCTTATGTGGAGCGGTTAGGGCGGCGGCATGAGATCATCGACTGGACTAAGCCTGCCGAAGCCATCCGAAACCAGATCAGGGCCTTCTCGCCTTCGCCCGGGGCTGCGGCTGTATATGACGGCAAAGAGCTAAAGATACTTGCCGCCCGGTTCCCCACGGCGGAGGAGACGGCGGCGCTGGAAAGCGGGACCGGCCAGGCTGGGGAGATAGTGGGCCTCATACGCCGCGCCGGGCCGGCGGTAGCCGCCGGGGAAGGCTACATCGTGCTCACCAAAGTGCAGCCCGCGGGTAAGAAGCCCATGGACGGCTGGTCCTGGCTGAACGGAAGCCGGGCGGAAGCCGGGGGGCGCTTCCAGCCGCAGTCGAGCGAAGACGGCGAAAGCTGATGTACGGAAGCCGACGCGGGCAGCGTAGGCTGGCCCGGCCGGAATCTGGCGTGGGAAAATCGACAAGCCCGGCTGAAGATCGGTGCGGGTAACGCCAGCCGGTACGGCGGAATCCGAGAAAGGGGAGCGGAGATGTATCTTGACCCTACGTATATACTGCTGCTACCGGGCCTGATCCTGGCCATGATCGCGCAAGCGAAGATGAAGAGCGCTTATCAGCACTACTCCCGAGAGGAGTCCGAGTCCGGATACGCCGGGATGCGGATAGCCCAAGCCTTGCTTCAGGACAGCGGGGTAGATGGCGTCGAGGTGGTGATGGGCCAGGGCCAGCTCACGGATCACTATGACCCCAGGCAGAGGAAGATCGTCCTGTCCCCCGGGGTCTACAGCGGCACGTCTGTGGCGGCGGTCGCCATCGCCGCCCATGAGACGGGCCACGCCATCCAGCATAGCGAGAGCTATATACCCTTGTCCTTCCGGAGCCTGCTGGCGCCGGGGGCGCGGGCTTCTTCGACAGTGGCGTTGCCCTTATTTTTCATCGGCTTGATCCTGGGCTCTTATTCGCTGACCCAGATCGGGATATATCTTTTCACCGCTGTGGTGATTTTTCAGCTGGTCACCTTGCCGGTAGAATTTAACGCTTCCCGGCGCGCCCTGAGCGCCTTAGGCGGAGGGGGATATGTGACTGAGGAAGAGTACCCCATGGCGAGGAAGGTCCTGTCGGCGGCAGCCTTGACCTATGTGGCTTCTCTGGCGGTAAGCTTGCTGCAACTGATGAGGCTGTTAGCCTTGTCCGGCAGGAGACGACGCTGATGGGCGTCAGGCGCGGAGCAGCGAAAGCGGCTGGCGTTGCCAAGGCAGCAGGCACAGCGAAGGCTACCGGCGCAGCCAAGGTAACCGGTACAGCCAAGGCAGCAGGCAAATCGAAAGCGGCTGGGGCAGCCAAAGCTGCGGGAGTCTCATCTGCAGCAGGCACAGCGAAAGCGGTCAAAGCAGCCGCGACCGCTACAGCCCCCGGCGACGCCCGGGGGGGCGCGTACGAGGTGCTGGCCCGTATCGAAGAAGGCGGCTTCGCCAACCTGGCCCTGGACGATTACCTGGAAGGGCCCGGAGCGGCGCTGCCCCGGGAGGACAAAGCCCTGGTCACAGAGCTGGTCATGGGCTCGGTCAAGCGCAGGCTCACACTGGACTGGCTCATCGACCGGCGGGTGCAAAAACTACACAGCCTGAAAACAGGCCCCAGGATCATACTGCGCCTGGGGCTTTATCAGCTCATATATCTGGACAGGATACCCGCCCGGGCGGCGACATACGAGACGGTGGAGCTGGCGCGGAAGCGCTTCCACAGCGGCGTCGCCTCCCTGGTCAACGGCGTGATGCGGGGCTTGCTCCGGGAGAAAGAGGGGATCCTCTGGCCGGATGAGCACGCGGACCCGGCAGCCTACCTGTCTGTAAAACATTCCCACCCTCTCTGGATGATCGAGAGATGGCTGGATCGGTACGGCTTCCCACAGACGGAAGCTTTCTGCCGGTATAATAATGAACCACCCGGCTTATGGCTGAGGGCAAATACCCTAAGGGCGTCTCCCGATGAACTGGAGGGGCGCCTGAGGGCGGAGGGCTGCCGGACGGAAGCCGGCAGATACGCGCCGGAAGCCGTCGCGCTGCTGGAAGGCCCGGGGGTCAGGAGCCTGGAGTCCTTTCGGCTGGGCTTGTGTACCGTGCAGGATGAAAGCTCCATGCTGCCTGCCCACGGCTTGGATCCAAAGCCCGGGCAGAGGGCGCTTGACGCCTGCGCCGCTCCCGGTGGCAAGACTACCCATCTGGCGCAGCTCATGGGGGACCGGGGCGTGATAGACGCCTGGGACGTCCATCCCCATCGGGTGGAGCTGGTCAAAGAGAACCAGCGGCGCCTGGGTATACAAATCATTGATGCGGTATGCAGGGACGCGGCGGGAGCCCCGGAGGGGGCAGCCGGGTTGCCCGCTATACCGGCGGGCGGCGCGGGATACGGCGGGAGCGCGGCTCCATATGACCGGATACTGGTGGACGCCCCCTGCTCGGGTCTGGGCGTGCTGCGCCGCCGCGCCGACGCCCGCTGGCACAGGGAGCCGGGGGACGTCGGGCGCTTGGCGGAGGTCCAGGAAAGCATCCTGCGCAACGCGCTAACGCTGCTGGCGCCGGGGGGCAGGCTCCTGTACAGCACATGCACCACAGAGCCGGAGGAAAACCGCCTCCTGGTGGAGAAGGCATTGGCGGCGAATCCGGGATACCGAAAAGGCAGGCTCTCTCTCCCCGTCGTGCGGGAAGAGAACCGGGGGCTGCTGCCGGACCCGGCTAAGGACTGGGATATACAGTTCCTGCCCTTCATCCATGGGCTGGAGGGCTTCTATATGGCAGTCATCGAAAGGGAGGGCTAAGGAATCGTGGAGGAGCGGCTTCCAAAGGCGGCAGCGAAGGATGCCGACGAAGGTTTTACGGCATCGTCAGCGAAGGATGCCGGCGAAGGCTTCCCAAATGCACTGGGCAACAACGCCGGCGAAGGTTTTGCGGCTGCGCCGGGCAGGGATATTCGCGGCGCCCTTCCGGAAGAGCTGGCGGAGCTTATGAAGAGCCTGTCCGAACCGGCGTATAGGGGCAGACAGATATTTGCCTGGATACATCGGGAGAAGGTCTCCGACTTCGATCAGATGACAAATATTAGCAAATCATTACGGGACAGGCTTGACGCGGACTACCCACTGGTCAGGAGCGAACTGATCCGCCGCCGGGTAAGCGCCGACGGCACGAAGAAGTATCTCTTCGCCCTGGAAGACGGCGTCCGCATCGAATCCGTGCTAATGAGCCATCGGGAAGAGACGGGCCACATACGGCATACGATCTGCCTGTCTACCCAAGCCGGCTGCGCCATGGGCTGCGCCTTCTGCGCCACGGCGGGCATGGGCTTCAAGCGGAACCTCACGGCGGGGGAAATCGTAGGGCAGGTATTGGACATAGCGGCTATCGAGCAAGCCGATATCCACAACCTGGTCTATATGGGTATGGGGGAGCCGCTGCTGAATCCGGAAGCCGTAAAAAGGAGCATTTTGATCCTGAACCACCCTCTGGGTCTTAACATCGGCGCAAGGCGTTTCACCGTATCCACCTGCGGGCTGCCGGATGGCATACGCGCCATGGCGGGCTGGGGGCTGGACGCGGGGCTGGCGGTGTCCCTCCACGCCGCGGACGACGAGACCCGCAGCCGCCTGATGCCGGTGAACCGCCGCCATCCCTTAGCAGAGCTCATGGCTGCCTGCCGGGATTACCAAGCCGCTTCGGGAAGGCGCTTCACCTTCGAATACGTCATGATAAAGGGGGTCAATACCGGCGCCGCCGAGGGGGAGAAGCTGGGGCGGATGCTCAAAGGCATGTCCTGCAACATCAATTTGATCCCCGTGAACCCGGGCGGACACGGTTTTGCGCGCCCAGGCGAAGGCGAGCAAAAGCGCTTCATCAAGGAGCTGGAGAGGGCGGGTCTTAATCCCGTACTCCGGCAGGAGAGGGGCGCGGACGTCGGCGGCGCCTGCGGGCAGCTTGCGGCTGAAAATTAGGCTGAAAACCAGCTGAAAATTATTCAACAGAAACTGTTTAAAATATCCTTCTGACTGCGATAATCAAGTTAAGACGTATGTCAAAAGGGATGAGGTGTACCCAAATGATTGAACCGATCAAGCTGCAAAACATATATCCGGTCAATAAGCCCGGCACGGCGGGGCAGATCCCCGCGGTGAAGAAAGACCCGGGATTCCCCATCGTGCAGCCCGCCGCCGACGGCGACATGGTGCAGATAAGCTCCGACGCCGCGTTGAAAGGCAAGCTCAACGCGTTTTCCGCCGCGCTCTTCAAAGAGATGAACTCGGCGGCCGGCCCGGAGCGCATCGCCCGGCTGAGGGAGCAGTACGCGGGGGACGCATGCCCGGTGAGCGCCGCCGACATAGCGGGAGCTATCGTTGCCCGGCTCAGGGCGGAAGGCTTCGGCGATGAGTAGCTTCGCCGATTTCCTCACGGCTACCGAGCGCTGCGCCGACCAGGCCAGGACTATGTTGGGCTTCGAGCAGGAAAAGCGCCAGGCTCTCCTGTCCGACGACATGGACCGGCTGGAAAACATGATACAGGCCCAGCAAGCAGCCATCATGAAGCTGGAAAGCCTGGAGAAGCTGCGGCTGGAAGCCCAGGAGAAGGCGGGCTACCACAATCTGTCCGCCGATGAGATACTGAAGCTGCTGGACGACGGCCCGGACAAGGAGTCCCTGGCAAGGCAGGCGGGGGAGCTGAGGCAGACCCTGGAAGATATACGCTTTCAGAACGACAGCGCGCTGGAGATCGCCAGGATGAACCTGCAGATAATCGAATCCCTGGCCACAGGCAAGGAGCAGAACGAGCGCCAGGGCGTATACAAGCCCGTCCAGGGAAGCGGCGCGAAATTCCAAGGGACGTCATCCTTTGACAAGAAGTATTGACAGGGGGATTTAAATGAGTTTATTACGCCCGACATTTATGGGGTTTGAGACAGGCAAACGCGCCATCGAGGTCAACCAGAAGGCCATCGACATCGTGGCAAACAACTTGTCCAATGTAGATACGCCCGGCTATACCCGGCAGAGGCTGGATGTGGCTTCCATCGTGCCGTCGGCTTACGCCATGCGGGTCTCCGGGAGCAAGATCGGCGTCATGGGCCAGGGCATAGAAGCCTTGGGGGTGAGCCAGATCAGGGACGTATTCCTGGACAAGCGCTTCCGGGACGAGTACGGCAAGGCGGCGTACCACAGCCAGGCGGCTACCTTACTGAAGGACGTGCAGGCGGCTTTAGGCGACGGCGGCGACATCACCGACGAGTCCGCCCTCTTTGGCTCCATCGCCCAGATCTACCGCGCCCTCCACGACTACGCCTATGAGCCGACCCTGGAGTCCCAGGCAAACATAGTCCTGGCTGCATTCCGCAACTTCACCAAGGTCATGCAGCAGCTGGACGCCAAGCTGGACAGCGTAGCCGACGCCCAGATATTTGACGTGAGCCTGGATGTGGACAGGGTCAACGAGATATTTAATGAAATCGCCCACTACAACTACCTCATCAGCCGGGATACCACGATCATGGCGGACCCCAACAACGAGTACTTCCGCCCCAATGAGCTCCTGGATAAGCGCAACATGCTCCTGGACGAGCTGGCGGGCTTCGGCGACATCAACGTGACTACTCTGGCAAACGGCATGGTCAACGTGGACTTTGGCGACAGGCGCGCGGTGGACGGCAAGGACTACCTGGCCATCCGCCTGGATAAGCGGGCCGACAAGACGATAGACATCGTGTGGAACGACACGGGCAAGGACGTGAAGTTTGCCGAAGGGAGCGGCAGCCTCAAGGCGAACAGGGACTTCCTCAACGGCAGAGGTATCAACCTGCAGAATCCCTACGAGACCATACAGGAGGGCATACCCTTCTACCGGGACAAGCTGGACACCATGGCCCAGGCTTTCGCCAACCTGGTGAACAACATCATCCCGGAGGTGAGGAAGCCCGCAAACCCGGACGAGCCGTACAATAGCGAGCCCCTCACGGATGCGGACGGCAACGTCATTTACAAGAACCTCATCGGCGCCCGGGTGGAGGAGAAGTTCATTAACTCCGACGGCGTGGAAGAGATACATTATGTCGTCTACCCGGAGGGCAAAGTCACTGCGGCCAACATCAATATCAGCGACGAGTGGGAGAAAAACGGCCCGGGTTACTTCATTTACGATAAGAATGAAAACATCGACAACTACGCCCTGCAGATATGCGTAGGGATGACTTCGAAGGAGCAGAAGTTCATCTCACCCAGCAGTACATTTACAGGCACCTTCGAGGACTACGTGGCGGACTACGTCACCAAGCTGGCTTCCCAGATCAAGTACCAGGAAGCGCGCTTCGAGTCCACGGCTATGATGGCGGACGACTTCCTTGACCGCCGGGACGAGGTGTCCGGCGTCAACCGGGATGAGGAGACGGCAAACATGCTGATTTTCCAGAAGTCCTACAATGCCGCCGCCCGGCTGATCACCACCCTGGACGAGATGATCGACGTCATCGTCAACCGCATGGGCCTCGTAGGGCGCTAAGGCATAAAGGCTAAAACATAACCACGGTTTCCCACGATGGGCACGGGTAACCATAATCACGCACGATGGAGGGTATAGAAAGATGAGAGTCGCGGATCGGGCAGTAGCCAGAAACTATTTAAAATATTTCCACAAAGCCCAGGGCAAATACATGGAGACCAACCAGAGGATCGCTTCCGGCAACCGTTTTACGAAGCTTTCCGACGACGTCTCCGCCGGCGCCCGGGTGCTCCGCTCCCGCATGGACAGGTACAAGGCGGAGAAGCAGCTGGAAAACACGAAGGAAGCCAACGACGAGCTGAGGATCGCGGAGGACGCCCTTACCTCCATCAACACGCTGATCATGATCATCCATGAGCAGAAGGTGGTCAAGGCGAAAAACGACCCCACCAGCGACGAAGGCAGGAAGATCATCGCCCAGGAGATCAGGGCCATGATGGACGAGATCGTCCAGCACGCCAACGCCAAGTATGGCAACAAGTTCTCCTTCGGCGGCACCAACGGGTTCATCGCCCCGTTTTCCGTGGACGACGCCACAGGGAAGCTTCTGTATAACGGCATCGACTTCGACAAGATGTCCGTCCATCCCGACAGCGGGAAAATCGTCTACGACAATGGCGTGGACTATGAGCTGGAGTACCTGAAGGACGCGAACGGGGACTATATCTTCGACCCGGTGACAGGCGAACGGCAGCCTCTGCTGGATCCCGTCACAAACGACCCCATCCTCAGGCGGGGGGACAAGGGCATGCTCATCCCCACGACCCTGGTGCCCATGGACAAGGAGCTCTACTTCGACATCGACCTGGGCATCAAGATGAACGGCCCCCGCATCGTGTCGGATACCGCCTTCAAGGTGTCCTACTCGGGGCCCGAGGTGTTTGGCTTCGGCGTGGACGACGACGGCGTCAGCAACAATGTTTACAACGTCATCCTCAATGTCATGAAGAACATCGACAACTACGACCTGGAAGAGCTGGAGCTGTGGGACAACAAGCTCATCAAACTCATGGACGTCTTCCGCAGGAACCTGACGGACATCGGCGTCAAGACCCAGTACCTCTGGGACACGGAGAAGCGCCTGGAGGACAAGATCGACCAGCATACGGCGAAGATCTACGATATGATGGGCGTGGACGACGCCGAGGAAGCCACCAACCAGATGATGAACGACTATGTACTGAAGGCTATACTGCAAATGGGCAGCCGGATACTGCCGCTGTCCCTTATGGATTTCATCCGATAAACTGGATGAAAGTTAAGAATGGAGTCTTAATTTGATTGCCAAAGGGGAGAAAAGGACATGATCACGCAGTTATTGCAAATCTCTACCACGCCGGTCAAGTATGAGCTTGAGATCGAAAGGGCCCGGTTGGAGTACAACCAGGACTTCATCCCGAAAGCCAAGGTGAAGACCCAGCAGGCTAAGATGGAGATGAGGTCGAGAAACACCCAGCTGCTGGTGGACACCTACAAGGCCAGGAGATCCCTGGGCCAGAACAACAGCAGCGACTTCTACAAGCTGTTTTCCGACAAGGGCGCGGAATCCATCAGCCGCGCCACCAGGGATCATGTGGAGACGGGCAACTCATTGTCGCGCATCGATATCGGCGTCAATATCAGCCAGATCATCGAGCAGAAGATGCTGGAGCAGCCGGTCACCTACATGGCGTTTATCCCCAATCCCGGGTCGGAGATATCATGGATTCCCAGCGAATTCAGGATCAGCGTCCAGCCGGGGGAGCTGAACTACGACTGGCAAATCATGCGGGACATCATGAACTATGTGCCCGGCAGCGTGAGGATGAACATCCTGCAGCAGCCCAAGGTGCATATCGAGTACATGGGCAGGCCGATGTACATCCCGCCCAGCGCGGACCCCGAGTACGAGGAAGCGAGCTAGGATAAGGGCATGAAATATCAGACAAGAGACTTCGGCGAGATCGAGGTCGAGACCAGGCAGATGTTGAATTTCCGTCAGCCGGTCTTCGGCTTTGACGATTACACGCGGTACGCCGTGCTCCATGACCCGGACGCCGGCGAAGACGTCGCCTGGCTCCAGTCCCTGGAGGAACCCGACCTGTGCTTCGTACTGGTGAGCGCGCGGGTATTGTCGGCGGCATACGAGCCCGGGCTGCCCCCGGAGCTGGATAAGGTCATCGGCGAAGGGGAGCATGAGTGCTGGCTCATCGCCGTCATCCATGAGGAATTTCAAAAATCCACCATCAACCTGAAGAGCCCCGTGCTCATCAACTGGAAGACAGGATTCGGCGCGCAGGTGATACTGGAAGGCGACTACCCCGTGCGGCATCCTCTGGTCACGGAGGCTGAAGGCACATGCTGATATTATCCCGAAAGCCAAATGAATCCCTTATCCTCGAGATGGAAGGCCTCGACGAGCCCGTGGAGATCATCGTGACGGAGCTCAACGCCAACCAGGTCAGGCTGGGCTTCCAGGCGCCGGCAGGATGCAAGATCTGGCGCAAAGAATTGTACCAGACCATACAGTACAACAAGCAGGCCGCGTCGGCGGCCCCCGCAGCCGGCATACGGGGCATGGCCTCCAGGCTGAAAGGACACGACGATGAGGGAACTTGAGCAGATGCTGGACTTGTTGGAGCAAAAACGGGTCTACTTTCTGCACTATGAAAGAGAGATGGAAGAGCTGCCCCTGCTTCCCACGGAGGAGATGGAAGACTGCCTGGAGCGGGGGGCGAGCCTCATCAAGAAGATAGAGGAGCTGGACGGCAGGCTGAACCGGCTTGTCCAGCAGGAAGGGCCCATGGCCCTGTCCGCCGTGAACCATGAATGTGACCGCGGCCAGCTTTCACCGGACTTAGGCAAGCTATTTGACGCTTCCATGGGCGTGAAGGCGGTGGCGAACAGGATACTGCAAAACGACGGGCTGATCCGGCAGCGGATAGCCTACGAGAGGGAGCAGGCGCTGGAGAAGATCAAGGAAATCAACAACCGCTCGGATTCGGTGGCGGGGAAGTATCAGCGGTATACCCAGACCGGGTCGGCGCCCATGCCGGGATGGCAGGGGAAAGAGGTTTAGGAGGATATCATTATGGCTACAAACAACATCAACTCCAATTATTTCAGCGTGGCGGCCTATACGAACAAAGGCTTGTCCGGCATGGTCTCCGGTCTGGATACGGAGAACATGGTCAAGACGATGATGGCCGGCACCCAGAAGAAAATCAACACCCAGCTGGCATTGAAGCAGCAGGCTCTTTGGAGGCAGGAGATCTATCGGGATATCATCAACTCCATCAACAACGTGCGGAACAAGTACTTCAATCCCGCATTCGACGCCTCGCCTTTGAACAACTTCGCCAACAGCAAGTTTTTCAACATGAAGTCTTCCTCGGTGACGGCGGGGACTTCCGGCAGCGCCGCGCTGAAGGTGCTCAGCACCTCGGCCAACGCCATCGTGGGGGATATGAGCGTTGCCGTAAAGCAATTAGCCGCGGCTGCCTCGCTCAGCTCGCAGGCGTCCGTGGGCGCCGGGGATACGATCACGGGGAAAGATATCAGCACGACAGTCCTCAATGACTTTAATAATAGCCTAAACCTCATGATCAACAATCAAAACGTAGTCGTTAACCTGAACGGGGTAACTACTCAAGAGGATATGGTGGCTAAAATCAATGAGGCTCTGGTTGCGTATGAGCATCCTACAACTCTTGAAACGACAGATACGGTTGCGACTATTGTAAATGGGCAGCTAAAATTCTTCAGCGAATCGGGAGACCTTATCCGCGTTGGTAACGCCACCACAAGCCTGGCTTACCGGATGACTGGCCTCAACGCTGGGCAGACCTCTTCCGCGGCGGGATCCGGCCAAAGCCTTAGCGCCGGCAATATGATCAATCCCGGCGCCGGCGTGACCTTCACAGTCAATCTTGACGGCGTAGATAAGCAAATAACATTAAACCCGGCCAACAGCACGGTCGCCGGCGTGCAGGAAAGCCTGCAGAATGAGCTGGATAAAGCCTTCGGTAACTACATCAATGTCAATGTTGTCGATGGAAATAAGATTCAGCTTGAACTGAGAACCGACGGTGGACTGGAGTTTGGCGGCTTAAACGGCCATACATTGACCCTATACGGTACGGAAGCGAATAAGCTGGGCATATCCGCCGGGGCGTCCACCCGGCTGAACACCTCTTCGCAAATCGGCAATCTGGAAGGGCTCATGGGGGAACGGTTCGCCTTCACCATCAACGGCGTGGACTTCAGCTTCACGAAGGACGACACCATCGGCGCCATGATCAACAAGGTCAACTCCAGCACAGCCGGGGTGACCATGTCCTACTCTTCCCTTAGCGGGCAGTTCAAGCTCACCGCCAATGCCACGGGAAGCCAGGGCAAGATCGATATCAGCCAGAAGGAAGGCGACCTCCTGGGCGCCATCTTCAAAGATTCCGACGGCGACTCCATGTTTAACCCCAGCAATACCGCCGTCAGCCAGCTGCTTACGACGAAGGGGATCAGCGGGAGCTACATTAACCCCACGACGTCCAATTTTTCCAGCGGCGCAAAGTTTACCATCAATGTAAACGGCGAGGACCATACTTACACATTATCCGCCGGAGTTAATGGCGTAAACGGCGAAACGATGCTCAATAACCTGAACAACTGGCTGAAATCGAGTTTCGGCACGGTAGGCGATATCCCGGGCGGCGACGCCAATATCGAATTCGACAATGCGGGCGGGCGGCTGATCATCCGGGACGGCTCCCTGGTGAAATTCGCTCACACAGACGTCAATACCACAAACTCCACGTCATACCAAGCCGGCATCAAGACGGATATCGCCCTGGCCCTGGGGCTGAATAACGTGGCGAAGGATAATCTGGCCACCGCCGGAACTCTGGTGGAGGATATTTATCAGCTCGATGATTTAGTGAACATTTTAGAGACGAACTTCCCCGGAATCGTCATCCCAGGCACAGTGGGAGAGTTGGGAACGCTTAGCGATACTTACCCACTGCTCTTTGCCGGGATCATGGATCACGCGGAAATCGGATTCTCCGGCGGGCGGCTGACCCTGACGGCGACTACGGACGGCGTAGTCAGCACAAACCTCAATCTGGCGGATTCCAATACAGACCCGGCGGCGCTGATACGCAACGCCCTTGGCGCCCTCCTGGGCGGGCTGGACTCCCTCGTATACACCGCGGACGCCGGAAGCCTGGTCGACGACGCCTTGTTCACAGCAGGCAAGGACGCTCAGATCATCGTCAACGGCATAGAGACCTCGCGTTCCAGCAATACCTTCGAGATAGACGGCGTCACCATGCAGCTGACTTCGACCAGCTCCATACTGGGCGGCACAGGCACGACAGCCGACCCGTATATCTACGATGAAACAGTCATCACTACCGAACGGGATACGGAAGCCGTAGTCGGCGCCTTCAAGTCCTTCGTGGAAGACTACAACGACATGATACGCAAGCTCTACGGCTATGTCCGGGAAGAGGCTCTTTTCCGGGATTACGCCCCCCTCACCGACGAGCAGAAGAAGGAGATGTCCGACCGGGATATCGAGCTCTGGGAGCAGAACGCCAAGACAGGGCTCATCCGCAACGATATGGAGGTCACCAATCTCCTCAATAATCTCTTCTCTACCTTGTACACGAAGCCCTTATCCTCAAACTATGCCCTCTACGATATCGGCATAGAGGCTTCGGACTATAAGCAGCCGGGCATCCTCTTCCTGGATGAAGACAAGCTGAGGGCAGCCCTGCTCAACGACCCCATGTCCGTGGAGAACCTTTTCATGGATCCCCTCAACGGGCTGGCGAAGCAAATGGGCGGCCTCATGGACGGCGCGGCCCGGGTCAGCCTGGCGAATCCCGGTTCCCTGGTAGCGTTAGCAGGCGTGGAAAACTCCGTCACGGACAAGAGCAACATCCTCAACACGTCCATCAACGAGATAAACGAAAGGCTGAAGGACCTCTGGGAAAGGTATGAGAAGGAAAGGGCCCGCTACTGGCAGAAGTTCAACACCATGGAGCAGATACTGGCCAGGTACCAAGCCCAGAGCGAATGGATCTATCAGAACATGGTCCTCGGCATGGGCATGGAATAAAGCGGACCGGAGGGGATTAGCATGATTAAGCAGCACTCATATGAGGCGTACAAGCAGCAGTCGGTCATGACCATGACCCAGGCGGAGATGCTGACCATGCTGTATGACGGCATACTGAAAGAGATATTTCTCGTCAAGAAGGCTTTCGAGCAGGATCCGCTGGACATAGCCGAAATCAACAGGATACTGCAAAAAACCCAGAAAATAGTCAACTACTTAAAAAATTCCCTGGACACCAATTATGATATTGCAAATAACTTGTATTCGTTATATGATTATTGTAACTGGATATTAATGCAAACGAATATCAAGAAAGACCCTTCACAGCTTGATGAAATCGTCGTCATTGTCGGCGATTTGAAGGAATCCTACATATTGGCGGACAAATCCATGCGCATGCAGACCCAGGCCCCGGCCCAGCAGCATGTGCACATCGGTTAGTATGACTGATTAGCTAGAGGAAGCGGGCGTAGTCAGAAGCGAAAGAGGCAAGTGAGATGTTTTATGACAGCAGGGCGTTTAGAACCATGGAAGCTGGCGTCAGCGCGGCGTGGCTGCAGCAGAAGGTGCATACCCATAATCTTTCCAACTACGATACGCCGAACTATAAGGCCAAGAGCCTGGTCTTCTCCGAAAGCCTGAGCCGGGCCAGGGACGCGGAGGGCAAGCGCAGGCCGGCCCTGAGCATCCGCCTCATTGATAATGAGACGACTACCGTGCGGCCGGACGGCAACAATGTGGACTCCGACGTAGAGAGCCTGAGCTTGTATAAGGCTTATGTCCACTACTCCATGCTCCTGGACAAGATAAAGAGCGAAGTCAACAACCACAACTATGTGCTGAGTAACGCGCCGAAGTGATAATCGCTCCATAAAGCCTGACGCGAGGGGGAACCATACAAGTGGCATTTTTACATTCATTGGACATCGTGGGCTCAGCCCTTACCGCCGAGCGTTACCGTTCGGATGTGATCCTGCAGAATATATCTAACGCCAGGACTACGAGGACGCCCGGGGGCGGCCCCTACAACCGGAAGCAGGTGGTCTTCGAAGAGAAGCCATTCCGGCAGGGCACCTTTGGGGAGACGTTCCGGCATGTATGCAAGATCAGGCACAACCATCAGATACACACAGGCGGGGTCAAGGTGCAGACCATGGTGGACAGCATCAATGTATTCAAGCCTGTCTATGACCCTGAGCATCCCGACGCCGACGCCGACGGATACGTATGGTACCCCAATGTGGACACCACGGAGGAGATAATCGACCTGATGGGGGCGACCAACGCTTATGAAGCCAATCTCACTGCCATGTCCGTAGTCAAGGCGATGATAAGCAAGTCGCTGGACATCGCGAAGTAGGCGGATACCCCAGTCATATCCCATAGATTTATAAAGCCCCGGTAAACCTGGCCCCGCGCGGGCCGGCATACAGCATGAAGCGGAGGGGCAGTCGGCACAGGGAAGTACCGGCTGTTTCTTTTTGTTTAAAAGCTAAAAATAATGAACTTTTTCTATGATCCCATCCCCACATATGGTAGGTACAGTGTCCATTTTGAACCGGTAAACGCTATAACTGGAACGGAACCGGCGAAAAAAACAAAAGAAAACCGCCATGATATTAAAAATTGAACACTTTTTTACCCAATTCCTCTTTACTTGTCCCCCAATAATAGGTATAATAAACTTTGAATGAACGTGTATTTATCAAATATAATCAATAAAAATTGAATCATACCGAATGGTAATTGCCAATAGGTAAATACGAAGAACTGCTACCGGGATGGTACGGCACAGACGAAAGCCAACGACGAGGTGAATGAAATCATGTTTATCGTACCCATCGAACCTATGAAGCTTATGGAGTTTTCGGAAAGCGGGAACCCGAGGAGGGAGCCGGCCAGGGAGTCCGGGTTCAAAAATGTATTGAGCAACGCCGTAGCCGCATTAGAGGAGACCCAGAGGGCTTCCCAGTACGACGCCTACCAGCTTGCCCTTGGCAATGTGGATGACATGTCGGAGATCATGATAAACACGCTTAAGGCGGAGAGCATGATCCAGACCACGGTGCAGATCACGACCCGTGTCATCGCCGCCTACAAGGAGATCATGAATATCCAGATATGATGACCCCATAGGGCGTCCTGATACATTATCCATGAGGAAGATTGGAAAGTGAGCGAACCGTGGCTACTCCCGTAGAGCAAAAAAGGAACCCCATACAGACAATACGAATATTCGTAGACAATATCCCACCGAACAGAAAAAGGCTCATCCTGATCGGCGCCGCTGTATTTATCTTAGCAGTGGTCGTATTATCCCTGCTGCTGCTCAGCGGCCGCGGCTCGGACTACCGCGTGCTTTACTCCGGCCTTGACACGGTGGAATCCATAGAAGTGCATGACAAGATAAGGGAACTGGGCATCACTCCCCAGATCGACAGGCGGGGGCAGATACTGGTGCCCGCCTCCCAGTATGACTATCTGCTCCTGCAGCTCGCCGCCCAGGGGCATCCCAGGTCCACGCTGGCCTACGACGTCTTCCTCGACAATACAGGCATGACCTCTACCGAGTCGGACAAGAAGCAGATACTGATTTTCCAGCTGCAGAACCGTATACAAGACACATTACGCCGCATCAGCGGGGTGGACAACGCCGTGGTCAACCTGACCATACCGGATACCAGCCAGAGCGTGTGGGATCTCATCAATACCGACCAGCAGCCCGCCACAGCCGGCGTCATGCTTACCCTTGGCAAAGATACGGAGCTTTACCCAGAGCAGGTCAGCGCCATCAAGACCCTCATCGCCGCCAGCGTACCCCAGCTTGAGGAAGGCAATGTCAAGGTCGTGGACGCCACCACCGGACTGGAGCTCTACGGCGCGGATACGGTACAGACGACCCTTTCCCAGACCCTCAGCGCCATGCAGCTTGAGCAGTCTTATCAGGAGACCATCGAGTACAATGTCCGGCGCATACTGCTTCCCTGGTACGGGGAAAAAGGCGTATTTGTCGTGGCCCGGGTCAGCCTCGACCTGGACAGCATGATGCAGGAAAGGTTTGACCTGTTAAACAAGGTCAGCGAAGCCGGCGAAGACCTGGGCGGCTACCCCACCCACTACGAGATGGAAGGCATCGTGGATGGAGTGGACACCGTGGCGGGCATCGTGGGGGAAGAAAACAACACGGACATCCCCACCTACCCGGTATACGGCGCGGCGGACCCCAGGAGCCAGCTCCACTACTACCGGGAAGGGGACTATGACTACGGTTATCTGAAGACCCAGGTGGCGAAGGGCAACGCCCACATCAAGAGCGCTACCGTATCCGTGGTGGTGGACGAGAAGAACCTTACCGAAGCCCGGAGAAACGAGCTCATCGAAATCATATCCAAGGCGGCCGGCGTAGCCCCGGAATTCGTGGCCCTCTCGGCCCTGAACCCGCCGCCTCCGCCCATACCGGTCATAGAGCCTGAGCCGGAGCTCGTGGTGAGCTGGTGGCAGACGCTGCCATTGTGGCTCTACATAGCGGCCGGCGCGGCCCTGCTCCTCATCGTGGTCATCGTCATCATCTTCGTTTACCTGCGCAGGCGGGCAGCCCGGCGGGTGGAGGAACGGGAAGAAGAAGTACGCCAGGAGCAGGAGACCATGCTGGATGAGATCGAACGCTACAAGCAGGAGCTGGCGGACGCCGCCCTGGCCGCCGTCAACCAGAAGGACGACGCCATCACCGACGAGATACGCCAGTTCGCCAAAGAGAATCCTGAAATCACAGCCAACCTGCTCCGCAACTGGCTGAAGGAAGGGGAGGCATAAGCATGGCCGCATCGGACAGAAAAGCAGCTAAACTTACGCCCGCCAGCCGGGCAGCGGCGGTGATCGTCGCCCTGGGCGCCGACCACGCTTCCGGCGTATACCAGCACCTCAAAGAAGACGAGATCGAGCGCCTGTCCCTTGAGGTAGCGAAGCTAAACCGCCTCACCCCCGAGGAGCTCTCCGAGATCATCGAGGACTTCTACGGCCTGTGCATCACCCAGAAGGTCATCTCCGAAGGGGGCATCATATACGCCAGAGACGTGCTGGAGCGGGCTTTCGGCAAGGACGCCGCGGCCAACTACCTGGAGCGCATATCCAAGTCCATGCAGGTCAGGGCCCTGGAGTTCGTCCGCAAGGCAAACAACAAAAACCTCATGATGATGCTGCAGAACGAACACCCCCAGACGGTGGCTTTCGTCCTCTCCTACGCCCGGGCAGACCAGGCGTCCTTTGTGATTTCTTCCCTGGAGAAGGAGATACAGCTGGACGTGATACAGCGCATAGCCAAGCTGGAAAGCGTATCCCCCGACGTGGTCAACATCGTGGAGCAGGTGCTGGAAAACCGCTTCGCCGACGTCATATCCGTAGACATGACGGAGATCGGCGGCATCAACTACGTGGCGGACATCATGAACCACACCGACCGCACCACGGAGAAGCACATCTTCGACGAGTTGAATAAGAGAGACCCCGTGCTGTCGGAAAATATCCGGAAGCTCATGTTCGTCTTCGAGGACATCGTCAACATGGACGACATCACCATCCAGCGTTTCCTCCGGGAAGTGGATACCCAGGATCTGGCCATCGCCATCAAGGGCTCCAACGAGGACGTCAAAGACATATTGCTTAACAACGTTTCCCGCCGGGCGAGAGAGACCATCCTCACCGATATCGAATATCTCCGCAATGTCCGCCTGAAAGACGTAGAGGAAGCCCAGCAGCGGATAGTCAATATCATCCGCAGCCTGGAGGAATCGGGCGAAATCGTGATATCCAGAGGCGGAGAGGATGAGATCATTGCCTGATATCTTTAAGACGCCCTGGTACTATATCAACATAGACGACACGGTAGAGATACCCGACGTAGCCATCGAGGAGCCGCCCCCGGAGGAAGAAGCGCCGGAGGAAGCGCCCGCCGGGGACGGCGGGGAAGCGGAAGACCAGGAAGGCGGAGGCGGGGAGCGCAGGCTCGGCACGGAGCGGCGGCGGACGATACGCCGGGCGGAGGACAACCTCTCCGAAGATACAGTGATACGGCTGTATAAAGAACGCCTCCGCATGACGAAGGAGGAATTCTTCGAAGGGATCGAAGAGGAGCTGCTGGCCGGCCTCCGGGAGCAGATGGAGGAGATCAGGGCGGAAGCCTTCCGGGACGAGCTGCTCAACCAAAGGCAGAACATAGGCGCCGCCCTGGAAGCCCTTGACCGGGGCCTGGGGACCCTGGCGAGAAACCACCAGGACTTCCTGAAGGAATACGGCGAAGAGCTGAAGTACATGGCTCTGGACATCGCGGAGAGGATACTCCGCAAGGAGGTACAGGAAGACAGGCACGCCCTGGAGGAAATGGCGGTAGAGCTGGTCTCGGAGGTGAGGAACGCCCCCTGGATCAACGTAGAGGTTTCTGAAGAGGTGGAAGGCCTGGCGGATTACCTGAAGGAAAGGCTCAACATGGCGGAGCAGGACAAGTCCATCTTCGTGGAAGCCGGGGAAGCCCCGCCGGACAGCCTCAGGATAGTCACCGAGGAAGGCGTCATCGACGCCACCATATCGGTACAGCTCAAGCAGCTCAGGGACGCATTCGTCGCCGCAGAGGAAGAAGGAGACTGACCCCTTGTCCGTACTCACGAAAGATTTAGCGAAATACTACCGCGTACTGCGCCACAGCGACCTTTGCCTCTACGAGGGCAAGATAAGCAAGATCGTGGGGATGACGGTGGAAGCCACCGGGCTGGTCTGCAGCATCGGCGACGTGTGCAATATCTATCTGGAAGGCAAGGCGGACAGCATCATCGCCGAAGTCGTGGGGATATCCGACAACCGGGCCTACCTGATGCCCTACGAGAGCATGAATGGTATCGGCTACGGCTGCGCGGTCATCAATACCGGCAAGAAGCTCACCGTAAGGATAAGCGACGGGCTCATCGGCCGGACGGTAGACCCCCTGGGCCACCCCATTGACCTGGGCCCCCCCATCAAAGACGACGGCATACCATTCTCCATCGACGGGGAGCCGTCAAACCCCATGGAAAGGCCGCCGATATCCGAGCCCATCGAGATGGGGGTCAAGTCCATCGACTCCCTGCTCACCATAGGCAAGGGGCAGAGGATGGGGATATTCTCCGGCACCGGCGTAGGCAAGAGCACGCTCATGGGCATGATCGCCCGGAATGTGAAAGCCGACATCAATGTCATCGGGCTGGTGGGGGAGCGCGGCAGGGAAGTGGTGGAGTTCATGAATAGGGACCTGGGGGAGGAGGGCCTGGCGCGCTCAGTGCTGGTGGTAGCCACCTCGGATCAACCCGCCATGATGCGATACAAGAGCGCCCTCACCGCCACCGCCATCGCGGAGTACTTCTGCAGCCAGGGGAAACACGTCCTCCTGATGATGGACTCGCTGACCAGGTTCGCCATGGCCCAGAGGGAGATCGGGCTCAGCACGGGAGAAGCCCCAGTAGCCAGGGGGTATACGCCCTCCATCTACTCAGCCATGCCAAAGCTACTGGAGCGCTGCGGCAACTTCGAGCATGGCTCCATCACCGGCATATACACCGTGCTGGTGGAGGGGGACGACACCAACGAACCCATATCCGATATCGTGCGGGGGATCATCGACGGGCATATCATACTCTCCCGGAAGCTGGCGGCGAGGAACCATTATCCCGCCGTGGACGTGCTCAACAGCATCAGCCGCCTGATGACGGAGATCGTGGACGACAAGCAGAAGGAAGTAGCCTCCATGTTCCGCAACATGATGGCTGTGTACAAGGAGAACGAGGACCTCATATCCATCGGCGCCTACAAAGGCGGCACAAATCCGGCTTTGGACAACGCCATCGCCCACAACACAAAGATGAACAATTTCCTGAAGCAGGAGATCGGCGAGAAGTTCGAATACGACGAGACCAACGATTTGATGCTGAAAGCGATATCGTAACTTGGTATGATCGAAAGTAAATGATTTGGCAGCCTGATTGGAAGTAAATGACTGAGCGGCCTGATCGAAAGTAAATGATCGAACAGCCTGACTGAAAGTAATGTTTGAGGTAGCAGTATGAAACCCTTTGCCTTTTCCCTGGACCGGATACGGGACTATCGGATACAAGTGTTGGATACGGAGAAAAATCTGCTGATGGAGTTATTCCGGAAGCTTTACGATATAGAGGACAAGATCGCCCTCTGCCGCAAGTTTCGCCTGGAGAAGCAAGAGGAGATGCAGGAGAAGCAAATGCAGGGCCTGACCATGCGGGAGCTTGAGGAATGTAAGTTTTACCTGGAGAATATGCGCATACAGCTGGAAGCCCTGGAGGAGGAAAGGGAGCAGGCCGCCCTGGAGGTGGAACGCCAGCGGGTCGTGGTGGTCAAATGCTCCCAGGACGTATCCAGCCTGGACAAGCTGGAAGAGAAGCAGCTGGAAGACTACCACTATCTGGAAGCCCGAGACAGCGAAAAAACCATACAGGAGCAGGTCATCCGCTCCCTGGTCTATCCGAAAAACGATTTGCATTAGCGCTTCGTGAAATACAAGCAAAGGACGAAGCCGTCAATATGGGTATCAGCCGCCCGGGCGCCCCAAGCGCCCCGCGGAAGATATAAAGGAGACGCATTAAGTGACGAAGGATTTTTCGTTTCCGGCAAGGCAAGCGACGAAAGCCGCGAGGGAGTGTACTCCTAATAGTACATGACCGAGCAGGCTGAGGACGCGGGCGAAGCCGGAAGCGGAAAAGACGAGTCAGGAAGGAGGTGATGAAAATGGAATTCGTAAGTTTAACCCCCCAGGTCATGGACATACTCCCAATGACCGGGACCAGGGTAGCGGGGACAGGCATGAGCCGCGGGACGATAAGCGGGGACGCCTTCGCCCAGTTGTTTCTCCAGCTAACCGGCGGTACCGGCGGGGACGGCATGGAAGGCCTATTGGAAAGCCTTTTGTGGCAACCTGAGGAGGAGAAGGCCCAGGGCGGGAAACCCGGCGTCATGGAAATGCTCATGGCGATGCTGGATCTGCACCCCGCGCAGTTCGACTTCCGGCAGCTGGCGCTGACGGAGACGGAAGAGGGCGCGGCCCTGGACTTCGAGGCCATCCGGGAAGTCGTAAAGCTTACGCCGGACAGGCTCAGCGAGTGGCTGGCTTCCCTCGGCGGGCAGGCCATACCCGAAGCTTTGGCGCCGGTGGAAGAGGAGGCGTTGCCGGAAGCGGCGATCCCCATCCTCATACAGGACGCCATGCCGCAGCCCCCGAAAGCGGATACCAGGGAAGACGGCTTCGAAAGCCGCCGGGACCCGGCTCTGCCGGAGGAACCCTACCGGGAGATGGGCGGCATACCCCTGAAGGTGCTGGGCTACGAGAACCCGGGCAGGAGCGGGCCGGACAACGAAAGCGTCATGCAGGGCCAGGAGTCGTTCCGCCAGGCGGTGCGCGAAGTCAGGAGCAAGCTCTCGGATAAGGGGAACAAAGCGGAAGGCAGCCCTGCGGAGATTTTACTCGGGCAGAGCGCGGTACGGGCCAACGCCGCAGGCAGCTACATGGCGGCCGAGGCGAAGCCGACGGAAGCGCCGGGCCTGCCGGACCAGATCTTCCTGGGGTTATCCCAGAACCTGAAGGCGGGCAGAGGGGAATTCGTCATCAAGCTGGTACCGGAAAACCTGGGCGAGATCACGGTGAAGCTGCTGGCGAAGGAAGGCAGGACCACGCTGCGGATCATTACTGCCAGCGCGGAGACCGCAAGGCTCATCAACAATGATTTAGCCGCCCTGCAAAACGCTCTTAAGCCCATCCGCGTGGAAGTCCAGCAGGCGGTACCCGAGACCCCGGCAGACAGGGAAGCGGGGGCATACTTCGCCGGTTACGACCAGTTTGGCCAGTTCGACGAGTTCAACCAATACGGGAACCAGGGCGACGCGAACCCGTACTATGAAGGGCAGGGGGCAGCCGTGGCCGGGCCGGAAGCGGACGGCGGCGTGATCGCCGCAACCTTGACCACAGCCCCGGACAGCGAACTGGACATGTATGTCTGACGGGCTTCGCCGGAAGAAAGAACAAAATACGAAGTCGCGAAGGAATCAATGAAGAAAGGAGGGTGAAAAGAAGTGGCGATAGAAGACGTTCTCGGAAGTACCAGTACAGACAGGATGCTGGGCGCGACGAAGATGTACGACGCGGTGTTCACGGACAAGAAGGAAAACGCCAATGTGAAGCCTTCGGATTTTCTCAATCTGATGGTGGCGCAGATGCGGAACCAGGATTTCATGAACCCCATGGACGACTCCCAGTTTGTGACCCAGATGGCTCAGTTTACCACGATGCAGCAGATGATGGAGATGGCCGAGTGGGCCAAGTCCACCTACGCCTTAACTCTGGTGGGCAAGACAGTGACCGCCTCAAGGTTCAACGTATCCGGCGGGCTGGATACCGTAACGGGCGTAGTGGACAGGATATCCTTCGTGGATAACGAATATGTCCTCTACATCGGAGACGGCAAATGGAACCTCAATCAAATCATGGAAGTCCATGCCGGTACGTCGGAGGCAGACAAGGCGAAAGAGACAGACCCGGCGAAAGGCACAGACCCCGATACGGATAAGGACTACGGGGACGCGTCCCAAATCAGCCTCATCGCGGGGGAGACCACCCAGACCGCCGCCATCGTGGCATGGAAGGCGCCCACGGAAGACCTAGCCGCCGCGGCCGAGCTGAAGTACACGGTGTACTACAGCCTGGAAGGCCCCTTTGATACCCTCGATGAAGTGAAGAACGGGATACTGGCTGGGGATGAAAACCGGACTGGCGTCCTGGCGGACATCATCGTAGGCCTTGACCCGGGCACCGAATACTTCGTCAACGTGGTCGTGTTGGATCCGAATGGCAACGAAAGCGTTTACCAACCGGTAATGATTGTGACCAAAGGAGACGCGGTAGGCGGCGTCGGGGAGACCGAACCCGAAGGGGAGGTGGACGGCGAAGAGCCGGCCGAACCCGAAGAAGTCGCCGAAGGCGGCGCGGCAGGAGCCGAAGAGGCTGCCGAAGGGGACGAGACCCCTGAGGAGGAAGAACCCGCGGCGATGGGGCAATCCCCCATCACGGGAGAAGAAATCGAACAGTAGTTCGACTACATGGTAATGGAATAACACAGTAACACGCAGGAAGGACGATCGATCATGGAGGATTTGAGAATCCGATATTACACACCGGTAACCACCGGGACCCCCCATGTGACGAGGCCCTCCCAGCCCCAGCAGCCGAAGGAGACAGAGGAGAAGACCGTAGAGAACCCCTCCTTCCGCGAAGCTTTGGAAGCCCAGCTGCAGCAGACGAGCAACGTATCCTTTTCCAAGCACGCTGTGAACCGGGCCATCCAGAGGAACCTGGACCTTTCCGAGGACAACATCGCCAGGCTGAATGAAGGCGTGCGCCTCGCGAAGGAGAAAAAACTGGAGGACCCCCTGATCCTGGTGGACAGGACGGCATTCCTGGTCAATATCAAGCATCACCGGGTGATCACGACCGTGGACGCCGAAGAACTCAAGGGGAACGTATTTACCAATATAGACGGGACCGTAATCATCTAGCCGGCCCTTTTCAAGGAGGCTAAGTACCCGGACGCTTGATGAGCGCGGGTACGGAGCCCTTGCCCCGAATGACGGAGGGGCAAGGCGGTCCCCGGGTAAAAAGGAGAAATGAAAGAATGAATCGAGCTATGTTTTCCGGGGTGGCGGGCCTGAAGGTCCACCAGACCAGGATGGACGTGATCGGCAATAACATTGCCAACGTCAACACTTACGGGTACAAATCCCAGAGGGCGGTCTTCAGCGATATCTTCTATCAGACGCTGCGGGGCGCTTCCATGGGTACGAACAGCAGGGGCGGCGTCAACCCCTCCACAGTGGGATACGGCGCCATGCTAGCTGGTATCCAGAACATGATGACCCAATCCAGCATGCAGAACACGGGTTACGGGCTGGACGTAGCCATCACCGGCGAAGGTTTCCTCCAGGTCATGGACGCCGATGGCAACGTCTTCTACACCAGGGCGGGCATGCTGGACTTCGACTCGGTGGGCAACCTGGTAGACATCAACGGCAACTTTGTACTGGGCTCCAGGGACCTGAACGGCACCGACGGCACCCAGAAGATCAACCTGGTAGACCCCCTGGGGTCGGTGAACTCCGGCGTGCCTACCTCTGTGCAGAGGCTGAACGGCTTGATCTACACCCTGACCGGGTCGAGCAACTCCAAGTACGGCAACGTAAGCGTAAACTTCGCTTCGGACAAGACCATGGGCTTCAACGACGAGGCCACCATGGCCAAGGCGAAAGCCGTGGTCAACGCCACGGGCACCATCGACGTGAAGCTGAACGCCTACGCCACATTTACCAGCCTGGACGAGCTGAACAAAGCCATTAACGACGCCATCGTGGAAGCGGTGAAAGCCGAGACGGGGGAGAGCCAGCACATCGCGGGGGACTTCAAGCTCACCGTGACGGAAGACAACGGCGCCACCTTCGACCCCTTCAAGGACGGCCCCCTCACCGGGGCGGAGATCGTAGGCTCCAACTTCAGCGTGAAGCCGGGCGTATTTACCGGCATACCCAACGGGGGCATCGACGGCTTCAATATCAAGGAAGTCAACACCGGCTTCACCGGCGTGGGGGACTTGACAGAATTTAAAGTCGTTTACTATGACGGTTCATCGTCAACGCCCCCCTACGACGTACCGGGCTGGGAAGTATACATGAAGATTATCGACCCGGATACGTCCGAGGAAAAAGAGTACATCTGTTTCGTCCCCTGCGAGGCGGAGGACATCGGTTCCGCCCTTTTGATGATGAACAAAGATCCCATGGCTTCGGGCAGCGACACCTTCACCGTCACCTTCCCCGGTTTCGCTAGGATGAACCAAATACTGGATACTGAAGACCCGTTAATAGCAGACGGCGATGAAGTGGATTTGCTGTTGAAGAACGGTATTAATCCTGGACCCCCTAGCGACATCACCGTCACCGCCTCGGAGCCCTCCAAGGAGCTGGGCCTGGGCAGCGTGAACTTCAGCATGCAGGGCGCCACCGAAGGTGGCGCGGTCACCCCGGACCAGCTCACGGGCATCACCATCGGCGCCGACGGGGCGGTCTACGTGAGCCACGCCGAGTACGGCACCGTGGCGGTAGGCAAGATCATGCTGGCAAACTTCGCCAACCCCCGCGGCTTGCAGCAGGTGGGCAGCAACTACTACAAGGAGACGCCCAACTCCGGCCCGGTGCAGTACGCCGACCCCGGCTCGGACGGCACAGGGGCGCTGAAGGCCAGCACCCTGGAAATGTCCAACGTGGACCTCTCCGACCAGTTCGTGGACATGATCGTCACCCAGAGGGGTTTCCAAGCCAACTCCAGGGTCATCACCGTCTCCGACACATTACTTGAGGAACTCATCAACCTGAAACGTTAAACCAAACGACGACGGATTTATGCCGTCGTCGGCGAGGGGAAGGCTACGGAGCTGCTCCCTTCGCCCATGACGGCATCAAAAGCAAAAGCAAAAAAGCCAAAGTAATAAAGCAGAGGAGAAGAGCGACATGATCACATTAACCAAGCTGGACGGTTCGATTTTTGCCCTGAATTCGGATCTCATCGAAACGGTGGTGGAGAATCCGGATACGACAATTCACCTGACTATCAAGAAGTTCTACATCGTGAAAGAATCGATGGACGAGGTCGTAGAAAAGGTTGTCGAATTCCGCAAAGACATCAACGGCGCTCTGAACCGTTTTTAAACGGGATTATCGCTTAAGGAGGATATGGCAGCCATGAAGAAAAAAACTGACATCATGTCAATACTTGGATGGGTGTTCGGATTTGGCCTGATGTATCTCGGCATCATTCTTTCCAAAGACATCGCCAGCGGCTCATACTCCATCGACCCGGGCAATATCATCAACTTCTTCGACCCCACGAGCCTGGTCATCGTCGTAGGCGGTACGTTTACGGCCCTGATGGTATCCTACCCGGGGAGCCAGATCGCCAAGATACCGAAGCACCTGATGATCGTGCTGACGCCTAAGCAGTACGAGCCCATCAAGTACATCGACCAGCTGGTGGAGTTTGCCAAGAAAGCCAGGATCAACGGCTTGCTGGCCCTGGAAGAAGACCTGGACCATATCGAAGACAACTTCCTGAAGAGCAGCATGATGATGGTTGTGGACTCCATCGACCCGGAAAAGGTCAAGCAGCAGCTGGAGACCCGGTTGGAGCACCTGGACGAGCGCCACGCCTCGGAGCGGGGCTTATACCAGAAGGGAGCCGGGTACGCCCCCGCCTTCGGTATGATCGGGACTCTGATCGGCTTGATCAACCTGCTGAAAAACCTGGAGGACTCCTCGTCCATCGGGCCGAACATGGCTGTCGCGCTGATCACGACATTTTACGGAACCGTACTGGCAAACCTTATCTTTACGCCCATCGCAAATAAGCTGGAAGCCCGCCATGAGGAAGAGTTCCTGTGCAACATGATCATATGCGAAGGGGTCCAAGCTATACAAGCAGGGGAAAACCCCAAGTTCATCCAGGAGCGCCTCATGAACCTGCTGCCCCACTACAAGCAAAACCTGGTGGGCTCCGAAAGCGGCGGCGGCGGCGAAGAGTAATGATAGGATGGCTGCATAAGCCCGGGGCGGAGCATTAGTGAGAAGTAATCGGAAGGGCTGGTGAGAAGATGGCACGGAAAGGCCGTGGAGAAGGCGGAGGGGAATCCTGGCTAAATACATACGCGGACATGGTCACGCTGTTGCTGACATTCTTCATCGTTATGCTCAGTATGTCTACTATTGAGGTAGAAAAATTCGACGCTCTGGTCAGATCCTTTAACCCCGGTTACGATAAGGGCGTATCCGACGGGGGGGACTCGGACTTCATCATCGAAGACCCCATGGACGGCTTGAGCATAGACCAGGAGCTGACCATGGAGACCCTATTTGAGATGATACAGGAGTATATCCAGGAAAACAACATGCAGAACGACATGTCGGCCTCCCTGGAAAACGGCTTGATCTATCTGCGCTTCAGCAGCGCCATGCTCTTTGTGCCGGACAGCTACACTATGCTCAGCGGGTCGAAGCCCCTGATGGATTTTGTGGGCACAGTACTGAAGCTTTACGAGGAAAGGATCAAATCCATCAATATCCTGGGGCATACGGCCCGTACGGGAAGGATAAATTCGAATGTATCCGACTGGCTGCTCTCCGGGGAAAGAGCCGCCACGGTAGCCATGTACTTCGAGGACATCGGCGTCGATAAAAACAAAATGATAACCTTCGGTTATGGGGACAACTACCCCATCGCGGACAATACCACGGAGTCCGGCAGGAGCCAGAACCGGCGCGTAGAGCTGGTCATCGTGGGCATGGAAAGCATGGATAACTTTGACATATACGGTATGCTCAGCGGGGTCATCGACGACAACGACATGGCAAGCGGCGATGTGCTGACGCCCAGGCCGCCGGCCGGGGGCGCGCCTGAAGCCGGCGGGGAAGACTAAGGCGCCGTGCCGGCGAGCATGATTCCGGAGGATGAGGGGGAAGACGACCTGTGGCGGAAAACCTGTCTCAGAGCCAAATCGACGATCTGCTGAAAAAGATGCAAAGCGGTGGTAAGCAAGAGACCGTCGAAGTGGAAGAACCGGCGAGCAAGGTGAAGGAATACGACTTCACCTCGCCGAAGAAGTTCACCAAGGATCAATTAAATTCGTTGAGTAACCTGTACGACGGGTTTTCCCGGGTGGTTGCTTCTTACTACACGAGCATACTCCGCGACCTCTGTGAGGTAAGCGTGGTGCAGATCGAGGAGCAGCGCTACTACGAGTTCAGCAACGCTCTTCCGGACAATACCCTGGTGGCTATGATGGACTTCAAGCCCCAGGAGCCCAACTATGACGAGACGGTCATCATGATGGAGCTGGCGTCTTCCTTCGGCTACCTGCTCATCGAGCGGCTCATGGGGGCCTCCGGCGACGTATACCTGCCGGACAGGGACTATACGGATATCGAGCTTACCATCCTGCGTACCGTCCTTGACCGGGTGTCGGAGTACCTCCAGGAAGCCTGGCGCAACTACTTCGCCGTAAGCACGGAGATGCGGGGGATAGAGACCAACGGCCGTATGATACAGGCTTTCGCGCCTCAGGACGTGGTCGTCATCATCACCATGGAGATCAACAGCGGGAATTTCTCCTGCACTTCCAATATATGTATGACAGCGGAAAACCTGGACGTGATCATCGCCAGCTTCAGCACGAAGTTTGCCCGGGCGTCCAAGCAGCAGGCGCCGGAGCGGGAGAAGGCGAAGAAAGACCTGGTCATGGATTACCTGAAGCAATCCGACCTGGTGGTGGAAGCCGTACTGGACCAGTGCCAGATGAGCTTCAATGATGTATTGCAGCTTCAGGTAAACGACGTGATCGCCCTAAACAAACGGATAGACAGCGACATCTGCGTCACGGTAGACGGGGTGCCGTGGTACAACGCCAGGTTAGGCGAGAGCAAGATGAAGAAAGCAGTCAAACTAATCGACACCATTGACATGTGAAATGAGGGGTTTACTTGGCTAACGACGAGACAATGTACGGCGAAATGCTGACCGAAAACGAGCTTGACGTCATCGGCGAGGTCATGAACATCAGCATGGGATCGGCCGCCACCGCCGTGTCCGCTATGCTGGACAAACAGGTCACCATCACCACGCCCACCCTTTCCCAGAGCAAGTTCGGCGAAGTGGACTATTCGGACATGGATCCTTCCGTGCTGGTGAAAATCAACTACGTGGAAGGCATCAACGGGACGAACGTCATCATGTTCCGGAGCAGGGATATGCAGATCATCCTGAATCTGCTCATGGGGGACGAAGACATCCCGCCGGAGGATACGGATTTTGAATTCGACGAGATGAGCATGAGCGCGGCCTGCGAAGTGATGAACCAGATGATGGGTTCCTCCGCCACCGCCCTGTCGGAAGTGATGGGCTCCACGGTAAACATCTCCACGCCCACCGCCCATATCTCGGAGAGAGGGAACAACGTGGCCTCCGGCCTCATGGAGCTGGACGAAGGGGAGCCGGTGGTGTGCATATCCTTCAATCTGATGGTGGACCAGGTGATGGACTCAAACTTCATCAGCTTCCTGTCCATCAAGCTGGCAAGGGAAATCATTTCCATCGTCATGCCGGAAGATGCGGAGATACAGCCTCCGGCGCCCGCGGCGGAAGCCGCTCCGGCGCCCGCGCCCGAAGCGACGCCCGAGCCTGCGGCGGAAGCCCCGGCGGAGCCCGTACCCGCGCCCGCATCTGTGCCGGAGCCGGTGTTTACGCCGGCAGCCCCGGCCCCCGCGCCGGTGATGGAGCAGCCCGCTCCCGCGCCCGCAGCGGTTGCCCCGCCGCCTCCGCCCCCACCACCGCCGCCTCCGCCCCCACCACCGCCGCCTCCGCCTCCGGCGCAACCGGTACAGCAGGCGCCGCCGGTGATGCAGGCGCCGCCCGTGCAGCAGGCGCCATACGGAGCGGACTTCAACACAGGACAAAGGATGGTCACACCAATGAGTCAGCTAAATGTCAAAATGCCGCAGTATCCGGATTTCTCCGACCAGATAAGGAGAGGCGTAGCCTCCGGCGGCAACATCAACCTCCTTTTGGGGGTGCCCCTGGAGGTATCCATCGTCATCGGCAAGACCCGGCGAAAGATCAAGGAGATACTGGAATTCGGCCAGGGCACGGTGCTGGAGCTGGAGAAGCAGACGGGGGCGCCGGCGGAGATCATCGTCAACGGCCAACTCCTGGCTTACGGCGACGTCATCGTCATCGGGGACAACTTTGGCGTCAGGGTCACGGAGATAGTCGGCACCAAGGACTTGATGGATTCCCTGGGCGGATGAGCCCGATCTTAGGGAATATCCCGTTCAAATGAAAACGCCGGGTTCATATCGTTGATTTTATGGTATAATTAGTGATGGTATAATCAACAGTAGATAAATTTATTTGACAGAAACGTAGCGATAAGCAGTATCCACGACAATTATTTAATCCGGGAGGAGTAGCAGGATGTATAAGATTTTGGTTGTAGACGACGCCGGGTTCATGAGGATGACCATTAAAAACCACTTGACGAAAGCCGGTTATACGGATTTCGTGGAAGGCGAAGACGGGGCGAAAGCCGTGGAGCTTTACAGCGTCGAGAAGCCGGACCTGGTCATCATGGATATCACCATGCCGAACATGAACGGGATAGAAGCCCTCAGGGCCATCTCCCAGGCGGATCCCGGGGCTAAGGTCATCATGTGCTCGGCTATGGGCCAGGAGTCCATGGTCATGGAGGCCATCACCCTTGGGGCGCTGGACTTCATCGTCAAGCCATTTAAACAGGAAAGGATCGTACAGACCGTATCGAAGGTGCTGCCTCTTTGAACGAAGGCTTAGCCGCCTTCGGCTCCGTCGTCGGCGTCTGCGTAGTCATGGTCCTTATCTTCGTGGCGGCTTTCTATGTCACGAAGCTTATGGGGAAGCATTATTCCATACAGGCGTCCTTCTCCAAAGAGATGAGGGTCATCGACAAGCTGGCGCTGGGCCGGGATCGTTTTTTGCTCATCGTAGAAGCAGGAGAAAAAGTCCTGCTTCTCGGCGTAAGCCCGCAGCAAATCGATACCCTGGCGGAGCTGGATAAAGATGGTTTTGCCGACCTGCCGCCGGCACAGGAAAACATGGATTTCCTGAGCTTGCTGAGAAGCAGGATCAAAAAACCGGAAAATCACGATTAGGGTGTTGTCATGAGGCGGTCTGCGTTTAAAATAACGGTTTTCATCCTGTGCGCCCTGGCGGCCATGGCTTGGACCATACCCGGGGAATCCAGCCTACAGGCGGCTATCCTGAATATCGATCTGGGCCCCGAGGGGGCGGAAGGCGTATTGGGGCCGCTGCAGCTGTTGGTGTTCCTGGCTCTCATTACTCTGATCCCGTCGATCCTGATCATGATGACCAGCTTCACCAGGATCATCATCGTGTTTTCCTTCCTGCGAAACGCCCTTGGCGCCCAGGCGCCCCCCAGCCAGGTCATCGTGGGGGTCGCGCTCTTCCTCTCCTTCTTCATCATGTGGCCTGTGGGCGTGGATATCTATGATTCAGGCGTACAGCCCTTCCTGGACGGGGAGATATCCCAGGCGGAGTGCCTGGAAAACATGTCCCAGCCTCTGAAAGTATTCATGCTAAAGCAGACGAAAGCCCCGGAGCTGAATCTCTTCCTGTCCTTCGCCGGGGACGAGAGCCTGGTCCAGGAGGTGACGCCGGAAGCCCTCACCGGCCTGGGCATGCAGGTGGTGATCCCCGCCTTCATCCTTAGCGAACTAAAGCGGGCTTTCACCATCGGGTTCCTGTTATTCATCCCTTTCCTGGTGATCGACGTGATCGTGGCAAGCACCCTTATGTCCATGGGCATGGTGATGCTGCCGCCCTCCATGATATCCCTGCCTTTCAAGCTCATGCTCTTTGTGGTGGTGGACGGATGGACGCTCATCATGGATATGTTGGTAAAAAGCTTCCGCTAGCTAAGCGCGAAGCGGAAGGACGGGTTTAACGAAAAGTAAGAGGTAGTATGTATGACCCAAGGCGACGTCGTTATTTATCTGAGAAGCGCTTTATGGACGGTGATGAAGCTGGCGGCTCCATTGCTGCTGGTCAGCCTCGCCCTGGGGCTTCTTGTGGCTATATTTCAGGCGGCTACCCAGATACATGAGCAAACCCTGACTTTCGTGCCTAAGGTAGTGGGCATAGCCTTTCTGCTCCTTATCCTGGGAAACTGGATGCTCACGAACCTGACGGATTTCTTCAACAGCGTGATCCAGCGCGTCCTGGAGCTGTAGGGGCGCCCGTATGGTATGGGAACTCACCTCCCGGCAGCTGACCGCCTTCATCCTGGTGTTCTGCCGCATGACCGGCGTCGTGCTGTTTAACCCGCTCCTGTCACGGCGCAACATCCCTACCCAGTTTACCCTGGGGCTGAGCCTTGGCCTGGCCCTGCTCATCGCCCCCGGCCTGATGGATACCATGGGCGCCATGGACGAGCCCCTGACCCTGATCTTCGCCATCGGCGCAGAGCTCCTGATAGGCCTTGCCTGGGGGCTGGTCTTCCAGATATTCTACTACCTGCTCTTCATGGCTGGGGACGCCATCGACCTTGGGCTGGGCCTCTCCATGGCGAAGGTATTCGACCGCAATACCAACATCCAGATGTCCCTGTCGGGGAACCTGTTCAACCTGATGTTTGTGCTTTTCCTCTTCGCCACCAACAGCCACATCGTCCTTATCCGGCTGGCGGCCGCTTCCTACGATATCATCGGCCTGGGCGGGGCCGTGATGGGGCCCAAGCTGAGCGGCTTCATCGTGGATTTGTTCACCAACACGCTGAACCTGGCGATCCGCCTGACCCTGCCTTTCCTGGCGGCGACCTTCACGGTGGAAGTCACGATAGGGATACTGATGAAGCTGGTGCCCCAGATCAATATCTTTTCCGTCCATTTCCAGGCGAAAGTCATCATAGGGCTCATCCTCTTGTTTGTATTTACCGTGCCGGTGGCCAACTTCATGGACAACTATATGCAAACCATGCTTCATCAGATGGAGAGAGTGCTCGGCACTATGCTGTAACGGCGCCGCCGGAAGCGGACGCCGCCGAAAGCGAAATATACAAAGCTGCTGCGCAAGAGAGGGGGGATGAACACTGGCCGGCGAAGGCGAAAAAACCGAAAAAGCAACCCCTAAACGAAAGCAGGAGGAGCGCAAAAAGGGCAACGTGCTGATGAGCCAGGAAGTAAATACCATATTTTCCCTCCTGGTCATCTTCTTCGCCCTGCGGATGCTGGTACCGGGCATCTATCTGAGGCTTCAGTCCAATACCGTCGACTTCTTCACCATGGGCGCCCGGGTGGAGACATTATACCAAAGCGACATCGTCAGCTTTTTCATTAAAAACGCCCTCCTTTTCGCCGTCACGGCTTTTCCCCTTTGCCTTATCGCCATGTTTTCCGCCATGGCCATCACCATGGGCCAGACGCGAATGCTTTTCGCTACGGAAGCCATGCAGTTCAAGTGGGAGAAGCTCAACCCCATCAACGGGATAAAAAAGCTCTTCTCCCTGCGGAGCGTGGTGGAGCTCCTCAAGTCCGCGATCAAGATCGTCATCCTCATCTATATCATCTACAAGGAGCTGTCTAACGCCATCTTCATGCTGCCCAGGCTCATGGACATGTCCGTGCCCGCGGTGGCAGCCTATACGGGAAACCTCATCCTGTCCATCGTATGGAAGGCGGCGGCGGTGTTTGTAGTGCTGGCGGCGGCGGACTACTTCTACCAGTGGTGGGATTATGAGCGCAAGCTGCGTATGAGCAAGCAGGAAGTGAAGGACGAGTACAAGGAGACGGAGGGGGATCCCCAGGTCAGGGCGCGGCAGAGGTCAAGGCGGGAGCAGGCCGCCCGGCGGCGCATGATGCAAAACGTGCCCACGGCGGACGTGGTCATCCGAAATCCCACGCACTTCGCCATAGCCCTGAAGTATGACCCGGACGTAAATCAGGCGCCTGTGGTCACCGCGAAGGGCATGGATCATCTGGCCCTGCGAATCATACAGGTAGCCAGGGACAATGAAGTATACGTCATGGAAAACAAACCTCTGGCTAGGAGCCTCTTTGAGGAAGTGGAGCTTGACCAGGAGATACCGGAAGCCTTCTACCAGGTCATCGCGGAGATACTGGCTTTTGTGTACAACATCAACGAGAGGGACGGCAAGGGCCCGGCCTTCGACGCCTTGGACGGCAGGGCGATGGAGGAAGCGGGAGCCCTGTAGCGCAAGTGATATAACGGGAGTTAGTTGATTGATTAAGACTATTCTTGACAATGTAGTAGCCGTATTCGTACTGGTCATCGTATCGCTGCTGATCATACCTCTTTCCGTGCATGTGCTGGATTTCATGTTCATCCTGAATCTGGCCCTGTCCCTTGTCATCATCCTCATGACCATGTATATACGGGAGCCCCTGGATCTGTCCGTATTTCCCTCGGTGCTGCTGGTGACCACGCTCCTGCGCCTCGCCCTCAATGTGGCTTCCACCAGGATGATCCTGTCCAACGGCGGTTATGCCGGCGAGGTCATCCGAACCTTTGGCCAGTTCGTCATCCGGGGCAACGTGGTAGTGGGTATCGTCATCTTCCTCATCATCGTGCTGGTGCAGTTCATCGTCATCACCAAGGGCGCCGAGCGCGTGGCGGAAGTAGCGGCCAGGTTCACCCTGGACGCCATGCCCGGTAAGCAGATGGCCATCGATACCGACCTGAGCACGGGCGCCATCGACGAAGCGGAGAGCCGCAACCGGCGCGCGAAGATACAGAAGGAAGCCGACTTCTTCGGGGCCATGGACGGCGCGTCCAAGTTCGTCAAAGGGGACGCCATCATCTCCATCGTCATCGTATTCATCAATCTCATCGGCGGCTTCATCGTGGGCACGCTGGGCAATGAGGGAAGCCTTGGGCAGATCGTGAATATCTACTCCATCGCCACCGTAGGCGACGGGCTCATGGCGCAGATACCCGCCCTCCTCATATCCGTCGCTACCGGCATGCTGGTCACCCGCTCCGCGGCGGAAGCGGACTTGAATACGGATCTGGTGCGGCAGTTCCGTACCCAGCCCATCACCATGATCATCTCCGGCGCCGCCATGACCCTGCTCATCCTCATCGGCTTCCCGCCGGTGCAGGTAGCCATGACGTCAGGCATACTCATCGTGCTTGGGGCCGTGCTCATACGCCAGCAGAGGGCGGCGATACCGGCGCCCGCCGCCGAAGGCCCGCCGGTCATGGAGGAAGTGACCAGCGAGGTGGCGTTCTACAAGAACCTGGATAATGTCTATAATCTCTTGACCGTAGACCCCATCGGCATGGAATTCGGCTATAGCCTGCTCCCCCTGGTGGACGAGCACAGCGGGGGCAACTTCATGGATCGGGTGGTCATGTTCCGTAAGCAGTTTGCCGACGAGATGGGCATGGTCATCCCCTCGGTGCGCCTGAAGGACTCCAGCCAGATCAACCCCAACCAGTATGAAATCAAGCTGAAAGGGGAGACGGTGGCGGAAGGGGAAGTCCTCATCGACCACTTCCTGGCCCTGGAGCCGGCGGAGATACCGGAAGGCGAGGCGGTAGACGGCATAGAGACCATAGAGCCCGCCTTCGGCATGCCGGCCAAGTGGATAAGCGAAGACAAGAAGATCAAGGCGGAGATGGCGGGGTATACCCTCATCGACCCCACCTCGGTCATCATCACCCACCTCTCCGAGATCATCCGCAACCACGCCTACGAGCTGCTCACCCGGCAGGAAGTGAAGAAGATGGTGGAGAAGCTCCGGCAGCGCAACGAAATCATCGTGGACGACACCATACCCGGGGTGCTCACGATGACGGAGCTGCAAAAGATACTGCGCAACCTGCTCCGGGAGGGCATACCCATCAGCGACCTGGAGACCATACTGGAGACCCTGGCGGACTACGGGCCCGTGGTGAAGGACAACGACATGCTCACCGAATACGTCAGGCAGGCCCTGAAGCGCACCATCACCCACCGCTTCTCCGAAGCCGGCCAGATGAAGGTGATGAGCCTGGACGGGGAGCTGGAAAACATCATTATCAACAGTGTAAAGAAAATGGACGGGGGGGCCTACCTGGCCCTGGAGCCCGATACGATACAGAAGATAATCACCGCTACAAACGAAAAGATAAACCAGATGAAGCAGGTGGTGCAGCCGGCTATCATCCTTACCTCGCCGGTGGTGCGCCTGTATTTCAAGAAGCTGCTGGACCAGTTCAACCCGGAGGTCGTGGTATTGTCCTTCAACGACATAGACAGCGGGGTGCAGATACAATCCCTGGGGACGATAGCTATCTGACACGGCGCAAAGCTCCGGCGCCTCACGAGGCATAGGTATACCGCGTAGCTCCGGCGCCTGAGGGAGGTGGCTCGCCGTTGGCGGACAATCAAGAGCACAATGACCGTTTGGATGACCCGGTGGAAATGATGGAGGCGTATAAGAGGACGAAAGACCTGGAGACCCGCAACCGGCTGGTCATGCACTACGCCCCCGCTGTACGGCACACCATCATCAGTATGAGGTCCATCCTGCCACAGAATATCGCTCAGGAGGAGTTTTATCACCAGGGCATACTCGCCCTCATCGACTGTATCGAGAAGTACGACCCCGGCCGGGGCGCCAGCTTCGGCACATTTATCTTCAAGCATCTCCGGGGGGCCATGCTCAGCTATATGCGTAAGCACAGCTGGCTGCCGTACCGGGTGAGGGCGGCGCGGCGGAGCATCATCGCTGCCCGGACGGAGCTGAGTAATCAGCTCATGCGGGAGCCTACGGACCAGGAGTTGGCGGAGTATATGGACATACCGCCCCGGGAGCTGAACCGCAACCTGCAAGAGATAGCGGCGGCGGATATGATCTCCTTCGAGGAGATGATGGCGGGGGGAAGCCTGTGGTCGCCCTACGACGGAGGGGCCTTCAAAGGCAGCCGGGTCTACGACCCGCCGGACGACAGCGTGGACCGGGATATGATGCAGGGGGAGCTGCGGGAGGCGTTGGCGGCGGCCATCGACGGCCTGGGCCCGAAGGAGAAGCAAGTGATATCGCTATGCTATTACGAAAACCTTAACCTGAGGGAGATCGGCGAGGTGCTCAACGTGAGCCAGCAAAGGATATCATTTATCCGCTCCCAGGCACTGGTCAAACTGAGGAAAGTTATGGTAGAATATCTACATGGGGAGGAAGAGGAATAATGCACAGCGGATTTTATGCCATTGCCTCGGGGCTGCTTGCCCAGCAACGCAATCTGGATGTGATAGGTAATAATCTCGTGAACGCGGATACCCCAGGGTTCCGGGCGGAGCGAATGGTTTTTACAACTTTTCAGCATGAATTGATGATCCGCAAGGAGGCCTGGTCCCGGACATTCATCGGCATCGCCAGCCCGATAACCCTGGTGGACGACGTAGTCACCCTCCAGCACTCGGGGCTGTACCAGGATACGGGCTTCCCCTTCGACATAGCCATCGACGGCCCGGGGTTCTTCGTGGTGCAAGGCAGCGGCGAACAACCGTTCCTGACCCGGGGGGGGCAGTTCAACATGGACGTGGAGGGCTTCCTCATCCTGCCGGGCGTGGGCAGGGTACTGGGGCAGGACGGCAAACCCATACAGGTGAAAAACGCCGAGTTCACCGTGCTCCCGGACGGGACTATCAACAATGAAGCCGGCAGGCGCGTAGGCGTACTCGCCGTGGTGATGCCCCCCGATGTGGAGCAGCTGAACCGGATGAACAACGGGATGTATCAGATGGAGGAAGGCGTGCTCACAGAAGCGGCCGAGGGATACCGGCTCGTGCAGGGCGTGGTGGAGAAGTCCAATGTGGACTACAACCGGGAGATGACGACCTTCATCGAGGCGCAGAGGGCGTTTCAGTCCTGCAGCTCCGCGCTGCAGATGTACGATTCGTTGAATAGGCGGGCCGCGGCGGCCATCGCGAGCGTATAAAGGAGAGCAAGTATGAAGACAGCATTTCACGCGGGGGCGTCCGGGCTTATGGCCTATCAGCAGATGCTGGATACTGTGGGCAACAACATAGCCAACGTTAACACCGTCGGCTATAAGCACCAGACCACGAACTTCGAGGATCTGCTTTATGTCCATATGAACACCAAATCCGCCCCGGAGCTCCTCAAGGGCGTAGGAACCAGGGCGGCGTATACGCAGCTCCACTCGGATCAGGGGGCTTTCGTCACCACAGGGGGCAAGCTGGACTTCGCCATCATGGGGGACGGCTACTTCCAGGTGGACAACGAGGGCAGGCGCGAGTTCACCAGAAACGGCGCTTTCGCCATAGGGCTGCGGAGCCGGCGGGCTTACCTGACCACGGCGGACGGAGCCTATGTGCTGGACGCCAGGGGCAGGCGGATAGAGCTGAAGGAGACCGAAGGCACGGGCGTCTATGACTTTGACGCCCTTAATGAAGAGATCGGCGTATTCCGCTTCACGAACCCCCACGCCTTATCTCCCGTGTCCGCCACCAGATACCTGGAGTCGGAGGAGTCGGGTAAGGCGGCCAGGGACACGAAAGGCGTGTGCGAGCTGGGGCAGGGCTTCCTGGAGCAGTCCACCACCAACCTGGCCGACGCCATGACGGAGATGATCAGGGCCCAGCGGGCGTATCAGGTGGCTGCCAGGGTCGTCACCACAGCCGACCAGATCGAAGAGATCGTCAATTCTCTGCGAAGGTAGCATAAGGGCAGTCAATAGGTATCCCACGGGCAATCAATAAACGCCCCCGCCCATGTTAGTACTCCTCGCTACGGCGAAACACTGGCCCGGGGAGAAGGAGCTGAACCTGTTTGAGTAGCTACGATGAATTAAACGATATCCACATCGACGTACTGAAGGAGATCGGCAATATCGGTTCCGGCAATGCCGCCTCCGCTTTAAGCACCATGCTGGACCGCAAGGTCGATATATCCGTACCCGTAGTCCGGGTGCTGGACTATACCCAGGTGACGGAAGAGCTGGGCGGCCCGGAAGAGCTCATGGCCGGGTTGCTGCTCTCCCTGAAGGGCGACGTGACGGGGATGATCATGTTCCTGCTCCACAAAGACTTTGCCCACATGGTCATCAATACCCTCACCGGCATGGAGCTGGAGAATGTGGGCGTGCTGGACGAGTTCAGCAGCTCCGCCATCAGCGAGGTGGGCAACATCATGGCGGCTTCCTACGTAAACGCCATCGCCTCCCTCACCGGGCTGGTCATCGACATCACGCCCCCTGACGTGTGCGTGGATATGGTGGGCGCCATCCTCAGCGTCCCGGCGATTTATTTTGCCAACATGGGCGACAAGATAATCTTCATCCAAGACGAGTTCGACAAGCAGGAAGGGGAGTCTAAGTCTTCCAGCCACATCCTGATGCTCCCGGAAGCGGATTCGTTAAATACGATAATGACAAAACTGGGATTGGAATTTTGAGCTATGATTACCGTTGGCATCGCTGACTTAAATATCGCCCGCGCGCCGGATATACTGGTGACCTACGCTTTAGGCTCCTGTATCGGTATCTGCCTGTACGACGCCAGGATGAAGCTGGCGGGGCTTTCCCATATCATGCTGCCCTCGGCGGCCCAGGCGCCTAACCTGGCGAACCAGCCCATGAAGTTCGCCGACACGGCGGTGGAAATGCTCATCCACAAGATGGAAGCCGCCGGGGCGCACCGGGCGCTGATGAAAGCGAAAATCGCCGGCGGGGCGACCATGTTCTCCGGGCTGAGCAATTCCTCCATCGCCAACATCGGCCAGAGAAATACCCAGGCCGTGAAGATGGAGCTTCTGCGCCAGCGCATACCCATCATCGCCGAGGATACGGGCAAGGACTTCGGCCGGACCCTGCTGCTGTCGGCGGAGGACGGCTCCATGAGGATAAAGTCTGCCACCAAAGGCGAGTGGGTCTTCTAAGACGTGTGAGATCCGCTTGCCTTGCCAGAAACAAATCTCACGCGTCTCTATGCATCAGGTTTTGCTTCCCCCTATTGTACTACCTCATTCTGCTGAGTTGGCTGAGTATCTCCTGCCCAATCTGAGACAAGGGCAGCTGCCTGGTGACGCCGCCCCGCTTATACGCCTCCATAGGCATGCCGTAGACGACGCAGCTCTCCTGGTCCTGGCCTATGGTGTAGGCGCCTTTGTCATGCATCATGGTCAGGCCCCTGGCGCCGTCGGCGCCCATGCCGGTGAGTATCACGCCGATGGAGTTCCCGCCGGCTTCTTCCGCGCAGGATTGGAAGAGCACGTCCACGGAGGGGCAGTGGCCGCTGACTTTCTCGCCCTTCTGGCTGCGGACATAGTAGCCCTTGACGTCCCTCTTCAGGGTCAGGTGGTACTCGCCGGCGCCCAGGAGGATAAGCCCGGTCTCTACCCGGTCGCCGTCGGCGGCCTCTTTGGCGGTCATGTTGCATATCTTATCCAGCCGCTCGGCGTACATCCGGGTGAAGCCCGGGGGCATGTGCTGCACGATGACTACGCCGGGGGTGCTGGCGGGGAGGTCCTTGACCACCTGAATGATGGCTTCCGTGCCTCCGGTGGAAGCGCCGATGGCCACGACGGCCCGTTGGTTCTTGAACATAGAGGGGTTGCCCAGCACCCTGGCATGGGGCGCAAGGGGCGCCCGCGCCCCCCGGACCTTGCTGCGGTAGATGGCTTTGATCTTGCCCCTAATGGTATCGAAAAACAAATCCAGGTCCCCGGGGGCGTTGACCGCGGGCTTCTTCTCGAAGTCCAGGGCCCCGGCTTCCACGGCGTCCAGGGCAAAGTCCGCCCGGGAGCTGATGACCAGCACCGGCAGGGGATGCCTGGGGAGAAGCATCTTTAAAAAATCTATCCCGTTCATACGGGGCATTTCTACATCGAGGGTAAGGACGTCCGGCTTCAGCTGGGTGATTTTCTGCATGGCCTCGTCCGCGCCGGCGGCGGTGCCGACCACGCGGATGCCCGGATCCTCATTGAGGGAGCTTTCCATCTTCATGCGGAAAAGCAGGGAGTCGTCCACGACCAAAACCTTGATGGCAGGGAGCGTACTGGGCATAAATAATCACCTTTCGCACAGAGCACAGTGGGGACGGTTCTTTTGTGTTTTTCGAAAAACACAAAAGAACCGTCCCCACTGTGCTTGTCATGTTTTCTGATAGATGGAAGGGCGGATGAAGCCGTAGCGGGTGGCGCCTTTATCCAGCACCTCGGAGTGGCCCACCAGGAGGAAGCCGCCCTTGGCAGTGGCGTCATAGAAGCGCTCTACCAGTTTGTTTCTGGTGTCGGCGTCGAAGTAGATCATCACATTGCGGCAAAAGATGATATCGAAGGGCTTCTTGTAGACCATAGGATCCATCAGGTTAAATACCCGGAAGATGACTTCCTTCCTGATCTTCTCCGTCACCTGGTAGGAGCCGTCCGGCAGGCGGGTGAAGTACTGGGTCTTCCACTGCTTGGGCAGATCCTTGATGTTGTCTTCGGAGTAGATGGCCTGCTTGCCTTTGTTCAGGACATTCATGGAGATGTCCGTAGCCAGTATGCGCGTGTCCCACATGCCTTTCTTGCTGCCGAAGTACTGCTCCATGGTCATGGCTATGTTGTACGCCTCCTGGCCGGCGGAGCAGCCCGCGCTCCAGATACGCAGCTCGCGGCTGCGGTTTTTCTCCAGATAGGGAAGGGCGAACTCCAGGAGGAACTCGAAGTGCTCGGTCTCCCGGGCGAAGTAGGAGTAATTGGTGGTGATTTTGTTTAAAAAATTCAGCATCTCGTCGCCGGTCTTATCCCGCCGGAGAAGGTCCATGTACTGGTTGAAGCTGGAAAGCCCCAGATCCTTGATGGTATGGGAAAGGCGCCCTTCCACCAGCTGGCGCTTCTTGGAGAGGTTGATGCCGTACTTGTCGTAGACAAAATTAACAAGCTGGTTGAACTCTTCGTTTGAAATCTTCACCAGAAGGTTGGAATGATGATTGTCCATAGTTACTTCCTATTCCTCCGGCGCGAGCAGCTCCGCCATATCCGCCTGGAAAAACTTTACCACGTCGATATTCATGACTACTTTTTCGTTCAGCGTGGAGATAGAGTCGAGGAAGCTGTCCCCCAGGCGCTTGTCCGAAAGGGGGGGGGGCGCCATGTTGCTCCGCTCCAGGCTCACCACTTCCGCCACCCGGTCTACGATGACGCCTACGTTCATGTCGTTGATGAGGACGATGACGATGCAGGTCTTGTCGTCGTAGTCCCGCTCCTCCAAGCCGAACTTCAGGCGCACGTCGGAGATGGGTACGATCTTGCCCCGGAGGTTGATGATACCCTTGATGTAGTGGGGCACGTTGGGGATATGGGTGATGTGCTGTATGCCGATGATCTCGATGACATGATTCAAGGGCAGGCTATATGTGGTGTCATCTATATCGAAGGTCAGGTATCTGCCGGTAAGGTCGTCCTGTACGGCGTTGACGTTTGTTTCATCCATATGAGCTCACACCTTCCTTATTTATAAATTGCTGACGAGGCTATTTGCGTCCAGGATGAGGCAGATGCTGCCGTCCCCAAGGATGCTGCAGCCGGACAGCCCAAGCTCTTTCAAGTTGTATTTATTAAAAAATGAGGGAAATGGCTTGACTACCACCTGGTACTCGCCCAGAAGCTCGTCGGCGAAGAGGCAGGCGATGGAGTTGCCGCTTTCCACCTGGATCATGATGCCGTCCATGACGTCGGTCTTCTCGGTGGATATCATGAAGTGCTCGTGGAGGCGTACCACGGGGTAGCAGTCGCCCCGCAGGAGTATCATCTCCGCCCCGTCCGTGTCGTGGAGCACCTGCTTGGGGTCGGTGATCTTGAAGGACTGCTTGATGGAGGTGATGGGCAGGGTAAATGTCGTGTCCCCCACGGAGATATTCATGCCGTCCACGATGGCCAGGGTCAGGGGTATCTTGATGGTGAAGGTCGTGCCCTTGTTCTTCTCGCTGCTGATGGATACGGCGCCGCCCACCTTCTCCAGGTTTTTCTTCACCACGTCCATGCCTACGCCCCTGCCACTGTACTCGGTGACCTCGGTGTTGGTCGAGAAGCCGGGGAGCATGATGAGGTTGAATATCTCCTTGTCCGTATACTCGGACTCGGGCTTGGTGAGCATGCCGTTGTTCCGGGCCTTAGCCAGGATGCGGTCTACATCCAGGCCGCTGCCGTCGTCGGAGACGTCGATGAGGATCTCCCCCCCGGCGTTGCGGGCGTTGATGGTGACCTGGCCGGTCTCGGGCTTACCCAGGGACATGCGCACCTCGGGAGGCTCGATGGCGTGGTCGATGGAGTTCCGTATCATATGCATGAAGGGGTCGCCTATGGTGTCGTTGATGGTCTTGTCCACTTCCGTATCGCCGCCGTAGGTGACCAGGTCGACTTTCTTGCCCAGGCTCTTGGTCATATCCCTCACGATGCGGTTCATCTTCTGGAAGGTGCCCGTGAGGGGCACCATGCGGATGGACATGACCACATCCTGGAGCTCGTCCGTAAGCTTCCGCAGCTCACGGGTGGATTTGGTGAAATTGTCCAGCTTCAGCCCGCGGAGATCCGGATTGCTGGCTACCATGGACTCGGCGGTGACGATCTCCCCCACCAGATCCATGAGGGCGTCGAGCTTGATTTGGTTCACGCTGATGAGGTTCTGCCTGGCGCCGCTCCCTCCGGCAGCAGCCGCCGCCGCGGGGGCTTTGGCTGCCGCCTGGACCGCTCCCGCGGCCGGTAGGGCCGCTGCGCCTTCGCCGGCTGGCGCCGGGGCCTGGGCGTCGGTAGCCTCGGCTGCCGGGGGCGAGCCGTCGTCGTCTTCGCTGAGGAGCTCGTAACTCTTGATATTGAGCGAGCTTTCGATGATTTTAATGACGTCGTCTAAGTTGTCCGTAGGCTTGCATATGATGAGGAAGCCGTTGCGGATGATATCCGCGCAGAGGGTGGCGTCGCTTTCCGGATGGGGGGGCACGGAGTCGATCTCGTCGCAGCAGTTGGCCAGCTGGTTCAGTATCATGAATGCCCTCATGTTTTCCATCTGGCATTCGTCTTCGAAGTGTATGCGTATCCGCCGGAAGCCCTCGTAGGAGGGGCCCGCCGCCGGGGCCTCAGCCCCCGCCGCCGCCGGGGCGGCCGGGGGAGGCGCCTCGCCCTTCATCACCGCCGCCAGCCCGTGGAGCTGACGAACCATGTCGGAGGGGTCGCCTTCCTCGTAGTTGGGGTCGCTCACCCGCTCGATCTCCCGCTTGAGGAAGTCCGAGCTCTGGAAAACCAGGTCAAAAAGGGAGCTGAACACGGGGCCCAACTTATTTGCGTCCTCCCTGAGGATGAAGAATACGTCTTCCACCGCGTGGCCTAAGCCGGAGATGGCGGAAAAGCCCATCATCGCGGAGGAGCCTTTGACGGTATGCATGATGCGGAATATGCTGTCAATATTTTCCTGATTAATGTTCTGCGCGCGTTCGGACTCAAGCAAGATCTCGTCCAGCTGCTCCAGCATAGTATTTGACTCGTAAATGAAAGTCTCCAACAAGGCTTCCATACCGGGATCGATTGCGCTCATTTCGTCACCTTCTAATCTTCGTATTTAATATAGTCTATCAATAATAACGTCCAAGACCCGGGCGCGTCACGGACTCAGGGACAAAAGCGCCGGATACGCCCTCCAAGGTAAATTATATCTGCTTTTCCCCCGAATGTTAAGAGTAAATGTTGATTTTTTAGCAAAAACACCGATAAATGTGATATAGTAGAGACAAAGCAGAAGGAGAAATTCCTGAAAGAGGGATAAGTTTTGGCCGACATCCTCAAGATAACCACGCCATTGATCAACAAAAACCAGCAGGTGGCGCCGAAGCCCGCATTGGAGCCGACGTCGCCCTTTCAGCTACACGACCTGACCAGGATACTGAAGCCATACAACCAGAAAGACGTCCTCGCCCAGAATAATACTCTTCTGAAGGAATCGGACAGCCCGGAGATACTCCTTGACCTGCTCAAGGATCCGGCGGTGACGGTCACCTACCTGAAGAATATTTTCATGCTTGAGGAGATATTCAAGCTGCTTCCCCAAAATAATATGAGCCTCACCCAGGAGATAGAGAACCTTTTCCATGAGCTGCTGATGCCCCACGACGCCATCGTGGACGAGCTCATCCGCCAGGAGCAGGAGTCTACCGTGTTTCGCGGGGAATTTTTCGACTTCCTGCGCAAGCTGAGTAATGAAGCCCAGCCCAAGTCCGACGTACAGGGCTCTGTGCTCAACCTGATGCGTTCCATCAATAATCTTATGGTGAAAGACGACGTGCTGGACGCGGTGGCAAACAGCCTTGCTTACCTGTCCAAGAGCCTGGAGCCGAGCAAGGGCCTGGCCCAGAAGCTGGAGATACTGGCGTACCAGTTCCGCCAGGCGGGGAGCGGGGGCAACTTCGCCGCCCTGAAGGGGGAAGCCCTGGAGATACTGAAGGAAGTGGAAGAGAGCGTCCTGTACAGCCCCAAGCTGCAGAAGATGGCGAGCATCACTATCTATAATCTTTCCCGGTATAACGACAGCATGGAGTTCTTCCACGAAGCCGCCGGCAGCCTCTGGCAGAAGCTGGGCGGGGAAGACAGAGTGCTCTTCGCCCGGTATGTGGAATCCCTGATGCGCTTCTTCCAGGAGCACGAGTCAGGCGCCCTGCGGCCCGGGGAGGCGGCGGAGGAAGCCGCGCTGTCGGCTCAGGCCCAAGCCCAGGCGGAAGCGGAAGGGATCCTGGGAGCCGGGGCAGGCGGGCCGGAAGGGGCGGCAGGCATGGAAGGCGCCGTAAGCTACGGCCAGGGGGCGTCGGCGGAAGAAGCCGCCGCGGAGGCGGCGGGCCTTGCCGCCGGTATAGCGCCGGATACCGAGGCGGGGGTGATGGCGGCGGCGGGCGCCCTGGCGGAAGCCAAGGCGAAGGCGGAAGCGCGGCCGCCCCGGCTTGAGGACGACCCCGAGGCGCTGGCGGAGCGCAAGACCACGTCCAAGGTGATGGACGCCCTCATCGAGATGCTCCAGCGCCAGTCGGCGGACGAGGAAGCGGGCAAGGGCGAGGCGGGGCAGGTGGACAAGATACTCCACAGCCTGCTGTCGTCCCCGTGCAACTTCACGCCTCTGCTCCATTTCGTGATACCGGCGTATCTGGAGGACGTGAAGGCCTTCGCGGAGATATGGATCAACCCCTACGACGACGAAAACGGCGCCCAGGGCGTGGCCCCGGGCAGGCGCATCCATATACTCATGGTGGTGGATGTGGAGGTGCTGGGGCGCTTCGAGGTGGAGCTGCAGGTGAGGGACAGGATCATCGACTTGTCGCTGCACTGCCCGGGGGGGCTGGAAGAGCGCTTCGCCGGGATGATGACGTCGCTGCCGGGCGTCATGCGGAGTTTGGATACACCGTACCGGTTCGGGCGCATGGAGATCGAGACGCTGGACCACTCCCGCTCGCTTATGGAAGTGTTCAAGACGCTTCCCTACAAGCGCATGGGCGTGGACATCATGATATAAGAGCTTGGCGATTTTATCAATAAACAATAGGGGAAGGCGGTAGACATGCCGCAGAAGAAGAAAGCGGTGGCGCTGAAGTACAACCTGGAGCAGGACTTAGCGCCGGTGGTCATCGCGTCGGGCTACGGCGAGGTGGCGGAGAAGATCATCAACATCGCGGAGGAGAGGGGCATCCCGGTGTACCGGGACGACAGCGCCGCCTCCATGCTTTGCATGCTCGAAGTGGGGGCAAGCATCCCCGAGGAGCTGTACCAGGTGGTGGCCACCATCTACGTCCAGATCATGGAGACCGCCAACCGGATCAAAGAAGGCACGCTGGGCACGTCGGCCGCGACGGGCGGCCGCGTGGGAAGCCGCAGCGGCGGAAGGATATTTACACCGATGGACGCGCCTTATGAGGCCGGGCTGGGCCAAGGCGTGGGCGAAGGGCCTGCCCCGGGGGCGGGCTACGGCGGTGAAGACGATGAAAGCGGCTTCGGCGCGGGCTTTAGCGAGGACGGCGGTATGGGCGGCGGCGAGGGAGACGGCTTCGTGGAGTCTTATCCGCCCCGCGCTTCGCGGCGGCCGGGCTTACCCGGCGGGGAAGGAGAGCCCCTGCCATGATGAGAAGCTATCGCCGGGTGGCGGAGGGGGCGGATGCCTCCCCCGGCAGGACGGTCAGGATAAAGAGGCATATAGACGTGCCACGGGCAGGCGGGCAGCCGACCCGCAGGGATGATAAGGACGCTGCCGGGACGATAGACGAGGCAGCGGATAGGGCTGCCGCCAAGACTGGAGACAAGGCGGCGGGAGGCCGGGGCGAACATATATTCGCCATGGATATCGGCACCCGGAGCGTCATCGGCCTCATCGGCAGGATGACGGGGGATACCCTGAGGATAGACGCCGTAGCCGCCGAGGAGCACCAGAACCGCGCCGTGGTGGACGGCCAGATCGAAGACATACAGGAGACGGCGAGGATAGCCCGCCGGGTGAAGGAACGCCTGGAGCGGGACATAGGCTATACGCTGAGCCAGGTCTATATAGCCGCCGCCGGGCGGGTGCTGAGGACCGGAGAGGCAGTCCATGAGGAAGAGATCCCCGAAGACAGGGAGATCGACGCCGCCATGGTGGCCAAGATGGAGTTTGCCGCTATCCGGCGCATCCACGAAAACCTGATGAAGGTGGAAACGGACCATGAGGATTCCTTCATCTGCGTGGGGCACTCCGTGGTGTGTTACTTCCTGGACGACTATGATTTTTCCAGCCTCATCGGCCATAAGGGCGGCAGGGCGGCGGTGAAGGTCATCGCTACGTTTCTGCCTAGGGAAGTAGTGGAAAGCCTCAACGCCACCATGGCCAGGATAGGCCTCACCGTGGCGGGGCTCACCCTGGAGCCCATAGCTGCCATCAACGCCGTCATCCCCCAGGATATACGGAAGCTGAACCTTGCCCTGGTGGACATCGGCGCGGGTACGGCGGACATCGCCATCTGCGAGAAAGGCAGCGTATCGGCATACACCATGGTCACCGTGGCGGGGGACGAGATAACCGAAGCCATCATGGAGGCGTGCCTGGCGGACTTCAAGACCTCGGAGGAGCTGAAGAGGAAGCTGGGGGAGCCCGCGGCGTTTACCTATGAGAATATACTGGGCTTCGAGGTGGAGACCAGGGGGGACGAGCTGTACCAGCAAGTCAAGCCTGCCGTAGACCATCTCGTGGGCGTGATAGGCGATAAGATATCGGGGATCAATAAAAAGCCCCCCGCAGCTGTATTCCTGGTAGGGGGCGGGAGCCGCTTGCCGGGGCTGAACGCCATGGTCGCCCGGGAGCTGGGCATGGAGGATAACCGGGTCGTGGTGGGCGGCAGCGCGAATATGAAGAAGCAGGCCTCCTCCGGGCAGGAGATATTCGGGCCGGAGTTCGCCACCCCGCTGGGCATAGCCATCACCGCCGTGCAGAGGGAGAGGGACGAGTCCTTCACCATCACGGTAAACCGGGAGCGCGTGCCTATGCTGGGCGTGTGGGAGATGACCGTGCTGGACGCCTTGCAGCTGGCGGGCTACAAATACAGCCAGATCGTGGGCAAGGCGGGGAAATCCCTTATCTATGACCTGGACGGGGAGCGCCGCTCCCTGAGAGGCAGGCTGCCGGGGGCGTCGGAGATCACGAAAAACGGCCAAGCCTGCGCCCTGGGGGATATCGTGACCCCCGGAGACCAACTGCTCTTCGAGCCTGCCGACCCGGGGAAAGACGCCGTGCTTACCGTGGAGGAAGCGGCGGGCAAGCAGGACCCCGTGGCGGTCATGGTCAATGGCGTGAACTATACCGCCGGCTACATCGCCCTCATCAATGGCCGTCCGGCGGCGCCGGGGCAGCACATCCGCTCAATGGACGTGATCCGGCACAAAACCGTCTTCACGGCAGGGGACATGTGCGACGACCTGGGGATCGACCTGGATATGTACGAGATATATATTAACGACCGGCAGGAAGCCGACGAATATATCCTGATGGACGGGGACGTGGTGGAGACAAGGCCCTACGGTGAACACGCGCTCGCAGCGGCCGCCGCCTCCGCTCAGGCGGCCAGGGCGACTGCCGCGCCACCGCAGCAGCGGAGGGAAGCGGCAGAAGCAGCCGCGGTCGCAGCCGGGCAAACGGAAGCCACCGCGGTGCGACAGGTCGATACAGCAGCCGGTTCGGCTGCCGGTGAAGCCAAGCCGACTTCGACTACTGCACAAATACCGGGCGCGAAGCCTGCGCCTGCCGCCTTGCGTTTGCCGGGGGCAGAGCCTGCACAGGCAGCAAGGCCGCTGGTCAGGCCCGTCGAGCCGCGGCCGGCGGCGGAGGCGGACGCCGGGGGAAAGCCGGAAGCTGCCAGACCTGCCGAGGCAAAGGCGGTAGAAGCGCGGCCCGCAACCCCGGCGGGAGCGGACGTGGAGCCGACGCCGCTAGTCAGGCCGGCGCAGACTGCAAAGCCCGCAGAAGCGGCAACAACCGCGTCTGCAGAAGCAGCAGCCCCTGCGGCAGAGGCGCAGCCCGTTATCCCGGCGGAAGCGGACGGCAGCTTCAGCGTGTACCTCAACGGCGAAGCGGTGCGGCTGCAGCCGAAGGAAGACGGCATGCCCCATTGTTTCGTGGATATGTTTTCCTATGTGAAAATCGACACAAAAAACCCCCGCGGCGACCTGATCCAAACCGTAAACGGCAAGGAAGCCCCCTATATGCTTGAGCTGCACAGCGGCGACGAGGTCAGGATACACTGGTCGGAGGATACTGTATAGCGGGGCGAATAGCTCAGCCGGAGTTTAAACAAGCAAGAGGAGGAGACATTTATGGACGCGTATATAGCCAGGCAACCCATCATGGACAAAGACGAAAAGGTCGTCGCCTACGAGATATTGTATCACCAGGATAGCAGCACGCTGTACAACCAAAGGGACTACCGGGTGGCCAATGCCATCGCGAAGTTTTTCACCCAGATCGACAACTCCAATTTCCTGGAAGGCAAGGACGCCTTCCTCACCTTCACGCCGAACCTGCTCATGCAGAACATTCCCCGGATATTTGTGGAAGACAAGCTGGTGATCCAGATCGAAGACAACGTACTGGTCCATCCCGTGGCCCAAATGATCATCCAGCGCTACAAGAAGCAGGGCTATCGGCTCGCCCTGTCGGACTTCGAGTTCAACAACCGGTATTTCAACATACTGAGCTCCATCAGCATACTGAAGGTGGATTTCTCCAACCCGGAAAGCGACAATATCGCCACCAGCGTCAGCATCGCCAAGCGGTTCAACAAGCAGGTGGCTGCCTATAACGTAAATTCCCCGGAAGCCAGGAAAAAAGCCATGGAGCTGGGCTGCGACTACATGCAGGGGGACAGTATAGCCAATATGGTCTCGTCCAAGGTAAGGGAGACGGGGCACCTGGAGAGCAACTTCTTCCGGCTGATGGTCTCTATCACCAGGGACGAGCCGGACATGCAGGAGATAGCCTCCATCATCGAGCTGGACGTGACGCTGACCTACTCTCTCCTCAAGATGGTAAACTCCGCCTACTTCGCCCTGGCCAATTCGGTCCAGGACGTACAGCAGGCCTTGACTATACTGGGCCTGGGCCAGCTGAAGCAGTGGGTCTATCTGCTGAGCTTCAACTCCGACAGCGGCGGCATATCCGACGAGCTGATTAAGATATCTTTCCAGAGGGCCAACTTCTGCCAGGAGATGGGCTCCCTGGTGAAAAACTTCCCCCTCAGCCGTTCGGAGAGTTATCTCATGGGCATGTTCTCTACTTTGGGGACACTGCTGGACGTGAAGATCGAGGAGGCCCTGAACCAGCTTCCCGTATCTGACGCCATGAAGGAGGGGCTCATCAACAAGGAAGGCATGCCGGGGGACCTCTTCAACCTGGTGATATGCTACGAGAGGGGCGAGTGGAACAAGATGAACCGCTTCGCCGAGCGGCTTGAGATACCCGTATCCATGATCGCCCAGAAGTACTTCGAGGTGGTGGAGTATGTAAACGAGATGTGGAACGAGCTGATGCGCCCCTTCAACAACGACGATGGGGAAGAGATGCCCAGCCCCGGCGGCGGCAAGAATATCGGCAGGGAAGTCGCCAGGAAGATGGAAAACACGCAGGAGTGACGTGGTGAAAAGTTAAGTAGTCGAGTATGGGCGCAGCGAGGCTATTGACTTTAGTATCAGGTTTGATATAATCAAGCCAGTGTATTGTTCTGCGAATGATACACTGGTTACACCGGGCGGTTAGCTCAGTTGGTTAGAGTACTACGTTGACATCGTAGGGGTCACAGGTTCGAGTCCCGTACCGCCCATCGCAAGAAAACCCCGTAAAGCTGTGGTATAGAGCGGTACGCGGGGTTTCTTCTTAGCCTCTGTTGAAGAGAACCTGTTTGCGTTGATTAAGCAATTTGAAATGGGACGTTGTCCCATTTCAAATTGTATTGTGATTGACTAGAATTATTATGCAAATCGGCAGTCAGGAGGATGTAATGGACACGGAGCGGTATAGAAAACTGACGATACTGCACTCAAACGACCTGCACGGGGCTTTTTTAGCCGAGGAGAAAGACAGCATGCTCATCGGCGGCGTTTCGCACCTGTCGGGCTATGTGCAGAAAGTGCGGGATGAAAACCCACACGTTCTCTATTGCATATCGGGGGATATGCTCCAGGGCTCGCTGATCGACTCCGAGTACCGGGGCTTGTCCACCATCGAAATCATGAATATGCTTGGCCCCGACGTGGCTTCCCTGGGCAACCACGAGACGGATTACGGTTTGACGCATCTGCTCTTTCTCGAACGCTGCGCCCGCTTCCCCATCGTCAACGCGAATATTTTTATCAACAACCCATATACAAGGCTGTTTGAGCCCCACGTGTTCATCGAGGAAGGCGGGATGAACATCATGTTCATCGGCATCATTACAGAAGAAGTGATGAGCCATATCCGCTCCGACGAGCTGGTGAGCAGCCTGATCGACGTCAACGACGCGGCGGAGGAAGTGGGGCGGATCTGCGACGCCTACCGTTCCACCAAAGTGGATCTGACCGTCCTGTTGACGCACATCGGATTTGAAGAGGACAAAAAGCTCGCGGCGCTCCTCGATCCGGCGTGGGGCGTGGACGTCATCATCGGCGGGCATTCCCATACGGAGCTCGAGCAGCCGGAAGTGGTCAACGACATCCTGATCGTGCAAGCCGCTGTGGGGACAAGGCAGATAGGGCACTTTGACCTGGTGGTGGATACGGTTCTCGATACTGTCCACGAATATGAGTGGAAGCTTGTGCCGATCACGGACGAGAATTGCCCCCGGGACGAAGCTCTGGAACGCCTGGTCTACGCCTATAAGGAGCAGACAGACAGGAAATTCAACCGCTTGCTGTACCGCATGGATCACGAGCTGACCCATCCCAGCCGCTATCAGGAGACAGGGCTCGGCAACCTCTTCGCCGACGCGCTGAAGGACTGCCTGGGCGTGGACGTCGCGCTTTTTGGCTCAGGCGCCGTCCGGGTAAAGTCCATGGGACCTATGGTGACTTTGGGGATACTGACGGAAGCCGTGCCTTTTCGTGAAAAAGTATTCATGGTGTTGGTCACGGGGAAACAGCTCAAGGTTATGTGGAAGCATATCCTGCGGGAAGAAGCCTTTATGGGGGAGCATACGGAATTTTTTCAACTGTCGTTCGGGATGGAAATCATCTGGTCAAGGGGGGCGCAGGAGTTCAGCCGTTTTGATTTCGACGGGGCGCCTGTCGACGAGAAGAAACTGTTCAGCATCGCTTTCCATGAATTCCACCGTAATAACTTCGCCGATTCATTCGGGTTCCCTTATGAAGAGGCGCTGGAAAACGGCCGGGAAGCAGTCGTCGCGACCAACTGCCAGGACGTCTTGGTCGAGTATTTTACGGACAACGAGCCGGAGGCCGAGGGCGTGGACGGGCGGTTGACTATACTTCCGTAAGGCGGTCGATGAATCATGTTGGCTTTAAAAAAATAAACATAGCAGGGAGGAAAAAACAATGCAGGCAGGAATGAAGGTAACTCTGGTGGCGGACGCGAACTTAAAGTATGACAGCTACGGCGCGGGCAGGCCCGACGGGAAAACTACGCAGACGCTCAAGGCCGGGACTGTGGTGGAGATCACAAAGGTGGTGGACAATCCCAAGCCCGGGCAGACCCATCCCATCCATGTGAACAATGCCGGCTGGATACAGGCAAGCGCGGTGGGCGGAGCGGCTTCGGCCGGAGCGCCCGGAGCGAGCCGGGCGGCTGCGCCGGCGGCTGCAGGCGGCAAATATGCGGCTGGAATGAAAGTTACTCTTTCAAAAGACGCGAATTTGAAGTATGATAGTTATGGCGCGGGCAGGCCTGACGGGAAGACTACGCAGACCCTGAAGGCGGGGACCCAGGTAGAGATCACCAAAGTCGTGGATAGCCCCAAGCCCGGGCAGACCCATCCCATCCATGTGAACAACGCCGGTTGGATCGAGGCAAGCGCTATCGGCTAAGCTGCCACAGCTAAGTCAGCATAATTGCGCCGCCTGCGGTGGAAGCCGGATTCCGCAGGCGGCGCAGTTCATTAAAGGGAGAAAGCAGGGGATAAACATGAGCCTTTTTGACAAAATCAAGAACCAGCCGGCCGGGACGGCCGCCGGCTCCCCAGCGGACACGGGGCAGGCAACGAACGCCGGAGCAGGGGGGGGAGGCAAAGCGGTTTCCGTTGTATTTGCAGATATACCGGACACCATAGCCGGATTCACCGCCCTGCCCCAGGCCGCCATGGCTACGCCTTTTGACACAGCTGCCCTGGCTGTGGCGGCGCTGTGCGTTTATTCTCTTAGTAAAGAGGAATGCGAAGCCATGCTAAACTATCTCAGGGGGCCGAACCCCATGGCGGAACGCGAACGGGTGTTCCTCAAAGACCGTATGGCGCAAAACGGCAAAGCGCCTTTTCTCGGGGCGTCTTACTTCGGCGGCGCGACCCCGGGGAACGATTACACGCCGACGGAACCTTATACGGTCACGGTCAGCGAGAATCCTTACAGCTATGAAGCGGAAGGGGTCGCGAAGCTATTCGTCAAATCCGGCGGCGGCGATTCGCCCCGGCCGGTATCCATGCGCCTGGCGAAAGACGGCAAATGGTATCTGTGGGAGTATTCGTCGCTGCTGCTGGATATACGCGCCCCGGAGTCCACTAACCCCTGGGCGTGACGCGCAGCCCCAGCTAAGGCGAGCCGGATCGCCGCACTGGTATGTTTGTATGGTAAGACATGTTGTGTTGAATGATATCAAATAGGATATGGAAGGAGATTGAAACATGGGATTGATCAAAGCGGCTTTAGGGGCTGTGGGGGGCACTCTATCCGACCAATGGCTGGAGTACTTCTACTGTGACGCCATTCCTCAGGATGTGCTCGTCGTGAAAGGGCAAAAACGCGTTTCCGGGCGTTCTTCCAATACTAAGGGGGGCGACAACATCATCTCCAACGGGTCGGGCATCGCCGTCGCGGACGGACAGTGTATGATCATCGTGGAGCAGGGCAAAATCGTGGATTGCTGCAGCGAGCCGGGCCAATTCACTTTCAATACGGGGGGCGAACCGTCTCTATTCGCCGGGGGCGACCTGGGGGAAAACATCATGGGTTCGCTGAAAAGCGTTTTCGAGCGGTTCAAGTACGGCGGCTCCCCCGGCAAGGACTGCCGGGTCTACTACTTCAATACCAAAGAACTGATGGGGAATAAATATGGCACGCCGTCGCCCATACCTTTCCGGGTAGTGGACGCGAATATCGGGCTGGATATGGATATATCCATACGCTGCCACGGGGAGTACAGCTACCGGATCACGAACCCCATGCTATTTTATACCAATGTCTGCGGCAACATCACGGACAACTATATGCGGAGCACTTTGGACAAGCAGTTTGGCGCCGAGGTGCAGACCCATCTCCAGGGCGCTTTCGCGAGAATCAGCGAAAAAGGCGTCCGCTACTCGGCGCTGCCGGCCCACGCGGCGGAAATCGCGGCGGCGCTCAATGAGATCCTCTCCGCGCAGTGGCGCGACTTACGGGGCATAGAGATCGTATCCTTCGGCGTGTCCTCGGTCAACGCGGACGAGAAAGACGAAGAGAGGATCAAAAACCTACAGCAAATCACCGTCATGCGCGACCCGACCAACGCTGCGGCGGCTATCGCTTCCGCCCAGGCGGACGCCATGCGTACGGCCGCCGGCAACGAAGGCGGCGCCATGGTGGGCATGATGGGGCTTGGCATGGCCCAGCAGGTAGGCGGGATGAACTCCCAAAACCTTTACGCCATGGGCCAGCAGCAGGGGCAGCAGCCCCAGCAGAGCCAGTACAACATGGCTACAGACGGCGGCTTTGGCGCGGCTGGCAGCCAGCAGGCGCCCGCGCAAGGCGCTGCGGCTGCCCCGGAAGCGGCTGAGAGCTGGACCTGCGCCTGCGGGCATGCGGGTAATACCGGCAAGTTCTGCGCCGAGTGCGGGTTGCCTAAGCCAATCCCTGCCCCCGCTGAAGTTGACGGCTGGGTCTGCTCCTGCGGCGCGGTGAATCAAGGCAAGTTTTGCGCCGAGTGCGGTAAGCCAAAGCCCGCCGGCGTGCCCCAGTACCGCTGCGACAAGTGCGGCTGGGAGCCGGAGGACAAGGCCCACCCGCCGAAGTTCTGCCCCCAGTGCGGCGACCCCTTCGACGACGGGGATATCGTAGGCGAAGCATAAGCGTAAACGAACGAAGCGGGCGTCCGGCGCCGGGCAGAAGCGCGCCGGCGCCCGTCAGGCTGATGGCGGGAGGCTGACCGATGGCAAGTCAAATCACTAATTACCAATGCCCGAACTGCTCCGGGCCGCTCCAATTCGTAGGCGAGTCGGGGAAGCTTGAGTGCGACTACTGTAAATCATCTTTCGAAGTAGCCGTCATCGAGCAGCTGTACGCGGATAAGGAGCAGGCCGCCGCCGCCGCGAAGGAGCCCCAATGGGACTTCACTAAGGTAGGCGGGTCTTGGACCGATGAGGAAGCGGCGCATCTGCGGGCCTATGGCTGCCCCTCCTGCGGCGCCCAGCTGGTCTGCGACGATAACACAGCGGCTACCTCCTGCCCCTACTGCGGAAATCCCACCGTGGTGCCCTCGCAGTACGCGGACAAGCTGAAGCCGAACTATGTGATCCCTTTCAAGCTGAACAAAGCAAAGGCGGAGGAAGCGCTGAAGAAGCATTACCATAAGAAAAGATTCCTGCCAAAAGGCTTCAACGACGCGAATCATATCGGAGAGATACAGGGTATATACGTACCGTTCTGGCTTTATGACGGGGAATCCAACGCCACCATGCGCTACAGCGCCAAGAAGGTCAGCAGCCACACCAGCGGCAACTACAAGATAACCAATACGGACCACTACCGGGTGGCACGGGAAGGTACGGTCGCCTTCGAAAAGGTGCCGGTGGACGGGGCAAGCAAGATGCCCGACGCCCACATGGACGCCATCGAGCCTTATGACTATAGTGAGCTAAAGCCTTTCTCATCGGCGTATCTCCCCGGCTTTCTCGCGTATCGTTACGATGAGAATGTAGATACATGCAGCAAACGGGCGAACAGACGCATCATCGAGAGCACAGAACGCTTGTTCGCCTCCACCACAAGGGGGTATACCTCCGTGACCCGGGAATACTCCAGTATGGAGCTGCTCCATAGCGAAGTCAGCTACGCGCTGATGCCGGTGTGGATGTTGTATACGAAGTGGCGAGGTAAAGATTTTCTCTTCGCCATGAATGGCCAGACGGGGAAGCTCATCGGCGACCTGCCTGTGGACAAAGGCAGGTATTGGAGCTGGTTCGCGAGGATATATCTGACTACAGCGGCTTTACTGGCGATAGGCTTATTCATTCTGCTATAAGGAGGCGGGATAGCAATGAAAAAGACGGGAAGCGTATTTCTGCTCCTATCAATACTTCTTACGGTCATAGCCCCCGCCGCCTTCGCGACAGAAGCCGCGGTTGATAACTGGGATTACATCAACGACTGGGCTTATCTCCTCAACGAAGCCCAGATGTGGGATCTGGAGCTCAGAGCCGCGGATATCTCCCAGCGCTACCAATGCGGAATATTCGTATTTACAATAAAGAATATGTACGATCTTAACGTAGGGTATCTGTACGACGACGGGGACGCCTATGTATTCAACAAAGCGCTCTATGAGGGCTTTGGTTTAGGGCACGGCGGGGACGGTAGCTGCCTGATCCTCTGCCTGAGCATGGACGGCCGGGATTATTGGTTGGAACCTTATGGCTACGGGAAGACCGCTTTCAACAGCTACGGCATCGACCGGATGCTGGACGGCCATGTGCTGCCCAGGCTGAAAGCCAATGACTACTACGGGGCGTTTTCCGCCTATCTCAATGTAGCGGAGGAATACCTGCGCATGGCCCGGGATGGCGCGCCTTTTAGCAAGGAAACCGACCCGGTAGCCATCCGTGACGCTTTCCGGGCGCGTATGGGCGTGACCCTCCTGCTGCCGGCCCTCGTCGCCTGGATCGTATGCGCCATATGGAAGAGGCAGATGAAGACAGCCGTGCTTGCCAAGTCGGCTGACGCGTACGTGCCCCAGGGCGGTTTCGCTCTGACCAGCCAGTCCGACGTCTTCCTCTACCGTACGACCACCAGGGTGAAAGTCGAAAGCTCTTCATCGTCTTCCAGGTCCTCGTCTTCTTCCAGCGGCTCATCCGGCCGGGGAGGCAAATTTTAATGGAATGCGAATACAGAATAATGGGATTCGAACGCGAATATAAGGAGGTTTTATCCAAATGAGGAGAATAGCAAAACGTCTTTTTAGCCTGCTGCTTGCGCTTTCCCTGATGTTGTCGGTGATTCCCGGCGTTGCCGGAGCTTTGCCTGAAGAGGGCTTCCGCTGGGCGCAGGGGGCGTATATCAACGTGGTCCTGTCCATGGGGGGCGGCATTTCCGAGGAAGGTGGGGTGTATGAATGGGAAATAGTGGAATCCGATGGATTCGGACCTTTGCCTGACGGTTTATCATTGACCCCTTACTTGGGCACAACGGAAACGGTTTTTCAGATCCTTGGCACGCCCACAACACTGGGCGCCGGAAGTGTAAAGTTCCATTTGGCGCCTGAGGGCGAGCTGCATCAATCCAGCAATTACGGCTATGACTATATACTCAACTACGAGATCTTCCACGAGCATTGGCTGGTGTTCAACTATGACGACAATCCCGCCGCTCTGCCGGCCGGCAAGGTCGGCGCCGACTACAGCGCGCAGATATTGGCCGAAAGCTGCGGCACGCCTATCGTGTTTTCCCACGGCAGCGGCGAATTGCCGCCGGGGCTTTCCCTGAGCAACAGCGGTCTGCTCTCCGGCGTGCCCACGGCGGAAGGCACCTTTACCTTCCAGGTCAACGCCAATGTCAACGAAGCCGTCAGCGCCGGCGTGTCGACAAACGAGGCTCACATCGCGAGAAACAGTCATGGGTTCATCGTCACCATAGGCCCGGCGGACACAACCCCTGAGAAAATCACCGTCACCGCATGGAAGACGGACGAAAACGGCGCCCCCCTTGCCGGCGCTACCCTACGCATGGAAGGGATCACCGCGGCCGGGGCCCGAAAGGTATACAGCGAGGTATCCGACGCCAACGGCCTGGTGACCTTTGAAGTAGAGCCCGGTACGTATACATTGTACGAATACGCCGCCCCGGCGGGCTACAACGCCACGGACGACAGCTATCCGCTGCTCGTATGGGACGTGGGCCCCTACATCGACAGGGGGCCAAGCTGGAACCCCGACCGCTATCAACCTGTCACCTTCGTGAACAGAAAGATACCGGAGCTCAACAAAAAGGACCATTTCGCGTATATGGCGGGTTACCCGGACGGGACCTTTGGAGCGGTAAGGAATATGACCAGGGCGGAGGCTGTGGTGATGTTTTCCCGCCTGCTCAACGAGTCCATGGCCTTGGATAAGGACTATAGAAGTTTCGCCGCGTACCCGGATATCAGCAGGGACGCCTGGTACGCGGGTCCGGTAGGCTTCATGCACCAACTGGGCGTGCTGGCGGACTATACCAGGGGAGGCCCGGCTTTTCGCCCGGACGAGCCAGTCACCCGGGCTGAGTTTGCCACGCTGGCGGCGCATTTCGACAACCTGACCCTGACCAGCACCAATCAGTTCACCGACGTCGCCAGCGACCATTGGGCGGTGAAGTATATCAACTCTGCGGCGGCCAAGGGCTGGATCGTGGGCTATAGCGATAATACGTTTAAACCGGAGGCGAATATCACCCGTGCCGAAGTCGTCACCCTGGTGAACCGCATACTGGAAAGAACCGCCGACGAAGCTTATGTCATCGCCAACGCCGCGAAGCTGCCCCGCAGCTATACGGATGTGGACCGCAGCAACTGGGCGTACTTCACCATCATCGAAGCGTCCATCGGGCACGACTATATGAAGCAGGGCGCGGGGGAAGTGTGGACGGCGGTATATGATTGATGTAGCGGCGGTGTAGAGATGGAGTATATCTTTTGCCCGGAGTGCGGGACGCAGCTGACCCCTAACGCGAAGTTTTGCGTCCAGTGCGGCGAGAAAATCATATATGCGCCGCCGGCGGCCGCGGATGGGGCGGTTGCGTCCGTCGCCGCGGATGGGGTGCCTGCGGATGACGCGCCTTCCTTGGGCGCGACCTCCGGCGGGAGGCCCATGCGGGGCGGGGATAAAATTTGGATAGGGACGGGGAAAGAGCCCGTCTACCTGATCCCGAGGATGCTCAACCGCCACGGGCTAGTGGCGGGGGCTACCGGCACCGGGAAAACCACCACGACCAAAGCCCTGGCGGAAGCATTCAGCGACATGGGGATACCTGTCTTCATGGCGGATATCAAAGGTGACGTATCCGGCATGTGCCAGGCGGGCAAGCCGGGCACCTACGTAGACCAGCGTGTGAAGGATATGGAGATCAGCGATTTCCGCTTCGAATCCTATCCCGTGCGCGTATTCGACGTCTACGGCAAGAACGGCATACCGGTACGGACGACGATATCCGATATGGGGCCCATACTCCTCGCCCGTATCCTGGGGCTGAACGACACCCAGGCAGGCATACTGCAAATCGTGTTTAAAATCGCCGACGACAGGGGTCTCCTGCTCATCGACCTGAAGGATCTACGGGCGATGCTGAAGTATGTGGGGGACAACGCCAGGGAGCTGACCACCGCGTACGGCAACATCACCGCCCAGAGCGTGGGCGCCATACAGCGCGGCTTGCTGACCCTGGAAGCGAGCGGGGGGGAGGCGTTCTTCGGCGAGCCGGCCCTGGATATGGCCGATTGGCTGGCCCTGGACGACAGGGGCCGGGGATACATCAACCTCCTGGACTGCGCCGCGTTATTCCAAAACCCGTTGCTCTATACCACCTTTCTGCTGTGGATGCTTTCCACGCTCTATGAAATGATGCCGGAGGTAGGCGACCTGGACAAGCCGAAGATGATATTCTTCTTCGACGAGGCCCATCTCCTGTTTAACGGCGCGCCCAAGGCGCTGCTGCAAATCATCGAACAGGTGGTGCGGCTCATCCGCTCCAAAGGCGTGGGCATATACTTCATCACCCAGTCCCCGGCGGATATACCGGATACCGTCCTGTCCCAACTGGGCAACAAGATACAGCACGCCCTGCGCGCGTATACGCCGAAGGATCAGAAAGCGATGAAGGCGGCGGCGGCGTCCTACCGGCAGAACCCGGACTTCCACAGCGAAACCGTCCTGGGCGAGCTTGCCACCGGGGAAGCCCTCATCTCGGCCCTGGACAAAAGCGGCGCGCCGGAAATCGTTCAGCGGGCTTTCATCCTGCCCATACGGAGCTACCCGGGCGTGGCGGATGCGGAGCGCGTCAGCGAGATGACGCGGACCTGCCCGCTATACGCCAAGTACAGGCAGGCCTTCGACAGGGATTCCGCCTATGAGGCGCTGCAGAGGGAGCAGGCCCAGGAGGAAGCGTTAAAGCAGCAGCAAGCCGCCATGCAGCCCCAGGCGAAGCAAACCCAGGCAAGGCAAGCCCAAGCGAAGCGGGCCGGCTCAAGCCCGCTGGATAAAGCAGTGTCCAGCGCCATGACCCAGATCGGCAGGGAAGCGGGCCGCTCCCTGGCCAGGGGCTTATTCGGCAACCGGAAGTAACCGGGAGAAAGGAAGATACCTGTGAAGTATGATCGTAAGACCTTCTCCGGCGGCGCCCATATCGTAGACTATAAAGGATTTACGAATGTCCTTGAGACGGTAGACGCCGACGCCCCGACGAAGGCGTATATCTCAATGTCCATGCATATCGGCGCCCCTTCCAAGCCTGTAGTGGAGGTCGGGGAAGAGGTCAAAATGGGGCAAAAGGTGGGCGAATCCCAAGGTTATGTCAGCGTACCGGCCCATTCCAGCGTCAGCGGGAAGGTGCTTGCCATCCAGAGGATGCCTATGCCATCCGGGCGGATGGTGGATACGGTGGTCATCGAGAACGATTTCAAAGACGAATGGATCAAGCAGCCCGCCCAGGCTTCCATCGAGGAGATCAACGCCATGGACGGCGCGGCCCTGCAGGCGAAGGTGCTGGAAGCGGGAGTCGTGGGTATGGGCGGGGCGACATTTCCCTCCCATGTGAAAGTCGCTCCCCCGAAAGAAGGGCAGAAATTCGATGTGGTCATCCTCAACGGTATCGAGTGCGAGCCTTTTCTCACCGCGGATCACCGTATCATGCTGGAGAAGCCGGAGCGGGTCATAGCCGGGCTGAAGTATTTCCTCCGCATGCTGAAATGCGACAAAGGCGTTATCGCCATCGAGGAAAACAAGATGGACGCCTTCGAAATGATGATCAGGATCACCGAGCATGAGCCCCAGATCGAGACCGTCGTCTGCCGGGAGAAGTACCCCCAAGGTTCGGAGAAGCAGCTGATCAACGCCATCACTGGCAGGGAAGTGCCTCCCGGGGGCTTACCCGCCGACGTAGGCGTGTTGGTTCACAATGTAGCGACGGCGGCAGCCGTGGCCGACGCCATCGAATACGACAGGCCCCTCATCGACCGTATCGTTACCCTGAACGGCAATGGCATAAGCAAACCCATGAATTACCGCGTCCGGATCGGTACGCTCTACAGCGACCTCATCGAGCAAAACGGCGGGGTGGTGACGTATCCGGTGAAAATCATATCCGGCGGCCCCATGATGGGTTTCGCCGTGTATACCCTTGACATACCGGTAATGAAGGGGACGTCGGGCATATTGGTCTTCAACGACGAATCCCAGGTGCTCATGCGGGAGCCGGAAGCGCCCTGCGTCCGCTGCGCCCGCTGCGTGGATCACTGCCCCATGCGCCTGGAGCCTACCACTTTGATGAAAGCGGCGAAGAAAAGCGACTGGGCGAAGGCGGGCGCCTACGACGTGACCAGCTGTATGGAGTGCGGCAGCTGCGGTTATGTGTGCCCGAGCATGATCCCCCTGGTACAGTACATCCGCCTTGCCAAGCAGTACGTCACCAGCAAGGACGGGACAGGGGCGATCAACCCCTATTTGGCATAACCTGTCTGGCTTAGCCTATCCGGCATAACCTGTGTCTGGTATAGTCGTTCATGAAGGGATGAGCTATAAAGTATGGACAATGCAACGAAGCCTTTGATTTTATCCTCGTCGCCCCACTTCCACAGCCGCTACACCACGGAGCGGGCTATGCAGGAAGTGGCCCTGGCCTGCCTGCCGGCTGTAGCCTCGGGTATCGGGTTCTTTGGACTCAACGCCGCTTTAGCTGTTGTATTATGCGTAGCCGGCGCCGTGGGGGCAGACGTGCTCTGCCAACGTATCATGGGCAGGCCGGTGATGAAAGGGGACGCCAGCTCGGTGATCACCGGGCTGCTTCTTGCCATGTGCCTGCCGCCGTCCATACCATTCTGGATAGCTTTCCTGGGCGGCGTATTGGCTATTGTTATCGGCAAACAAGTGTTCGGCGGCCTGGGGCAGAATATATTTAACCCGGCCCATATCGGCAGGGCTATCCTCCTGGCTTCCTTTCCCGTATATATGACGACTTGGACCCCCGCCCGGGGGATGGGGGTAGACGCCATAACTTCAGCGACGCCCATGGCGCTCATGAAGCTGGGCGCCATGGAGCAGCTGCCTTCCCTGGCGCAGGTGGTGGTGGGCAGGATCGGCGGCTGTATCGGGGAGACCAGCGTGATCGCCATACTCGTGGGCGGAGGATTTCTGATCATCCGGAAGCATATAGACTGGCGGATACCGGCGATGTATGTCGGTACCGTATTTGTGTTGGCTGCCGCATACGGCGGCGTCATGGGCTACGGCCTGCTCTATCCGGTCTACCAGGTGTGCTGCGGAGGTCTGCTTCTGGGGGCGTTTCTCATGGCTACGGATTGGGTCACCAGCCCGGTGACGAAGAATGGCCGGCTGGTCTTCGGCGCCGGCTTGGGCCTCCTGACCTGTATGATACGCTTCTTTGGCGGCCTCTCGGAAGGGGTGTGCTACTCCATCCTGATCATGAATATACTGACGCCCCTCATCGACCGCTATACCCGGGGCAGGATCTATGGCAGGAAGGGAAAGGCAGGTAAGGCGGTATGATGAAAAAAGTCGCAAAGCTTACGCTTTTTCTTCTTCTCGTGACGGGCATATGCGGCGCGGCCCTGGGTTATGTCAACAGCATAACGGCGCCGGTGATTGCCATGCAGGATGAGGAAAAGCTGCTCCGGGGATATGAGGAAGTATACCCCGGGGCGGATGAATACCGGCCTCTGGGTTACGACGGGCCCGAAGGCGTGATCGCCGGCGTGGTCGCAGCCATCAAGGACGGGCAGGTTGCCGGGGTGCTCTACATGGTAGAGCCGAAAGGGTACGGCGGCGAAATCGCCATGCTTGTGGGATTCGACGCGGCTATGGGAAAGATAACGGGATTGAAGATACTGTCCCAGGGAGAGACGCCAGGGCTGGGCGGAAACTGCGTACAGCCGTGGTTCGCGGGGCGCTTTGCGGGAAAGTCCGCCGGGCGTGAGCTTAGGCTGGTGAAGGTGGAGACTTCGGCGGAAGACGAAGTGCAGGGCATCACGGCTTCTACCATCACGTCGGCCGCCGTCCTTGCGGGGGTCAACGCAGCCAGAGCGGATTTCGCGGCAAACTACGGCGGGGTTGGATAGGAGGGGCGGCAATGAATGTACTTAGCGAGCTAAAAAGAGGAGTCATCATAGAAAATCCCCTGTTTGTGCTGGTCTTGGGCACCTGCCCGGCTCTTGCCCTGACCACTTCGGTGACCAACGCCCTGGGCATGGGGGCCGCATTCACCGGCGTACTGATCTGCTCAAACCTGGTCATTTCGCTGATACGGAAGTTCGTTCCCAACGATATACGGATCCCCAGCTATATCGTAGTCATCGCTTCTTTCGTCACCCTGTGCGAGATGGTCATGAACGCGTTTACCCCGGCGCTATTTAGCGCATTGGGCATATTTATCCCCCTCATCGTCGTCAACTGCGTCATCCTGGGCAGGGCTGAGGCTTATGCCGGGAAGAACGGGCCATTGGCGTCCATTGTGGACGGGGTGGTGATGGGCCTCGGTTATACCTGCGCTATCGCGCTGATGGCGGCTATCCGGGAGGTACTGGGCGCCGGCGCCTTCATGGGCTTCGACCTTTTCGGGCCTTCCTACCAACCGGTGCTGGTGATGATACTGCCCGCCGGCGCCTTCATCACCATGGGTTTCCTGTTCGCTTTATTCGCCTTTCTGAAAAACCGGCGAAGCGGGCGTAGCCAGAAGCAAAAAAGACAAGCAAAAGGGGTGAGATGATATGCTCGGGCAGACTTTTACCATTATATTTGGCTCCGTATTCATTTCAAATATCGTGTTGGCGCAATTCCTGGGGATATGCCCCTTCCTGGGTGTGTCCAAAGATATAAAAAACGCCGTGGGCATGGGATTTTCCGTCATGTTTGTCATGATCATGTCCTCCGCGATCTGCTGGGTCGTCCACCGGTATCTGCTGGTTCCTTTTCATCTGGAATATCTGAAGACCATTACGTTTATCCTCACCATAGCGGCTCTGGTCCAACTCGTGGAGATGTTCCTGAAGAAAAACGTGCCGGGCTTGTATCAGGCCATGGGCATCTACCTGCCTCTGATCACCACGAATTGCGCCATCATGGGAATCGCCTTGCTGAATATACAAAACGGTTTTAATCTTTACTATACAGTAATCAACGCCTTTGCCAACTCCGCCGGCTTCCTACTGGCTATGCTTCTTATGGCGGGGATCAGGGAGCGCCTGGAGGAAGCGGAGCTGCCGGAATCCATGAAAGGGCTGCCCATCGTGTTTATCGTCGCCAGCTCCATGGCTCTGGCTTTCGTCGGCTTTACCGGGATGATATAGGAGGAACCTGTGTATGTTAGTGTACGCAATCGTCGTTTTAGCTGCTTTGGGGGGGCTTTTCGGCGCGGTACTCGCCGTCGCTTCCAAGAAGCTGGCGGTGGAAACGGACCCCAGGGTCGATCGGATTCTTGAAGCGCTGCCGGGGGCAAACTGCGGGGCTTGCGGGTTCCCGGGCTGCGCCGGGCTTGCCGAAGCTATCGTCAACGCGGGCGCCCCGGTGAACGCTTGCGTGCCGGGCAAGGAGAAAGCAGCTGAAGCCATCGCCGCCATCATGGGCCGGGCGCCGGAAGCCGGGCTGATACGGAAGGTTGCCCAGCTGCATTGCAATGGAAACTATGAGAATGTGAAGACAAAGTATGAGTATAGGGGCGTCATCGACTGCCATCTGGCGGTGACCCAGTTTGGCGGGCCGAGCTACTGCCAGTTTGGCTGCATAGGCTTGGGCTCATGCGTCAGGGTATGCCCCTTCGGCGCCATCGTCATCGGGGACGACCGCTTGCCTGTGGTGGATACCTCTCTTTGCCTGGGCTGCGGCTTATGCGCCGACCAATGCCCCCAAAAGGTATTGGACGTCATCCCCATCAACCAACGGGTATACGTACGCTGTAATAACCGCGACAGGGGCAGGGTCGCCCGGGATGAATGCGAATCTTCTTGCATCAGCTGCGGCGTATGCGTGAAAGCCTGCCCTTCGGGGGCTATGCAGCTCATCACCAACGCCGTAGGCAGTGTGTCGATGATCGATTATGATAAGTGTACCGCTTGCGGCGTATGCGTCGAGAAATGCCCCAGAAAATGCATCCATCTGGATCCTCCTATAGACCCTGACGTGGCTATATGCCCGAAGCCTGAGCCTGTGGCGGGGGGCTGCGCCAACTGCCCCCTGGCCGAGGGCTGCGGAAGCAAGGTGGCGAGCTGAGCAGGGCCGGCAGCCGCGGTGGTGATCGCTTCAAAGTGGGCGATTTGTTGGTTTTCTTCGGCATACTGGCAGCCGCGCTGCTGACGATGGCATTCCAATACATGCCGTTCTTGCGTGGGCAGGGAGCCGCATTGGCAATCGCCGGGCCCGGGACGAGCCTGGTCATACAAGTAGGCGATCTTGACGGCGGCGGCGAGAGCCGATGGGAAGTACCCGGGCCGGCGGGCGGGCTGGTTCTCGCCTATACGCCGGATAAGGGCTTCCATGTAGAGTCAGCGTCATGCCCGGATCAGATATGCGTTCGCTCCGGCTTTATCAGCAGGGCCGGTCAATCCATCGTGTGCGTGCCCAATGAAGTAGTCATCAGCCTGGGCTCCGGTACGGGAGAAGAAGGGGGCGGCGGGCTTGACGGGCTTCTCAGGTAAGCGGGGCGGCGCCATGCCCATCCGAAGGATAGTGACCCTGTCTTCCCTCATCGCCATGGAGTTGGCCCTGTCGGCGATCGAATCCCTGATACCGCCCTTCATCCCCCTACCCGGCATTAAGCTGGGCCTGGCAAATATCGTCACCCTTACGGCCTTTTCCCTCATGCCGGCAGGGCAGGTCTTCATGGTGGTGGCGGTAAGGCTGGTGCTGGCCGGCCTGGTGCTGGGCACGTTTCTCGTCCCCGCCTTTTGGCTCAGCTGCTGCGGCGGCCTGCTGAGCTTCGTCGTGATGGCATTGTTTACCGGGCGCCGGGGTTTATCCGTCCTCGGCGTCAGCCTGGCGGGGGCTGCGGCGCACAATACGGGCCAGCTACTGGCGGCGGCTTTCCTGCTGGGCAATCGGGCGATTTTTTACTACTTGCCCTGGCTGCTGCTCTGGTCCCTGCCCATGGGGCTCTTCACAGGTTTTTCTGCCCGGGCCGCGATTCAGGCATTGAGTCGCGGGGGAATCAATGATAAAATATAAGTGTGCGCTACCAGACGCGTAAAGGGGGGGATTCAAATGGTTTTGACGGAAAACGAACAGCTTTTCTTAGATCTGGCTGTGTTTGACGGCTTGTCGGACAAGCGCATCGACGAGCTGCAAATCGACGGATATCTCGATCAGGAGAATGAAAACACCGAGAAAGCGGAAGCGTAT
>WRIW01000008.1 GCA_009782505.1 Clostridiales bacterium
GGGCAAGGGAGGCTTCGACTTCTCCTTCCTCAACTCTCTGGAAATCCTGCCCCTGGAGATCCACGCCCGCTTCGGGATCGATAAATGGAACAACAACCGCAATTTCTTCGCCATCGGATTCCAGGTGAGAAACATACCGATCACCCTGGGCGTAGCGGATATCTGGGAGGCGGGGGGCATCGTCACCAGCAATATGGTGGTGGAAAAGGATCCGGCGCATCAGGACCGCTTCGCCTTCAGCAACGCAGGAAACATGGGAAAATTTATCGAGGAGATGCCCGTCCACCGGGGCAACGGCTCCACCTTCGCCGCGGGACTGCGGGGCAGGATGGTCATCACCAAGATCGCCGTGGTGGACAACCTGTACTTCGGCTTCACCAATGGCCCGGTGGTGGAGGCCGGGGGGGATCTGTACCTGGCCCTGGGCTTGGAAGCCCTCTTCGGCGGGGCGATCGACGAGAGGGGGACGAAGCTTGGCGGCTGCGTGGGATTGGGCGATGTGCTGCTGCGGTACCACCACCCCAACCGGCATTTCTCCTGCAACCTGGCCATGTCTACCGAAGTCATGGGGATTATGCTCACGGGGAATGTAGGATTCGAAGCCAGCCCCAGCCTCTTCCGCGTCTATGTAGGCTACCCGGACGCCCTGGCAGGGGAGTTTGGCGTCAATCTGGGGTTCGTCAGCGGCAAAGGACGGGTGGAGTATGGCGCGGAGTATCAGATCGGCGGTGAACACGGCGCCCATGCCAAGATCAAGCAGCGCCTGGAATCTGAGGCGAAAGTGGATCTGGGCGTCATCTATGTGAAGACCTCCTCCTACATCGGCGGCGAGGGGATCGCCATCCTGCTCCCGCCCACGGTCTCCCTGGAGGTCTGCCTGGGCGGCAAGATCGTAGGCGGTATACGCTTCTTCGGCACCCACGACGTCATCCGGCTATCCCTGGACGCCATGGGCAGGATGACGGTAGTATTCTCCGACCCGTCCTGGCGCCTGGAGGCGAAGTGCACGGTAGGCTATGGCATCAACCTGGGCTTCGTGGGCTCCATCAGCGGCTCCAAGACCGTCCATTTGGACAAGAAGATCAGTTTGTAGGAATACGATAATGTACCGCCGGCTTGTACGAAACCGCAAAATGATGAATTTGCCCGCATTTTTTATATATGATATGATATAGCCAAATCGGCGGCGTCTCGACTTCACGAAGCACTGGGTCGATATCGGGATGAGGGCAGGAGGGGTCTATCTTGAAGACGAGATACGGAAAGATTATATCCGCTGCATTGGCGGCGATGATGGTTTTCGGCTTATATGCGGCTGTACCGCCCGCTGCGGGCGCCGCCCCGCCCCCCGGCACGCCCTTTGACGTAGGGCCCCGGGCGAGCACCGGCGATGACCCCGCTAATGGCATCTATGTGTCCCCCGGCGGCAACGACGCCAGGGCCACCGGCAGGATCGACGCGCCCTACAAGAGCATCAACGCCGCCCTGGCAGCCGCCCGGCCCGGCGATACTATCGTCCTACGGGGCGGCACATACCGGGAGGGGGTCAACGTCCGTGTCCGCAAAGCGGATATCACCATCAAGTCCCGCAAAGGCGAGCGGGCGGTCATCGACCTGAGCTCATATGACCGGGGGCACGACGAGGACTCCGGCGTCTACTTCGACGTGGACTCCTCCGGCGGCAAGCTCCTGGGCGTGGAGGTGATAGGGGGCTACTACGCCGTTTGCATGGAGACCCGCTGGGACTGGGGCGACCCGGCTAACCGGCGCGGCGCCTCCAACATCACCATCGAGGACTGCGTGCTCCATGATTCCCGCCACGACGTGATCAAGATCAAGCCGAACTGCGACAATATCACCATCCGTTATAACGAAATATACAATTCCGGGATCGCGTACAAAGGCGGCGAAGGCAACGCCGAAGGGATCGACAACGTCAACGGCGACAACATGAAGGTGCAGAACAACTACATCCACGACATCTGCTCCACCGCCATATACGCCAAAGGCGGCGCGACGGACGCCCTCATCGAATACAACCGCGTCGAGCGCGCTAAAGAAGCCGGGATACTCGTCGGCTTCGACACCAGCCCGGAGTACTTCGACCTTGCCGCGAACCCCCGTTACTATGAGAATATCCGCTGCGTGGTACGCCACAACCTGATCATGGGCACGGGCCTCTCCGGTATCGGCTTATACGCCGCCAAAGACGCCCAGATATACAACAATACCCTGGTCAATGTCGCCAACGGCGGGCTGTACCACAGCGCCATCTACTTCGGCCTCTCCTACCAGGACTGGGAGAGCTACGCAGGCCGCCCCGCCAGCGTCAACCCTAGTATCCATCACAACATCGTCAGCCAGCCCTCCGCTTCCGTGCGCCCAATGATCGAGATACGCTACGCCAACGAACTGGGGGGCTTGTCCGCCCTGGAAGGCAGCCCGGTGATGAGCGACAACTGCTATTACGTCGCCGGCAAGAAGGCGTCTTTCTCCGACCGCAGGCCGGGCAGCATACTGGACAACGCGGGGCTCGCGGCATGGCAGGCCCATATCAACGGCGACCGGGGTTCCATTGAAGCCGACCCGCGCCTGGACGCCAATCATCTGCCGGCAAATCCCCAATGCGCCGGGATGGGCGCGGGAGCGGGCGTGCCCGCCCAGAAGCCCCCCGCGCAGCAGCAAGGGCAGCAGGGGCAGCAAGGGCAGCAGGGGCAGCAAGGGCAACAGGGGCAGCAAGGGCAGCAGGGGCAGCAGGAGCAGCAAGGGCAACAGGGGCAGCAGAAGAAGACCTCCGTGCCGATCCCCGCCGAGGACAGCGGCGCGGAAGCCTCGGCTTATGTAGTGAAGCAGAGCGGCAGCCAAAACGACCTGCACATCACCGTCACGGAGCGCGGCGTGGGCGGGTCGGCGAGGGAGACCAAGGCGATGTATAAAATCGACAATAACGCGGCGGGCATATATAAAGTCGGCAACTATCGCGTCTATGTGAATACGAAGGGCAACGACCAGATCCGCAGCTGCTACATCGTGAAGTAGAGGGCGCGGGGATCATCCTCGGGAAAGACGATCAGGCGGGGGGGTGAGGACATGAAGGAGATCATCAAGGCGAAGAATGACTTATGCACGGGCTGCAACCGCTGCGTAAGGGTTTGCCCGATGGAGATCGCCAACATTACCTATCAGGACGAGGAAGGCAACATCAAGGTTCGCATCGACTATGACAAGTGCATAGCCTGCGGCCGCTGCGTATCGGCATGCAAGCACGACGCCAGGTACTACGCGGACGATACGGAACTATTCTTCGACGACCTGGCGAAAGGGATCCCCATTACCATCATCGCCGCCCCTTCCATCCGGACAAATATCCCCGGCTATAAGCGTTTATTTACCCGCCTCAGGAGCCTTGGGGTGCATAAGTTCTACGATGTGTCCCTGGGGGCGGACATCTGCATATGGGCCCATATCCGGCACATGGAGGAGCATGGCGTCTCCCCCATCATAACCCAGCCTTGCCCGGTGATCGTCACCTACTGCGAGATCTATCAGCACGATCTGCTGAAGAGATTATCCCCTGTGCACAGCCCTATGGCCTGTTCCTCCATCTACATCAAACGCTACGAAGGCATACACGACCGCATCGCCGCCCTTTCCCCCTGCATGGCGAAGTCAAACGAATTCGCGGACACGGGGCTGGCCGACTACAACGTCACTTTTGCCGCCCTCCTCGCGTATATGGAAGCGAACCATATGGAATTCCCCGAGGAGGAGACGGATTTCGACCATGAGGAAAGCGGGCTTGGCTCCCTCTTCCCCATGCCCGGGGGTTTGAAGGAAAACATCGAGTATTTCTTTGGAAAGAACCTGCATATAGCGAAAGCGGAGGGCTTCGACGTCTACGAGAAGCTGGATAAGTATTCGGAGACGCCGGAAGAGTTCCTGCCGGAGATATACGATGTGCTCAACTGCGCCGAGGGCTGCAACATCGGCACCGCCAGTTCCCATGACCGCAATGTGTTTCAGATCGACAAGACCATGGATGAAAACAGGCGCAAAGCCCTGGAGAAACGCAAAAGGGAGCACTATGAAGCAGTATATAAGTCCTTCAACGATTCCCTGGACCTGTCGGGCTTCCTGAGGGAGTATCAGCCCGTATACACGCCTCTCCCGCAGATCACCAACATGGATATCGGCAAGGCTTTCGAGCTGCTGGGGAAAAACGACTATGAAAAGCAAAACGTGGACTGCGGCGCCTGCGGCTCCGAGACCTGCCGCAATATGGCGAGAAAAATCGCCCTCAATGTCAATATCCCCGCCAACTGCATATTCAAATCCAAGGAAGACGTGAAGGTCGAGCACGAAGAGAACCTGCTGGCCCATGAACAGCTCGCGGAAATGGAAAAGATGCGGGAAGCCGACGAACGCATGCTCACCATGATCGAGGCCAACCCCCACATCAACATCCTCTTTGACAGCAGCTTCAACATCACGGACTGTAACCCCGCCGCGGTGCGCTTCATGGGCTTCAAGACCAAGGAAGATATGCTGGCGGGGTTCCTGGAGCGTATGGTAGCCAGCATACCGCCCGCCCAGCCGGACGGCAGGGCTTCCGTGCCGATGATGGAGCGGTTGCGCACCGCCGCCAGTGAGGGTTACGTACAGTTTGAGACGGAGCTCATCATCGACGGGGCGCGGCGGAGCATCAATGTGGAGTTTAAGAAGATACCCTATGAGAGCAGCTTCGCCATCGTGGGATTCATCTTCGACATGACCGATATCCGCAGGCGGGAGAAGGAGCTTGCCCTGGCCCAAAGGCAAAACGAGCTGCAGCTCACAAAGCTGGATCTGGTGGTGCAGGCGTATAAAATCGGCTTGTGGGACATGGAGAGCATAGAGGACGGCGCCGGGGGCCAGACCTATGCCTTCGACTGGTCAGAGGAATTCCGGCGGATGCTGGGCTTCACGGACGAGGGGGATTTCCCTAATGTGGCCGAGAGCTGGTCGGATCTGCTCCATCCCGACGATAGGGGCTGGGTCCTGGACGCCTTCAACCGGCATCTCCTGGATCGCACCGGTAAGACGCCCTTCGATGTGGAGTACCGCCTGCAGAAGAAAAGCGGGGAGTACGCGGTATTCCACGACTCCTGCGAAGCCATCCGTGATGAGAGCGGCTATGCCCTCCGCGTATCCGGCGCCCTGGTGGACATCACCGAGCAGCGGCGCCTGGGGAAGCTCCTGCAGGCGGTGAATAACGCCGCCGCCATGCTCCTCGCCACGGAATGCGACGACAACTTCGAAGTGTCCCTGAGCAGCAGCATGGGTCTCATCGGCGAATGCCTGGACGCGGACGGCGTCCAGCTCTGGCGCAACGAGCTGTCCGGGGGCGCCCTTTACTTCGCCCTGGGATACGAATGGCTTTCCGCCACAGGAGGCGCCCTCAAGACCGCCGGCGCCGGCCTGCGCTTCCCTTACAGCGCCAAGCCGGAGTGGGAAGCCATGTTCCTACGGGGTGAGTATATAAGCGGATCCCTAGCCGCGCTTCCCCCGGGCGACGGGGATTTCTGGGCGCCATACGGGGTGAAGACCCTCGTGGTCATCCCCCTGTTTTTCCGCGAGCACTTCTGGGGCTTCTTCAGCGTATACGCCTGCCGGGATGAGCGTACCCTCACGGAGCAGGAGATCGACATCCTGCGTTCGGCGGGCCTGATGATGGTAAACGCCCTGGACCGCCTTGCCCAGACGGCTGCCGTCAATGAAGCGAATCAACGCATCAGGCTCATGCTGGACGCGACGCCCCTGGGCTGCACGCTCCTGGACAGGGAGTACCGCTGCATCGACTGCAACGAGGAAGCGGTCCGCCTATTTAAATTCAAAGACAAACAGCAGTATCTGGAAAACTTCTTTGACCTGGCGCCGGAGTATCAGCCGGACGGAAGCTTATCTTCAACCGCGTCCAAAGCCCACATCGCGGAAGCTTTCGATACGGGCAGGTGCTCCGTGGAATGGACCCATCAGTTGGGCGACGGCACGATCATACCCGCAGAGGTTGTCCTGGTAAGGGTGAAGTACGGCGCCGGCTACGTGGTGGCGGGCTTTACCCGGGATCTCCGGGAGCACAAGAGGATGATGAGGGGCATCGAGCAGCGGGACGTGTTGTTGAATACGGTGAATAACGCGACGACCCTTCTCCTTCAAGCGGAGGTAGGCGAGTTTGAGAGCGCCCTATGGAGCAGTATGGGCATGATGGCCCACGCCGTGGGCGCCGACCGGGTGTATATCTGGAAAAACCATACGGTTGAAGGGAAGCTGTACTGCACTCAGCTGTATGAATGGTCTGAAGGCTCCGAACCTCAGCAGGGCAACGAATTCACCATCGACATCCCTTATGACGAAAATATACCGGGCTGGGAGGAGACCCTCTCCGCCGGTAAGTGCGTAAACGGGATCATCCGGTATATGTCCCCGGAAGAACAGGCGCAGCTGTCACCTCAGGGGATACTGTCCATCCTTGTCGTACCCGTCTATCTGCGGGATGAGTTTTGGGGGTTTGTGGGCTTCGACGACTGCCACCAGGAGCGGATATTTACCCCGAATGAGGAATCCATACTCCGGTCAGGCAGCCTGCTCATCGCCAATGCCCTGCTGCGTAATGAGATGACCCTGGAGCTGGAGGCGGCCCTGGAGAAGACACAGGCGGCCAGCCAGGCGAAGAGCAACTTCCTCTCGAATATGAGCCATGAAATCAGGACGCCCATGAACGCCATCATTGGCATGACCATGATCGGCAAGTCTTCCCACGACCCGGCGAAGAAGGATTATGCCTTTGAGAAAATCGAGGGCGCTTCCTCCCATTTGCTGGGGGTCATCAACGACGTCCTGGATATGTCGAAAATCGAGGCGAATAAGTTTGAATTATCCTACGTGGACTTCAGCTTCGAGAAGATGCTCCAGAAGGTCGTCAACGTGATGGGCTTCCGGGTGAATGAGAAGAGCCAAAAGCTCACGGTGGACCTGGATCCCAATATCCCCCAGAGGCTGGTGGGGGACGATCAGCGCCTGGCGCAAGTCATCACGAACCTGCTCTCCAACGCGGTGAAATTCACGCCGGAGCTGGGTTCCATCGCCCTGGAGCTGCGGTACATGGGCGAGGAAGAGGGCCTCTGCACCCTGCAGATCAAGGTCGAGGATACCGGCGTGGGCATCAGCCCGGAGCAGCAGGCGCGGCTCTTCGTTTCCTTTGAGCAAGCGGAGAGCAGCACCTCCCGGAAGTTTGGCGGCACGGGGCTGGGCCTGGCCATATCCAAGCAGATCGTGGAGCTGATGAACGGGGGGATATGGATCGAATCCGAGCTGGGTAAAGGCGCCTCGTTTATCTTTACCGTAAAGATGGAGCGCGCCCCGGAAGGTGGCGGCGCCTGGCTGCCCGCCGAGATGAAAGGCGTACGCATACTGGTGGTGGACGACGAGCCTGAGACGAGGGAGTACTTCGGCGCCCTGGCGGAGCGGATGGATATCGCCTGCGAGACAGCCGCGGACGGCGGCGAGGCCATCCGCAAAATCACCGGGGGAGGGCAGTACGACATCTGCTTTGTGGATTGGAAGATGCCCGGCATGGACGGCATAGAGCTGTCCAGGGAGATCAGGTCCCATCGGGCGGACGAGACGGTCATCATCATGATTTCCGCCTACGACTGGATAGCCATCGAGGAGGAAGCCAAATCCGCCGGGGTAGACGGGTTCCTGTCCAAGCCTTTCTTCTCCTCGGATGTGGTGGATTGCATCAATATCCACTTCGGGGCGAAGCTCATCGCGGATTCGGGCTACGCCAGGCCGGACGAGGAGGGCTCCCTCAAGGGCTACCGCATCCTGCTGGCCGAGGACGTGGAGATCAACAGGGACATCGTGCTTGCCCTCCTGGAGCCTACGCTGCTGAAGATCGACTGCGCGGCAAACGGCGCTGAAGCGGTAGAGATGTTCAGCGCCGAGCCGGAGCGTTATGATATGATATTTATGGACTTGCAGATGCCTGAGATGGACGGGCTCACCGCCACGCGGCGTATCCGCGCCCTGGGCCTACCCGGCGCCGGAGAAGTGCCCATCGTCGCCATGACGGCGAATGTGTTCAAGGAAGATGTGGAAAAATGCCTGGAAGCCGGGATGAACGACCACATCGGGAAGCCCATCGACTACGATGAGATGCTGAGTAAGCTGCGGACTTATCTGATCCGCTCCACCTTGTAGCCCAAGTCCGTCAGCCTGGCGACTACGCCGGTCTTGCCCAGCATATGGGCCGCGCCCACCACGACGAAGTAGTCCGCGGTATCCTCCTCATCGCTGAGGAAGCCGTGGATTTTTTCCGCCATGCCGGCGTTCCGGTCCACTAAGAAGATTTTGTTGAATTCGATATCCAGGGGGTCTTCGTATTCCATGTCCACGCCAAGGATGAGACCAAGGGTCTCCTCGTCCCCTGCCTTGACGATTTCCAGAAGCATGATCAGCGCCTCCCGGATGGCATTTTCCGCGGCGGCAAGCTCTTCCTCATCCGGTTCTTCCTCTTCGGATCCATCCCCGGGTACAAGGGCGGATAGAGTTTGGGTCAGCTGCAGCACCTGCAGTTCGTCGGAAAACTCGTTGAACATGTTATACTGGAAAACCATGCTTTCCAGTTCGATGATTTCTTTGCCTTGGGCGTGGGCCTTCCGAAGAAAATGCATATCGATCCCGAGATTCGCTCCGTCGATATCGTCCCCTGCCATCGCCAGTCCCTGGAGCATCAGGTTCAGTAGCCAGGGTTTCATATTATCGTACATTTCCTCGGGTATGTCGAAGGCTTCGCATATCTCCGCCAGCATTTCATATACTTCCGCCGGGACATGGTCTTTGATCGTTTCACCGGATCCGGGGTCGTACATGCCCATGGTGAGCATCAGTATCGTTTCCGCCTCGCTCATCGTTGAGATATCGGCTTCGACGGCAAGCCTGTCCGTTTCCGCGAAAGCGGCTTCAATGGGCCGGCTCAGGGGGTACAGGGAGCCGTCGCTGATGTGGATGGAGCCCAGGAGATATACAGTGTTGGTTTCCCCTTCCACCTTCCAGAAGAAGCCTTTGGCGTCTCTGCCCTCCCGGTAAGCCAGATACTCGTATGCCCTGGCCGCGAAGACCAGCATCTCTTCCACGGTGCAGGTTTTGTCCAGCTCATAGCTGCCGGAGCTCCGGCCGCCCATGAGCCCGGCTTCGACGAAGTACGCGGCGGCGGCTTCTTCGGTCTGCCCGGGCGCGCCGACGATGATCCCGTAGAGGGCGGCCACTACCTGGCCCCGGGTAAGCTCGTCGCCGGACAACGCATACCCACCGGCCGCGCCGTAAGCCTCAGCCAAATCATCGTATACGGGGCCAAACTTGTCGCCGGTAAGGCTGCCGCGGAAACCTGAGTAGGTGCTTTCGTCCCCCAGGGCATATGCCGTCCCGGCCATGTACACATCCTGCTCCGCCCATGGGCTGCAGACGTCTATGGCGATGGAGATGGCAATGGCTTCCTCGGCGAAGGCGGCGACGGGCGCCATGACCAATGCCGAGGTTAGCAGGAGGGCGGTAAGGAGGAGGCTGACCAGTTGTTTGCCTGTTTTGTGTTTCATACGAATGCTCCTTTGTTTTAGATTTGCTGCGCGTGTCGCTAATGCCTCCGCTACGCGTTTAGCAGTCTATAGCCAAAGGCGGCGCAGCTTTTGCGGGCTCAACACACAGTATACCATACGACTAAACTCATGCTGCGCTTCCAGCTTGCACTCGTTAAGGGTATAGTATCTATTCTACTAAGCTCGCGCAAGGCTCGCTAAGTAGAGATATTATACCACAAAAACTGCTTCTTGACGCAATCCGCTCATTATGCTATTCTTACGGAAAAATAAGGAAGAACAGATATGGAAAACACGATACAGCTTGACGTCCCTCAGAGAGAGGTAGCCGCCCGTATACGGGATCTGCGGGAGATCGAAGGCCTGGCCCCGGAGGAGATGGCGGCGCGCACCGGCGTATCTCTGGCGGAGTATACGGCCTGCGAAGCCGGGGAGGCGGATTTGACCTTCGCCTTCCTGTACCGCTGCGCCATCTCCCTGAAAGTGGACGTTACGGACTTTATAGAAGGCACGACGCCCCGCCTGACCAGCTATGTAGTGACGCGGTCGGGGGAAGGGCAGCGGATACAGCAGGCCCACAGCATGGTATACTACAGCCTTGCCCATGCCTTCCGCAACCGCACCACCGAGCCCCTGCGCGTCCACGCCATATACGACCCGCTGCTCCAGGATAAGGAGATCGAGGTCACCAGCCACGAAGGGCAGGAGTGCGACATCGTCGTCTCCGGCGAGCTTAAGCTGCGCATCGGCGACCATACGGAGACCCTTCAGTCGGGGGACTGCATCTACTACGACTCCTCGACGCCTCACGGCATGATCGCATCGGGGGGCGGCGACTGCGTATTCTACGCCATCGTCATCGACCCATCCCAGGCGCGGGAGCAGCGGCCCGCCCGGCCGCCCGCGGAAGCCGGCGAGCAGATCTCCGCCGTGGTACGCACAGGGAAGACACGGGTCTACCACAACTTTGTGGAACGGGTGGAGGACGCCCAGGGCGTGCTCCAGGAGATATCCTACAAGAATCTGGACACGTTCAACTTCGGCTACGATGTGGTGGACGCCATCGCCGCGAAGGAGCCGGATAAGCTGGCTATGCTGCACATCGCCTCAGACAAGACGGAGCGGCGCTTCACCTTTGAGGATGTCGCCAAGCTGTCCAACCGGGCGGCGAATCTGTTCACCACCCTTGGCATACGGCAGGGCGACCGGGTGCTGCTGGTGTTGAAGCGGAACTATCAGTTCTGGATATCCACGATCGCCCTCCATAAGATAGGTGCTATCGTCATCCCGGCTACAGACCAGCTGCTTGAGAAAGACTACGAATACCGCTTCGAGGCGGCGGGGGTCACGGCGATACTGGCTACCGCCGACAACTCAAACGCCCCCGAGGAAGCGGACAAAGCCATCGCCCGGTATCCCGGCGTGAAGACAAAGATCATCGTCTGCGGGGAGCGGGAGGGCTGGGTGAGCTTCGACGAGCAGTTGCCCAAGTTCAGCTCATCCTTCCCCAGGGCGGAAGGCTGCCCCTGCGGCAGCGACCATATGCTGATGTTTTTCACCTCCGGCACCACCGGATACCCGAAGATCGCCGTCCATGACTTCAAGTATCCCGTGGGGCACTTCATCACGGCGAAGTATTGGCATTGCGTGGACCCAAACGGGCTGCATCTGACCATATCGGACACGGGCTGGGCGAAAGCCATGTGGGGGAAGCTGTACGGGCAATGGTTGTGCGAGGCGCCTATATTCATCTACGACTTTGTGCGCTTCGACGCAAACGACATCCTTCCCATGTTTGAGAAGTATAAGATCACCACATTTTGCGCGCCGCCGACGATATACCGCTTCCTGATCCGGGAGGACCTATCCAGGTTTGACCTTTCCTCGGTCAAAAACGCCACCATTGCGGGGGAGGCGCTGAACCCGGAGGTGTTCTACCAGTTCCAGGAGGCGACGGGGCTCTCCCTCATGGAAGGCTTCGGGCAATCCGAATCCACCGTCATCGTGGCAAATATATCCGGCATGGCGCCGAAGCCGGGCTCCATGGGCCGGCCGGTGCCCCAGTACGCCGTGGATGTGGTGGACGAGAAGGGCAGGTCCCTGCCCTCAGGCGAGGTGGGGGAGATCGTGATACACGCCAAGCCGGGGGAGATACCCGGGCTGGTCATCGAGTACTATGGGGATGAGGAGAATACGAAAAACGTATGGCGGGGGGGCATGTACCATACAGGGGACACCGCCTGGCGGGACGAGGACGGCTATATCTGGTTCGTGGGGCGGGACGACGACCTCATCAAGTCCTCGGGTTACCGCATCGGGCCCTTTGAGATCGAGAGCGTGATCATGGAGCTGCCCTATGTGCTGGAGTGCGGCGTTTCCGCCGTGGCGGACGATATACGGGGGCAGATCGTGAAGGCGAGCATCGTGCTCACCCGGGGGACGCAGCCGTCGGAGGAGCTGGCGAAAGAGATACAGGCATACGTGAAAGAGCATACCGCGCCGTACAAGTATCCGCGCATCGTCGTGTTCCGGGAGGAACTGCCGAAGACCATCAGCGGAAAGATCCAGCGCAATTTGTTATAATAGTAAATATTGGAATATAATGTGGAATATATTGGAATGTAATTTTCCCGATCACTTTGTTGACAAAGAAAAAACCATGTGATATGATTCTCGCCATACAAGTTCATACAGAACACAAAGGCAATGACGAAGACGGCGGGGCGGCTTTATTTTCAGAGAGTCGGCGGCAGGTGAAAGCCGATAAATGAACCGATCCCAAAGCCCATCACTTCCGAGCCGGAACCCCGAAAGGTTGGCAGCTTGCTGTACGGCGTACTCGTTTCTGACAAGGCAAGCGACGACAGACGCGAAGGAGCGTACCACTCGTACGTGACTGAGCGTGTGGAGGAAGCGGACGCAGTCAGAAGCGAAAGAGGCAAGCGGATAGGGGTGTCCCGTAGAGCCGCGTTAAGGCAAAGGGCTTGCTAGAGCCTGAAGAGAGGCGTTTACTAAAACGCAATTTGAGTGGTACCGCGGGTATATCCCGTCTCAAGAGATTGAGGCGGGTTTTTATATTAAGGAGGCGACATACCATGGAAGCAAAAAATAATCAGAGCGTGGTGACGGAGGTTGCGATGCGTATCCGCGAGCTGCGGGACGTGGTGGGCTATACGACGGCGGAGATGGCGGAGAAGACGCAGCTTGACGAGAAGCAATACATCGAATACGAAAGCGGCGGGGTCGACCTGCCCTTCACATTCGTGCACAATTGCGCGCTGGTGTTCAACGTGGAGCTGACGCAGCTCCTGGAAGGCCGCACGGCGAGGCTGACGAACTATACCGTGACGCGTAAGGGCGGCGGGCAGGTGACGGCAAGGGAGCAGGGCATAGAGATCGTAAACCTGGCGGCGGAGTTCCGCCGGAAGATCGCCGAGCCTTACCGCGTCCGCTATGAGTATTCGGAGGGGCAGCAGAACCAGCCCATCGAGCTTGTCACCCACAGCGGCCAGGAGTTCGACTTGATCTTGTCCGGCAAGCTGAGGATACAGATCGGCGAACATGCCGAGGTACTCAGCCCGGGGGACAGCATCTACTATGACAGCAGTACGCCTCACGGGATGATCGCCATCGATGGGCAGGACTGCGTATTTTGCGCGGTGGTCTTGCCCGGAGAGCAGGCGGACGCGCCGGAGCGTTTCCACCCGGAGACGAAGCGGTCGGCTGCCCCCGCCGCCAAGACGGCGCCGCCCCTGTACGAACGGTTTGTGGCTGTGAAGGAAGACGAAGACGGCGCGCTGCAGTCCCTGGAATTCATAAACGCCGATTCCTTTAATTTCGCTTTTGACGTAGTGGACGCCATCGCGGAGAAAAGCCCGGAAAAATTAGCTATGCTGCACGTCGGCGTAGACCATGCGGAGCGGCGTCTCTCCTTCGCGGACATGTCCAGCGAAAGCTCACGCGCGGCGAATTATTTCCATTCCCTGGGGATCAAGAAGGGCGACCGGGTCATGTTGGTGATGAAGCGCCATTACCAATTCTGGTTTGCCATCCTGGGCTTGCATAAGCTCGGCGCTATCGCTATACCGGCGACGAACCAACTATTGGCGAAAGACTTTGAATATCGGTTCGATGAGGCGAAGGTGGATGCTATCGTATGCACTGCGGACGGGGATGTGGCCCGTCAAGCCGAGATAGCCATGGAGAGTTGCCCGGGTGTGACCAACCGCATCATCGTCAACGGGACCCGTGAAGGTTGGCGGAACTTCGACGATGAGTATTGCCTATTCAGACAGACTTTCGTGCGTACTGAGGAGACGCCGGCGGGGGACGACGTCATGCTGATGTTTTTCTCATCGGGGACGACGGGTTATCCGAAAATCGCCGTACACAGCTATAAATACGCCCTGGGGCATTTTATCACGGCGAAATACTGGCACAATGTACAGGAAGACGGTATCCACCTCACCATCTCCGACACCGGTTGGGGCAAGGCGCTCTGGGGCAAGCTATACGGGCAATGGCTCTGCGAGGCGGCGATATTTACCTACGACTTCGACCGTTTTGACGCCAACGACATGCTGCCCATGTTCGCCCGATATAATATCACGACATTTTGCGCGCCGCCTACGATCTACCGCATGTTTATCAAGGAGGATCTCTCCCAGTACGACCTTTCTTCCATTGTCTATGCTACGACGGCGGGAGAGGCATTGAATCCGGAGGTGTTCCAGCAATTCCGGAAAGCGACGGGGCTGACCATCATGGAGGGCTTCGGGCAGACGGAGACGACGCTGACTCTGGCGAATCTCCTGGGCAGTACGCCGAAGGTGGGCTCTATGGGCCGGGCTGTGCCTACGTATGATGTGGACTTGGTGGATGGGGACGGCAATCCTGTGCATACCGGGGAGACGGGGGAAATCGTCATCCGGGCGGCGAAAGGGGAGAGCAGCGACATCTGCGGCTTGTTTTACGGCTATTACCGGGACGAGGAGCGGACAAACGAGGTGTGGCACGACGGCCTGTACCATACGGGGGACACGGCCTGGCGGGATGAGGACGGCTTCTTCTGGTTCGTGGGGCGTACGGACGATCTGATCAAGTCCTCGGGCTACCGGATCGGGCCATTCGAGATCGAAAGCGTCATCATGGAGCTGCCTTATGTGCTCGAGTGCGGCGTGTCCGCGGAGCCGGACGAGCTGCGTGGCCAGGTGGTCAAGGCGAGCGTGGTGTTGGTGAAGGGGAAGGAAGGGGACGAGGCGCTTAAGAAGGAAATCCAGGAGTATGTAAAATCCAGGACCGCGCCGTACAAGTATCCCCGGATCGTGGTGTTTCGGGAAGAGCTGCCCAAGACCATCAGCGGCAAAATCATGCACAATATGTTGTAAGTACAAGCACATGGGGACGGTTCTCTTTGCGCTTCCGCGGAAACACAGAAGAACCGTCCCCTTTGTGTTCTTGAGAACCGCCCCCATTGTGTTATCGCGGGAGGCATAGTATACTTGATACGATGAAACGAATTCTCATTATCGCCGGGCACTACGGCAGCGGAAAGACGGAGTATGCCGTAAATCTGGCCGTACACGCGGCGCGGACCGGCTCCTTTGGTTATAAGAATACCGCCGTCGTGGACATGGACGTGGTCAACCCCTACTTCCGCTCCCGGGAACGCGGCGGCCTCCTCGCCGGGCTGGGGGTGAAGGTGTACGGGAGCTTCTACGGCGGCAGCGTCACGGCGGAGATACCGGAGCTATCCGCGGAGGTTCGCGCCCCGCTGGAGGACAAGGACACTTTCGCCATCGTAGACGCCGGGGGCAACGAATCGGGAGCGCGCATACTGAAGCAGTTCGCGAAGTACTTCACGCCGGAAGACGCCGCTATGCATATCGTGGTGAACGCTTCCCGCCCGGAGACGCGGACCGTGTCCGGCGCCCTGCGCCACATAGCGGCCATCGAGTCGGAGCTCGGCTTCAGGGCGGAAGGGCTGATCGGCAACACCCATTTACTACGGGAGACGACGGCGGCGGATATACAACGCGGATACGGGCTCTGTCTTGCTGCCGGCAGGGCGGCGGGTCTCCCCCTGGTCAACATATGTTACCCCTCAGGGATCGTGGACGGGGCGGGCCTGGCCGGCATAGAGGCGCCCCTCATGCCCCTGGACTTATACATGCGGGAATCCTGGCTGGACAAGTGACGGGCCTTACTTAGACAGATACCCCGGCCACGAAGGAGCAAAAGATAATAACGCCGCCGGTATACGGCGGGATGGAGGTCTTATATGGCGAAATTCACACTACAGTTCCGGATGGAGTACTGCAAAGGCTGCGAGCTGTGCGTCGCGTCCTGCCCGAAGCATATATTGGCCATCGGCGACGAGATCGGCGCGAAAGGCTACCGCACCGTGACGGCCACAGACATGGAGTTGTGCATCGGATGCCGGAGCTGCGCGCTCATGTGCCCGGACAATGTCATCGAGATATATACGGAGGGCGACTGATATGACGGATAAAGTACTGATGAAAGGCAATGAAGCCTTTGCTGAAACGGCTATCCGCGCGGGCTGCGGGTACTACTTCGGCTACCCCATCACGCCCCAGAGCGAGATACCCGAATACATGGCCCGGGAGCTGGATCGCCGGGGCGGCGCCTTCCTCCAGGCGGAAAGCGAGCTGGGGGCTGTAAATATGGCTTACGGCGCGGGAGCGGCAGGGGGGAGCGTCTTTATCTCGTCCTCTTCGCCCGGCATCGCGCTGATGCAGGAAGGCCTGAGCTTCCTCTGCTGCGCGGGCGTGCCCGCTACGGTGCTTAACGTCTCCCGCTGCGGTCCCGGCATCGGCGGCATACAGCCGGGTCAGGCGGACTACTTCCAGGCTACCCGGGGCGGCGGCAACGGCGACTACCATGTGTTCGTCTTCGCGCCTGACCGCTTACAGGAAGCCGTAGACCTGATCTATGAAGCGCCCCTCATCGCCGATCGGTACCGCAACCCGGTGATGATCCTGGCCGATGGCATGCTGGGCCAGATGATGGAGCCCATCGTGCTGCCTGAGCAGCGGCCTCTGATCAAGCCCGCGGACATACCCGCATACAAGCCCTGGACGGTGACGGGTAAAGCCGACCGGGGTGGGAAGAGAAATGTCGTGCAGTCCCTGTATATGCAGCCGGAGGACCTCTCCAGGCATGTGGAGGAGATGTACGCGAACTATACCCGGGCGGAGAAAGAGCTTGCCCGCTACGAAGCCGACGGGCTTGAGGGCGCCGAGATCGTATTTGTGGCCTTCGGCACCACGGCGCGGCTCTGCCGGGAGACCATAGAGCTGCTGGGGGACCGTGGCGTGAAGGCCGGGCTTATCCGCCCGGTGAGCCTCTGGCCTTTCCCATACCGGGCATTCGACGAGGTCGGCCCGGACACGAAAGCCGTCGTCTCGGTGGAGCTGTCCATGGGTCAGATGATGGAAGACGTGAAAATCGGCGTAAACGGGCGGAAGCCGGTACGGTTGATCCATCGCGTCGGCGGGCTGGTGCCCACTTCCGTCGAAGTCATGGACGAAGCGATAGCGATATTGGAGGGGATATGATGAAACCAATATTTACCATTACAGAAGGGATGCTTCCCGTGTCCACCAGCTACTGCCCGGGCTGCACCCACGGTATATCCCACCGGATCGTCATGGAATGCCTGGACGAAGCGGGCAAGCTGGGCGAAGCGATAGGCGTGGCGCCGATCGGCTGCAGCGTCGTGTCCCATCAGTTTATGAATGTGGATATGCTTGAGTCGGCCCACGGGAGGGCGCCGGCCGTAGCCACGGGTATACGCCGCGTCCATCCGGATAAGGTGATTTTCACCTATCAGGGCGACGGCGACCTGGCTTCCATCGGCATGTCTGAGATCATCCACGCGGCCAACCGGGGGGAGACCTTCACTACATTTTTTATCAACAACGCCATCTACGGCATGACCGGCGGCCAGATGGCCCCGACTACGCTGGTGGGGCAGAAGTCCACCACCAGCCCCGACGGGCGGGATCCGGGAGCGGTAGGCATGCCCATGCGGATGAGCGAGCTCATCGCCTCCCTGGACGGGGCCGTGTATGTGGAGCGGGTCGCCCTGGATACCCCCGCCCACGTACGCCAGGCGAAGAAAGCCGTGGCAGCCGCCCTTGAGATACAGGAGAAGAGGCTGGGATTCACCTTTGTGGAGTTTCTCTCTACCTGCCCCACGAACTGGGGCTTGACCCCCGCCAACGCGTTGAAGTTCGTGGAGGAGAAGCTTATCCCCTATTACCCTCTGGGCGTGTTTAAGACGCCGGAGCGGAAGGAGGAGGCCGTATGAATACGAAACTATTCTTCGCCGGCAGCGGCGGCCAGGGCATCCTGCTCATGGGCCAGATACTGGCGACGGCAGCTATGCGTGAAGGCCTGGAAGTGACCTTTCTCCCCTCCTACGGGCCGGAGATGCGGGGAGGCACCGCGAACTGTACGGTGATCGTATCCGATTCGCCCATCAGCTGCCCGCTCATCTACGAGGCCGACGCGGTAGCCGCTATGAACCTGCCCTCGCTGACCAAGTTCGAGGCGCTGCTCAAGCCCCAGGGGAAGCTCTTTACCAACTCCTCGCTGGTGTCCATAAGTGCGTCGCGCGCCGATATCGAGGAATACAAGATACCCGCCAACGAGACAGCCATCTCCCTGGGGGACGAAAGGGCGGCGAATACCGTCATGCTGGGCGCCATCGTTGCCAGGACGGGATTTATCTCCATGGACGCCATAATGAATACCCTTGACTACGCCTTCTCCGGCGCCAGGGCGAAGCTGCTTCCTCTTAATCAAAAAGCGTTATTGGCTTGTGTAAACTAAGGGTATTTGTAGGATGAAACGATGAAAAGTCTCCAGTTGCTTTAAGGTAAACACATCGGAAAGCTCATGCGGCGTAAGGAATTACGCCGCTATTTTTTTTCGCGGGGCCCTATTGACATTCAAGCCGCTCCATACTTTAGACTGTGGGCAGATAAAAAAAGCGACGATTTGAAGGAGGGACGACTTATGGGAGATATACAATACGGTTTAGCGTGGCAGGACAAGTACAAGCTGGGGGACAAGAAAGTCGACGCTCAGCACCGGCAGCTGTTTGAACTCTTAAGCGAGCTGATCAAATCCTGTATGGATGGGACCGACGTAGAAAAACTCCACGTCACCTTGGATTTCCTGGTGGATTATACAGTGAAGCATTTCTACGACGAAGAGTCTTTGCAGGTCTACTTCAATTATCCCGATTATCTCAGGCATAAGCAGCTTCACGAGGACTTCAAAGGGACGGTCGGGGAGATCGTGGCTAAGTTCAACCGGGACGGCTCGTCGGCGGAGCTAAGCAGGGATCTGAGCAAAATCGTGGCCTTGTGGCTGGTCCAGCACATAACGATCGAGGACAAGAAGATCGGCGAATACCTCCGCACCCTGGATCGGCGGAGCGATTTCGACTATGTGTCCGAGGGCAGGAAACGCATAAGCTGAGCTGCAGCGCCCAAAGCGTGGCTATTTGTAAGTGATGGATTGAACAGCTTCATCTGCCAGATAAGCAATCGCAAACCTGGCAAATCCGTGGGTGCGACACGGACGTCGCACCAGACGGAACGCGACACGACGTCGCGTTGGAGTCGTTAGGGTTTGCATCAAACGATTGCTATATCTGGCTGAAGCTGTGAACCATCGCGGTAAATAGCCACGCTTTAGGCCCCTGACCCCCTGAACTGTAACCTTTGGGCTACTGCCCTCCGCCTATTTACAGGAAGCGCGAATAACGGTACAATGATACAAAATCCATAAATCAGGAGGTATCATTATGCCGTACGTATCAATCCGCTCCAGCAAGCCCATCGCCGAGGATAAGATGGAAAGGCTCCAGAAGGGCATCGGCGACATCATCTCCATCATCCCCGGCAAAGACAGCGAGCGCTGTATGATCCAGATACTGGGGGATGTGAAGACCTATATGGGCGGCAAGCCGAAGAACGCCACTTTCTGCGAAGTCCGCTTATTTGGCGAAGCGCCCGCCGAGGCGAAAAAAGAGTTCAGCGGCGAGCTGAATAAGCTCATGACCGCCGAACTGGGCGAGATCGAGACATTTTTCATCAATATCCAACAATACTTCGAGTGGGGCATAGGGGAAATGTACATCGGAGGCTGAGACGGATGAAGCCGAGGCTGCGATGGGGCAGGGATATCAGAAGCTGCCCCGCGGGGTACTAGCTGCCCGCGGGGTACTAGCTGCCCAGCTCCCGCAGGATGCGCTTGCAGGAAGCGGCCACATGGCGCCTGACTTCGCCGATATCCAGCGTAGGCCACTTGCCCTCGCGGTAGAGCACCTTGCCGTCCACCATGGTCATCAGCACTTCGCTCCCAGTGGCGGAGTAGACCAGATTGTAAAGCTGATGATGGCAGGGCTGCATATTTGGGGCGCTTGTGTCGATGACCACCAGGTCTGCTTTGTGCCCGGCGGCTATGCTGCCGCAGCCGGCCCTGCCCTGGGAGCGGGCGCCATTTGCCGTGACGCAGGCGAAAGCCTCCTCGGGGGTGATCAGCGTGGGGTCGTAATTGGTCGCTTTATGTAGCATGGCGTGGAGCTTCAGTTCTTCAAAGAGATTGAGGTTGTTGTTGCTGGCGACGCTGTCCGTGCCCAGGCCGATGTTGATGCCCCTTGCCATGGCTTTGGGGATGGGGCAGATACCGCTGGCAAGCTTGAGGTTGCTTACCGGGTTTGCCGCTATGGTGACGCCTTTATCCGCCAGGATATCCAGATCGTCGTCCTCCACCCATACGCAGTGGGCGGCGGTGGCGGGAGAGTCAAATAACCCCTGCTCGTAGAAATAACGGGCGGGGGTTTTCCCCTCGCGCCTTATCTTGCCCTCTTCATGCTCCTGCCTGGTCTCCGACAGATGCACATGCATGTTTAAGCCCAGCTCCTTACAGTGGGCGGCGAGCCCCGAGGCGACCTTAGGGGTGGAGGTATACTCAGCGTGGAGGGACAGATCCAGCTTGAAGCGCCCGCCTCCGCCCAGGTGGTATTTCTCCAGGAGCATGAGGTTTTCCTGATACTTGGGGTGCTTCTCGTATGGGTCGTCGTCAAAGTTGGTGACGGCTATGCTCAGGTTGCTCTTAAAGCCGCTGTCGATCACGGCCCTGGCCATGCTATCGCCGAAAAAGTACATATCCGAATTTGCCACGGTGCCGAAACGCACCATCTCCGCCACCCCCAGGAGATAGGCGTAGTAGATATCCTCGGCGTTCAGCTTATCCTCGAAGGGGAATATCTTCAGGTTCAGCCAGTCCTGCAGAGTCATGTTTTCACCGAAACCACGCTGGAGGGTCATCGGCGTATGGCAGTGGATGTTATACAAACCGGGTATGAGCAGCTTTCCCGCACCGTCGTAGATTTCGCCCCAGTCCCCTTCCGGCAGGCTTGCGCCGGGGCCCGCGTAGGCGATAGTATCCCCTTTCACGGCTACGGACATATCGTCCAGCACACGGAAGGAAGGGTCGATCATTTGGATATTTTTAAACAGCATAGGGGCAGCCTCCTATATAATACTCACGTTTGGCTTGGGCTATATTAATTATAACAGTTATTGTCCACAATGAGAATAGAGTAGCAGGGGCAATATCAAAATATCCCGTGGTGTAATAGTAGCAAACCACGAAATAATGATATAATAATGTGGTATACTGTGTAGAAGCCCCGTATTTATGTAAGGTCAGGTGAAGTGCTATGACGGTGAATATACAAATCGGGCATTGGGCGGCCAGGGAGAGGCGGGATATCGGCGTCCCTGAAGGGATCTCGCTGCTGGAGCTTTCGAAGACCAGCGGCCCTGACCGGAACCTGCCGGTCATCGGCGCCCTGTACAACAATGAAGTGGTGGATCTGTATACGCCGGTGGAGAAACCAGGGACAGTGCTGTGGCTTGACATGTCCAGCGACCACGGCATGCGGATCTACAGGCAGAGCCTGGTCATGCTCCTTGCCCAGGCGGTGAAGGAGCTCTTCCCCCACTGGACACTCGACGTCCATCACTCCATCGGGAAGCACTGCTACTGCGAGCTGGACGGGACCACGAGCCCCTCCGCCAGGACCCTGGAGCTCATCGCGGGGCAGATGGATCAGTTGATCCAAAATGACGAGCCCATCGTACCCAGCCATTACCCGGCATCGGAAGCCATACCCATGCTGGAGAAAGCGGGCTACGCCAAGACCGCTAAGCTCCTGGAAAGCGTCGGCGCCGACCAGGTCCGCATCTATACCATGGGGCGGCAGATATTTCACTCCTTCTATGCTCTGGCCCCCGGCGCGGGCTGCCTGAGCACCTTCGGCCTTGAGCCTTATGAGAAAGGCTTCCTGCTGAGGTATCCGGCTCAGGACGCCCCTGAGCGGCTGGCCCCCCTCATCGAGATGCCTAAGGTAGCCGGGCTGCTCCGGGAGACGAAGACTTGGACCCGGGTGCTGGACGTCTACAATGTCCCCGGGCTTTACCATACGGTATCCGCGGGGAAAAAGGCCGTGCGGGATCTGATCCACATATCCGAAGCTATACAGGAAAAGTATCTGGCTAATCTCGCCGACCAGATCTATGAGGACAGGGACAGGCTCCGAGTCGTGCTTATCGCCGGACCGTCGTCTTCAGGGAAGACCACTTTCTGCTACCGGTTGGCAACCCAGCTGAAAGTGCTGGGCCTGCGCCCCCAGACCTTGTCCACGGACGACTACTTCGTCAATCGCTGGGAGACCCCAAAGAACCCCGACGGCACCCTGGACTTCGAGTCTCTGCAGGCGACAAATGTAGAATTATTCAATGACAATGTCTCCAGGCTGGTAGCGGGGGAAGAAGTCATGACGCCTGTATTTGATTTTCTGGAAGGCAGGCGGATCGAGAATGTCAACAAAGTCAAGCTCGAGCCCGGCCACCCGGTGATCGTTGAAGGGATACACGCCTTGAATGAGGCCCTGACCCCCTCCATCGGCAGGGGCATGAAATTTAAGATTTATATCAGCTCTATGGTGCAGATCGATATCGACTCGTACAACCGGGTCGCCACCAGCGACGCCAGGCTGCTGCGCCGGCTGGTGAGGGATTATCAGTACAGGGGCAGGACGGCTGAAGCCACCCTCATGCAGTGGCCGTCGGTGCGCCGGGGCGAGGAGTTGTTTATCTTCCCCTTCCAGGAGGAAGCGGACTCCATGTTCAACACAGCGCTGCTCTATGAGACGGGGGTATTCAAGAAGTATGCCGAGCCTTTGCTCAAGCAGGTCAGCCCGGATATACAGGAGTACGCCGACGCCCAGCGGCTTTTGTCGATATTGTCCTACTTTCCCCACATCGAAGACGAGGCTGTGCCCCTGAACTCCATCTTGCGGGAATTCATCGGCGGGAGCTCCATCCATGACGAGTGAGGCAGGCTGCGAACGGGCGGGCGCCGCGAGGGAAACGGCGGCGGATAAACTTATCCGCTACGCGGAGATGATGGAGGAAGCGCTGGCTTCTTATATACCAGACTGCGCTTTCCCCGAATCCAAGGTCGCCGAAGCGATGGCTTACAGCCTGCTGGGCGGCGGCAAAAGGATACGGGGGGCGCTTGTATTGGCGTTTTACCGGCTTTGGCGGGAGGATGTACGCCCGGCGCTGCCCTTCGCTTGCGCGATGGAGATGGTGCACGCTTATTCCCTGATCCACGACGACCTGCCCTGCATGGACGACGACGACCTGCGCCGGGGGAAGCCTTCCTGCCATGTCGCCTATGGGGAAGCCATCGCTCTGCTTGCCGGTGACGCCCTGCTGACCTTGGCATTCGAAGCCATGGCGGGGGCTGGGCGCGCCGACGCCCTCTCCGGGGAAGGCGTGCTCCGGGCGATCAAGTGCCTGGCGAATGCCGCTGGCGTCGGCGGGATGATCGGCGGCCAGGCCATCGACCTGGAGCAGGAAGGGAAACCCACGCCTCCCGCCTTGCTAAGCCGGATGTACAGCGCGAAGACCGGCATGCTCATCGGGGCGGCCGCTATGGTCGGATGCGTATTGGCCGGCGCCGGCGAGGAGGAGCAGTCGGCGGCTATCGACTTCGCAGGCTGCATAGGGATGGCTTATCAGATCGTAGACGATATACTGGACGTGACCGGCGACGAGGCTTTGCTGGGCAAACCCGTGGGCAGCGACGATGATAACAAGAAGAGCACGTTTGTCGGATTATTTGGATTGGAGAGCGCGGCCAGGGAAGTCATGCTCCTTCATGGCGAAGCGAAAAAAGCCCTGGGCAGGCTCCCCGGCGATACGGGGTTCCTGGCAGGGCTCGCCGATATCTTGGCAGACCGCAAAGCTTAGGATCTATCGTTTGCGGCCTTATGTACGCCGTGTGTCGTAACTAGTGCAGCGTCTACGAAATAACTGGGCTATCCTTGCATCGTCTTTTCCCGTCCGACTGCGTTGTCGTCAGTTTGCAACATCTGTTCGTGTTATAAATGGCAGACGGTCATGCCCAGGGTGCCCGGCCCCGTATGGGTGCCGATGACCGCGCCCGTCTCCCCGAAGCAGTCCAGCTTCCTGCCGAAAGCCGCCTCGGCCTTGGCCTTGAGGGTGTCCGCCATGGCTTCGCAGGCGCCATGGATGACGCCCACCCGGGTAGGCTTGCGGTCGCCCAATAAATGCATCCCTCTGTCCACCATCTTCTGGATGGCTTGCCTTTGGCTCCTGACCTTGTCGAAGGATTCATAGATGCCGTCCTTGACATGGATCATGGGCTTTACATTGAGTATCGTGCCAAATAGGGCGGTGACTTTGCCGATGCGCCCGCCCTTATATAAATACTCTAAAGTATTCAGGCAAAACATGGTCTCCGTATGGGTAGCCACCAGCTGAAGATGGTCGATGATCTTCTTCATCGCGGCGCCTTCTTTCAGCATGCGTATAGCTTCCTGAACCTGAAGGCCCATGCCGAAGCTGATATTGCGGCTGTCGAAGGGGTAAATATCGGGGCTGACCTCCCTCGCGGCGGACTCCGCCACGCTGATGGTGCTGCTCAGGCCCCCCGAGAGGTGGATGGAGAGGATCTGGCAATCGGGGCTTTCTTCCATCACCTGATGATAAGTCTTCAGAAAATCGCCCTTCGTCGGCGTGGAGGTCTTCGGTATGGCGTCCCCGGCGGCGATGAGCATCGGGTAGAAGTCCCTGGCCTTCAAATCGACGCCGTCTTTATAGGATCCGCCCTTGGGGAAGTTGATATGCAAAGGGACGACAGCGATCCGGTTCTCCTCCGCGTAGCCGTCGGGGAGGTCGGCGGTGCTGTCCGTCACGATGCGTATTTCTTTTTCCGTCATTATGCTTCCTGCTTTCAATCAAATTGGGGCGCTGCCCCAAGCCCCGTCGCGCCGCAAGGCAAAGCCTTGCTCTGCTCCATGGGCTGCGCCTGCCCCAAAACTCGTCGCGTCACGAAATTATGCCTTGCTTCTGTAGTATGTTTAACAGTTTACAGGCTTTTGCCCGCATAAGCAAGGATTATTCCGGGGAATTCATGTTAAGTTATTGTTAAGGCTACGGTTCAGGGGGTCAGCAGCCTAAAGCGCGCCTATTTGCCGCGATTGTTCACAGCTTCAACCAGATATTGCAATCGTTACAGCCTGCGAATGTCGTTTACCGAAGCGTAACCCTCCTGATCCAGCCAGCGACCCAGCCCTTCGATGATCTCCGGTATGATATATGGCCTGATCAGATTCCCGGAGCCGATAGCCACCGCGTGGGCGCCGGCGAGAAAGAACTCCACGGCGTCTTCCGCGGAAAGGATTCCCCCCATGCCGATGATAGGCAGGTCTACAGCCCGGGCGGTCTCCCAGACCATACGGAGGGCGACCGGCTTGATCGCCGGCCCGGACAAGCCTCCGACCTGGCGTGCCAGTACCGGCTTACGAGCCTTGACGTCGATGGCCATCCCCAGGAGGGTGTTGATCAGAGAAAGGGCGTCGGCGCCTTCAGCCGCCACCGCTTTGGCGATAGCCGTGATATCCGTGACATTTGGGGAAAGCTTGACGATCAGGGGGACGTGGCAGTGCTTGCGTACACGGGCGGTGACCTCAGCCGCTATGGCGGGGTCGGTGCCGAAAACCAAACCGCCGTGATCCAGGTTAGGGCAGGAAATGTTGACTTCTATAGCATCCAGGCCTTCGGCTTCGGAAAGCCTCCGGCTGATCTCTTCATACTCGCCGACGGAGTGGCCGCTGATATTGGCGATGACTCGGGCGCCCTGGCTCTTCATCCAGGGCAGCTCCCGCCGGATGAAGGCGTCTACGCCGGGGTTCTCCAGGCCTATGCTGTTGAGCATGCCGGCGGGGGCTTCGGCGATCCGCGGCGTGAGGTTGCCGGCGCTCGGCTCCAGGGTGACGCCCTTCGCCATGATGGCGCCGGGCGCCGACGGCGGATACAGTTTCGCAAACTCCCTGCCGAAGCCGTAAACGCCGGAAGCCGCCAGGATGGGGTTCGGCAAGTCCAGGCCCGCCAGCCTGACGCGCAAGTCAGCCATCCAATACCACCTCCCCGGCGCGAAATACCGGCCCGTCATAGCAGACGCGTTTTCGCACGATCCCTTCAGCCGTCCTGATTTGCACCGAACAGCCCATGCACGCCCCTATACCGCAGCCCATCCGCTCCTCCATGGAGAGCTGGGCTTCTACGCCGTAGTCCCGGCATAAGCCGGCGACGGCCCTGAGGAAAGGCGCCGGGCCGCAGGCGTACAACGACGGGGCTTGGCTGCCCCCGCCGCGAGTCATGCCGTCCGTACCGGAGGCGCGCCCCCCGCCGGGGAAACCCGCCTGCATATACTGCCCCAGGGGCAAGGTCGCAAAGCCGGCGGCGCCGCCGGAGCCGTCTTCTGTGGCGATCTGTACCATGCAGCCGTACGCCCGGAAGTCGGACAGTCCAAAAAGCAGACCCAGGCTCCTGGCGCCGGCAAATACATAAACCGCCCTATCCCGCTCCCTCAGCTCTTTCGCCAGGGGCAGCAGCGGCGCCAGACCCATACCGCCCCCTACCAGGATCGCCGGGCCCGGCTGGGCGTCTAAGGCGAAGCCGTTGCCCAGGGGCCCCAGCAAGCTTACCTGCTTGCCGGCTTCCCAGGCTGCCATCAGCCCGGTGCCTCTGCCGCTCACCTGGTAGATAAGGCGGATTTTCCCCCCATCGCCGTCTATGCCGGCCAGGCTGAATGGCCTGCGCAGGAAAGGGTCGGCGCCTTCGCTTACCGCCAGCATGACAAACTGGCCCGGGCGTGCTTCAGCCGCCAATCCGGGCTCCTGTAGATCCATGGCGTATATTCCGTCGGCTATCTGACGATTGCTGATAAGCAAAGCAGGCTTTGCCAATGAGATATCATTCATCCGCTCACCACGCCTCTTTCCATGACCACCTTGCCCTGATAGATCGTCAATACCGGCCAGCCTTGCAGGGTATGCCCGGCGAAGGGGGAGTTTTTCCCTTTCGAGTAGAAGGACCCGGGCTCTACTTCCTTCCTCATCTCCAGGTTGACGGCCGTAAGGTTGGCAGCCATACCGGGGGCCAGGGAAGGGGCGGCGCGGCCAAGGACTGCCGCCGGGCCCAGAGTGAAGCGGGCAAGCAGGTCCAGGGGCGCCATACCGCCGCGGACCACAAGGGTATCCCAGGCGACGGCAAGGGCGGTCTCCAGCCCGCTGATCCCGTTTGGCGCCTGGGCGAAGGGCCGGGCCTTGGACTCGGGGGACCAGGGCGCGTGATCGGTAGCTATACAAGTGATCACGCCCCGGGACACAGCTTGCGCCACAGCCTGGCGATGCTCCTCGCTACGCAGGGGCGGGCTGACCTTGGCGTTTGTATTCAACCCACGAAGCTCACCGTCGGTAAGGCGGAGGTGGTGGGGCGTGGCTTCGGCGCTCACCGCAGCGCCGAGGCGGAGCGCGTGACCCAACAGGTATACGCCTTCCCGGGTGCTGATATGGGCTATGTGGAGCCTCGCGCCGGTGTGCCGGGCCAGGAGCAGATCCCTGGCTATGGGCGCCGCTTCGCTTACGGAGGTGAGGCCGGGCAAGCCGATTTCCCGGGAGATCTCACCCTCGTGCATCAGGCCGTTGTGCTTCAAACCAGGGTCTTCGCAGTGATCGATGACCGGCAGGCCAAGTCCCTTCGCTCGGTAGAGTACCTCCTCCATGATGGCGCTGTCGGCGATGGGCATGCCGTCGTCGCTAAAAGCGGCGGCGCCGGCGGTCTTCAAGGCGGCCATATCGGTGATCTCCATGCCGGCCAGGCCCTTTGTAGCCGCCGCTATCGGCAGGAGCTCAGCCAGGGCGAGGCGGGAAGCTTTCGCGACGATCGAGCGGATCACCTCGGGGTCGTCGGCGATACGGCTGGAGTTTGGCATGGCGCAGACCGTGGTAAACCCGCCTGCGGCGGCGGCGCGTAAGCCTGTCTCTATCGTTTCGTTTTCCTCGCCCCCAGGCTCCCGCAAGTGGACATGAAGGTCAGTAAAGCCGGGGGAAAGGACGCAGCCCCTGAGGTCGATTTCCCGCCCGGGTTTGCCGCCGCTGAGGCTGCCCGACGGATAGAGCCCTTCTATCGCCCCATCAGATATCCGCAGGTCATAAGGCGCGAAGAGCCCGGCGGTGGGATCCGCCAGGGTTGCGCCGGTGAGACGTAAAACATGATCAGCCATTGGACAGTCTCCTGAAAATGAAGTATAATAGGACGGCAAACGAAAATGGAGGTCGCGGATGGGCGGTTACTTACCCTGGGATAAAACGTGGAGCAGCCAGATCATCTATTTGCCCTGGATACAGCCGGAGATACCTGGCATGGAGCAGTCGCCGGTGCTTCCGTCGTATCCGATTTTTATCGATTCGCTGAGGCATTGCGCCAACGGCATGGACTTTTTCACCGCCATCGCCGGCGCTATGGTATTCCTGCTGGGTCACGAGCCTGACGCCGCGGTGAATGCCCGGTACTGCCAATGGCTCAGGGTGTTTAACGGCGAACTCGCCACCCAGCTTTTCTATGACGGGACCGAGATGACCGCCAGGTACGACCTGCCCCAAGCCGTCTGGATGCTTCAGGCTTCTTTGCTCCTGGAGCCGGAGTCCTATGAGACCCATTATAATCTCGCGCTGACCTTCAATCAACTGGCGACTAAGCTGATGAAGGAAGAAAAGCACCGGGAAGCCGGAGACTGCTATCGGCAAGCGAAGCAATACTTTAGAAACGCGGAGCAACTAAGGGACGCAGGATCCGTGGGAAGCGCCGGGCGCATAGGAGGGGAACAACCGCCGGATGAAGGGTATGATACAGGTCTACACGGGGACTGGCAAAGGTAAGACCACTGCCGCCATCGGTTTATCGGTAAGGGCCGTAGGCGCGGGAATGAAGGTATTGTTCCTTCAGTTCATGAAGGCGAAAGGCTTGAGCGAGCATAAAGTCATGGCGGAACTCGCTCCACGGCTGAGGCTGGAGACGGTGGGGAAGCCTTTTTTTATCGCGCCCGAAGGGGTGATCCCCCTGGACGGCGACGGGGAGTGGAAAGAGCATGTGGTCGTGTTCCCCCCCGGCAACCCCCCCGCGGACTATCAGGCGATGGTGGACCGTGGCCTGGCGGCGGCGGCTGAGGCTCTAGCCGGCGGCGAGTACGGCCTGGTCGTCCTGGACGAGATCAATGTGGCGTTAAGCTTTGGGCTGGTGGCTTGGCCGGCTTTGGAGGCGGCTTTGGACAACCGGGCGGAGGGTACGGAAGTCGTCCTCACCGGCAGGGGCGCCCCACCTGAGCTCATCGCGAAGGCTGACCTGGTCACCGATATGGATGAAGTCAAGCATTATTATCAGGCGGGGCTGGAGGCAAGACCCGGGATCGAGAGCTGAGGGCCTTGATGATCAGGCGATAGTGATTCCTCGCCTTGCCGGCGTCCTCTTTGCTGAATGCGTCGCTGCCCTTGTCGTCGTAGCGGGCAGGCAGGTACAGCCCGCGAAACTCTTCCAGTGAAGCGAGGGCGTCTGTATATATATTCCCGGCTGGCAGATTGCCGGATGACGAACGGCTCCCGCTATGGGGGGCCATTTCTTTATTATGCAGTAGACCGGCTGCCGCCGCGCTTATGTCGCGGCTTGTCTTATATGGCCCTGCCGGCAAACCGAATTTGCGGCCATGGCGGAGAAACCTGCGGTAGTAGTACCGTATCGCCTGCCTGGGGTCGGAAGGGGGCAGCAGGTCGATCTCGCGCCCGGCTTCGGGCTCCAGCCTCCGCCGCCCCTCGGTCACCGCGTTTGCCGGGGATCGCCTGACGCCCCGGGCGGCGAGCTTGCGAAATAGGCGCCATACCGCGAATCCCACGCCGGTCAGTACCAGGGCGATAAGGGCGTAGCGCAGAAAAGCGGGCATCTGTATGGTGGTGTAGCTCTCTAAGCCCGTTTCCACAAGCTCCCCCAGTTCTATGTTGAAAAACTCTTCGTCAGCCTGGGTCTCGCCGCGAAAGAGGCCGATCAACCGGCTCAGCAGGAAGAAAGGCAGGGTGAGCGCCAGGGCAAGCAGCAGGATGACCGGCGCGAGCACATACCGGTAGAGAAGCGTGAAGAACTGCCCAAGGAGAAACCAGATATTGGAGTACACGATGGAGAAACAAATCAGGAGGAAAGCGGCCAGCAAAAGCATGTTTGCCAACTGCGCCGACTTCTGCCCCAAGGTCTCCGGCCGGTACCGGCTGAGACGCAGGGAAAGGATACTGGAAAATAGATAGAATATGACAAAAGGCAGCACCCTGGCTTGGAAAAAGCCGATATTATTGCCGTTCAGGCTGATGATCAGCGGTAATATCAGGATGGGCAATAGTTTCAGCCCGAGAAAAAACCGCTCGTGGTAGTCGGCGTATGTCAGGCGCTCCAGATCCAGGTATATGACATATACGAGGTAAGCCCAGGGCGGGATAGCCGCCAGCAGGGGGAGCCAGCCGGGCGCCAGCAGAGGGATCAGGCACGGCAGGATCAGAGGCGCGGTGGCCGCGAGCCGGCTGTCGAATTTTTCTTTTAGCCCGAAGGATACCGTACCGGCTGCAAGGAGCAGGGCCGCGGGGATAAAGAATCCGGCGGCGCCGTGACTGGAGAAGAAGAGGAGGATGCAATTCGCGAAGGTGTAGTAAAGGGAGAAATCGGCTGCCAGGCGGCAGAAGAAGATAAGCGTCACGCGGATTCCACCTCCCTGACAGCGTAAGGTTCCCGGCTTGCGCCCGCCGCCGGGCTGACGCCTGTGGCTGCGGTTGCGCCCGCGCTGGCGCCTACGCCGACGCCAGCTCCTGCGTTTGTGGTTGCATCGGCACTTACGCCTACGCCTACGCCTACACCTGCGGCTGCGGTTGCGCTCGCACCCGCGCCGGACCAGGCGTCAAGGAGGTATACGGTGCAGCCGCTGACAACTTCCAGTCGCTGGATCATAGCTTGCAGGCTTTGGGTCCAGCGCGTGGTAACGACGATGAAGGCCTGGCTGTGCTCCGTTCGCTTTTCCGCCCGGTAGAACAATGAGCCGCAGGGCTCGCCATAATCGTAAGTAGCCCTTCCCAGCCCTTCCATGATCGTGAAAAAATGCCGCGGCCCCAAGCCGGACGCTACATAGCTCCACTGGCCCGTAGCCCCCGCCGTCGAAGCGTTGGTCAGGAAGCTGTAGCGGACCTTCTTCTCTTCCAGTACCTCGCAGACGCTTCTGGTCATGGAGAAGGCTTCCTCGATGAGGGTAGGCTCCTGGCGGTCGTAACCGCCGCAATCGGTATTCAGCAGGATGGCGACGGAGAGGTCCTGGGTATGGTCAAACTGCCTCACCATAAGCCTGCCCCTTGCCAGGCTCTGGGGCCAGCTGATGTAGCGCTGTGGCTCCCTGCCCGTATACTCCCGGAAGCCCGAGGAGAGGATGGGGTCTTCAAGGAGGAAGCGCCGGGCGGATTGCTCCCCAAAAAGGCTGCCGATCACAGGGTAGAAGTATCTTTCCTTGGATGGGGCCGGATATACCACGATCTCCCGGGTGAGGGGGAAGGAGGTATACCTTTCCTCCAGGCCGAGAAAATCCCCGGCATAGATATATGCCCCCCGGAACAGGTAGCGCCCGCGTTTCGGCAGGCTCGCCTTGATGCTGCGGGTCAATACTTCTTTTGGCATGAGGAAGACGGTATTAGTCAGGCGCAGGTAATCATCCTCACGTCGGATGGCAAGGCCTTCCCCTTCGATAGCGGCGTCGGCGGGCAGATGCTCTTCCAGCCCAAGGAAAAACACAGGCAGGCGGCGCTTGTTGGTCACAGTGGTAACGATGGTGAAAGCCTGCCCGGGCTCCACCTGGAAGCGGTCCGGCCGGCAGTCGTAGGAGATATAAAGCAACTGATCCTTCAACGAAGCTTTTTGCAGCAGCAGGGCCGCGATGATGATAAACAGGAAAAACAGAAGCAGCATCCCAATGCCTCCCGTATAAGATGGTTCAGCCGATGGTCTCCAGGGGGACGGGCGTCTGCCCGATCAGCTCCTCCAGGCAGGACATGACGGAACTTCCGCCGCCGCCGCCGCTCAGGCTCCCAGCGATGATCCGGTGGGCCAGCACGAAGGGGGCAAGGTCCCTGACGTCCTCCGGGGTGACAAAAGCCCGGCCGGCGAAGGCCGCCTTCGCCTGGGAGGCTTTATATAAAGCCAGCGCTCCCCGGGTCGATACCCCGGCGGTAAACCGGCTATCCGTCCTGGTCAGTTGGACGATATCCATGAGATACCCCGCCACATCGGCGCCGACGGATACCTGGCGGTAGTTCCCCCTCACCCAAGCCGTCTCCTCATCGGTGACGACGGTATCCAGTTCTTCCAGGATGGCTTGGGAATCCCGCCGGCTGATGACGGTGAGCTCGTCCTCCCTCCCCATATACCCCAGGGAAAGCTTCATGAAGAAGCGGTCGATCTGGGCTTCGGGCAGGGGGAAGGTCCCATAGGACTCCAATGGGTTTTGGGTCGCCATCACCATGAAAGGCTCCTCCAGCTTCCTGGTCTCCCCGTCTACGGTGATCTGGCGTTCCTCCATGGCTTCCAGCAGGCTGGATTGGGTCCTGGGCGTAGCCCTGTTGATCTCGTCGGCAAGCACGATATTTGTGAAAAGGGGACCGGGCCGGAACTCGAAGTCCGCGGCCTTCTGGTTATAGAAATTGATGCCGGTCAGATCCGAGGGCAGCAGATCCGGCGTAAACTGGATGCGCTTGAAGTCCCCGCCGATGGAGCGGGCGAAAGCTTTCAGCAGCATGGTCTTTCCGGTACCCGGCAAGTCTTCCAGCAAGACATGGCCGGAGCAGATGAAGGCAATCAGGATATGGGTGATGACTTGGTTTTTCCCGAGGATGACGGAGGAGCAATTGTTGACGATTTTCTCCCGGTATTCGGCGAACCGGCGGACGTCCTGGTTATCCAATGATCATTCAACACCTTTCGATAGTAATGGGGGTACTAATGGTGAGACCCGGCCGTGATAGATGAGGGCCAACCGGTGCAGGGCCCTGCTGGCAGCCAGGTATAACAAGCGTTTGTGCTCAAGCCATCCGTAGTTGCCCTCGCCCACGTCCCACAGGATGACGCCGTCGAACTCAAGGCCTTTGACCAGCCGGAGGGGCAGGATCATGCTGCGGCTCAGGTCCGCTTCCTTTCCTCCCCTTACCAGTTGCAGGGCGGATCTGCCCTTGGTGGCGGCGTAGAGGGCTGCCGCCTGGCTGGAGGTCTTGCAGATGACGGCGATGGAGCCCACCTCTTCCTTACGGAAACGTCTGACCGTAGCCAGGAGCAGGCCGAGGGCTTCCTGCTCGCCGGGGGCGCTCAGGATCTCTACCGGCTGGCCGTGGCGGCTGAAAGGCTCCAGAAGCTCGGGAAAGTCCACGAAGCGGCGGCAGAAGCTGCCGATCTCCCAGGTGCTGCGGAAGCTCTCCCGGAGGATCGCGGTGGGGCACTCCGGCTCTCCCAGGGCGCTGCCGACGGCCCTGAAGCCCTCGAGGCCCCTGGGCTGGGACAGGCTTTGCTGCACATCTCCGAGAATAGTGAAGTTTGCCCTGGGGAACCATTTTTTCAACAACATGTAGTGGATGGGCCCGTAGTCCTGGGCTTCGTCTACGATGACTTGGCGTATCCGGGGGTGGTCGGCGGCGCCTTCCAGAAGGAGCCTGAGCCAGAAGAGGCCCGGGACGTCGCCGGGGCCGGCGGAGGATTCGGCCGCCTGCCTGATCTCCTCGATATTGTCCGGCAGGGTTAAGCCTTTCGCCAGGCGGTAAAACAAATCCTTGCCCCAAAGGCGCTTATACAAGCCGGGGACGTCTACCCGGACGAGGCCGTCCAGCAGCCTGCTCAGGTAGGCGCCACGCTTCATGGACAGAAGGCGGGCGTATGGGACGATTTCCAGCTGATGGTCGGGATAATCGCCAACGAACTCCTGCAGGGCTGGCAGGCGGCGCTTTTTCTGCTCGTGGATCTTCAGGGACAATCTCCGCCTTATCTGCTCCAGGCGCTTGGTGAGCGGGAGGCCTGCCCTGTCACGGAGCGCCTCTTCCTTGAGCTCCCTGCCGGTGGCGATGTAGCGGTGATTGTAGTAAACGTCCGGCAGCCTGAGCAGGCGGCGCTCGTAGTAGTCCGCGAGCCTGGCGAGCAAGCCGGCAAAGGCAGCCGAATACTTGAACGCATAGACGTCTTGGAGAAGCCGGAAGCGGCGGCCGTCCCTTTCCGCCAGGAGGTCGTCAAGCTCGCTGCCCGGCGCGGCTTCTTCGCCTAAGCCCGCGCTGTTTGCGGCAAAGATATCCTGAAAGGTCAGGCTGGATATATTTTCCTCGCCCAGCTCGGGCAGGACGCGGTCGATATAGCTGCTGAATAGGGGATTGGGGGAGATGATGAGGATCTCCTTTGCGGTCAGGGACTCCTGATAGTCCTGGTACATAAGGAAGGCGGCCCGGTGCAGGGCAAGGCTCGTCTTGCCGCTGCCGGCGGAGCCCTGGATGAGAAGTACGCGGCTCTTCTGCCGGATGAGCCGGTCCTGGGCGTCCTGGAGGCTCTCCACCACGGCTTTCATCCGGGACGAGGCCTTCTGGGACAGGAGCTTCCTCAGTATGCCGTCCTTGATGTGGACGTCGGTGTCGAAGTAGTACAGCAGCTCGCCGCCGGCGATCTCGTACTGCCGCTTCATCATGAGGCTGCCCGCGATCTCCCCTTCCGGCGCCATGAAGGAAGCGGGCCCGGGGGTGGAGCGGTAGTACAGGCTGGCCATGGGCGTCCGCCAGTCGCAGATCTGCATCTGATAAGTCAGCGGGTCTCTGAGGCTTGCCCTGCCGATATAGTATGTCTCCGGCTCCCCGTCGGGCTCCGCGAAGTCGATACGGCCGAAGTAAGGCGAGTCGTTAAGCAGATGAAGCTTTTTCAGCCGCTCCGCGTAGGCCTGATATACCGCCATCTGGGTCTGCAGGCCGCTCAGGTATTGGGCGGTCTCCGTCTGCTTATCCCGGTCGTCGGCGAAGGCGGGCTGGTTTTCCTGAAACTCCTGGCGGGCCAGAAGCAGCTTTTCCTGCTCGTCGTCCAGGGTTTCCAGCAGATCGGCAAGGCCGCGCCGGATAAGGGCTTTCGTCTGCTTCAGATATGCCTGCTCATGCAGGAAGTCGGCGTCCATGTGATGATCCTCCGGCTCATATTGTATGCCCTGGGGAGGAAAAAAACAAGCCGCTGGCGCTGCGAATATAATTGTAGTATAGTAGGAAGCGATTACTCACGTAACGGAGGTCGCGTTTGTGCTGGACAAGACGTCAACCGGGCATGCCGCATCGTTGTTTACCATCCTGGTATGGGGGACGACTTTTACCTCGACGAAGCTGCTGCTGCGGTACTTCACGCCCACAGAGATACAGATCATAAGAAATTCCTTCGCCTTCCTGGCGTTATTTCTGCTGAAATCGGAAAAAACGCCCCTGGCGAAGAAATGGCACGAGCTGCTCTTTGCCGGAGCCGGCATATGCGGGATAACTTTATACTATGTATTTGAAAACAACGCGCTTTCCATATCCACGGTGGCGAATACCAGCCTGATCGTGGCCACGTCCCCATTATTTACTGCGCTGCTGTCCCTCTGGTTCCTGAAAGCGGAGCGGCCGGGGCCGTTATTCTACGTCGGCTTCCTGACGGCGATCTCGGGCATCGCCATGATCAGCATAAACGGGCTGATGAATCTGCAGCTGAATCCGCTGGGGGATCTGCTTGCCCTTGGGGCCTCCGTCGCCTGGGCGGCTTACTCCATTTTCACAAAGAAGCTGAGCACTTACGGCTACGACACTGTGCGGATCACCCGGCGCGTATTCGGCTACGGGCTGCTGTTTTCCCTGCCCCTGGCTCTGCTCTCCGGCTTCCGGCCCGCCCTGGATGCGCTAGCCATGCCGGTGAATCTGTTCAATATCCTGTTTCTTAGCCTGTGCGCCTCCGCTTTGTGCTTCGTCGCCTGGAACTTCGCCGTAAAGATGCTTGGGGCGGTGCGTACTTCCGTCTATATCTACCTTGTGCCTGTGGTGTCGGTCACGACCTCGGCCATCGTCCTGGGCGAAACGGTGACGTGGATGCTAGTGACCGGCGCGGCCCTGACGCTCCTGGGCCTTTTCCTTTCGGAGCTGAAGAGCTTCCGCAGACAGAGCCGGTAGCCTACAGGTCAACACAGTCGATGGAAAACGCGAATCTGCTTGCCCGCGACGCGGCGTTATAGCTTGATCCTGCGCAGGCGCAGGGCGTTGGTCACCACCGATACGCTGGACAGGCTCATGGCTGCGGCGGCAAACATGGGGGACAGCAGCGGGCCGCCGAATATGTGCAGCACGCCGGCGGCTATTGGTATACACGCCGTGTTGTAGCCGAACGCCCAAAACAGGTTTTGCCGGATAATGCGTATCGTCGCACGGGAAAGCCGGATCGCTTTAGGCACGTCCGTGAGCTCGCTGCGCATCAGCACGATATCCGCGCTTTCCATAGCTACGTCCGCGCCGCTGCCGATGGCGACGCCTACGTCGGCCTGGGCCAGCGCCGGGGCGTCGTTGATCCCGTCGCCTACCATCGCCACCACAACGGGGGCGGCTTTTTCTGTAGCGGCTTTCCCAAGGGTGGCTTTCCCAGGGGCGGCTTCCCCGGAGGCAGCTTCCCCGGCAGCGGTTTGCTTTGCCTTGCCGGCTCGGATCTTCCGGGGCAAAGGCGGTATCGCCGTCGTGCCGCTCCCCTGCGGCGCCTGCAGCCTTTTTACTTCGTCGGCTTTATCCTGGGGCAGCACCTCGGCCAGCACCCGCGTGACGCCCACCTGTTTCGCCACAGCCTCCGCGGTCCGCCTGTTGTCGCCGGTGAGCATGACCGATTCCACGCCCATATCGCGCAGCTCCATGATCGCTTCCCGGCTGGAAGGCTTTATGCTGTCCGCCACGGCGACGAGACCGATGATACGGTCGCCGAGGGCTACGTACATAGAGGTTTTGCCTTCTTCAGAAAACCTGTCGCAGCGCGGGGCGAATCCGCCGTCGTCCCGTATGCCGCGCTCCGCCATGAGCTTTCCGCTGCCTACGAATATAGGCTGCCCCTCCGGGCCGGCAGACTTAGCGGTCACGCCGAATCCCGCCACGGCTTCGAAATCCTGTACCGGAAGGAAGTCGACGCCCCGGGAGCGGGCGTATTCGGCCACCGCCTGCCCCAGGGGATGCTCCGAGTAGCGCTCCAGGGAAGCCGCGATCCGCAGCACGGCGTCTGTGCCGTCGCCGCTGGCGCTGCCGTCGCTACTGCTGCTGCTGCTGCTGCTGCTGCTGCTGCCGGATACGACGTCGGTCACCACCGGCTTGCCGCTGGTGACGGTGCCGGTCTTATCAAACACGACGGTTTGTATCTTATGAGCCGTTTCCAGGGCTTCCCCGCCCTTGATCAGTATGCCGTGCTCCGCGCCCTTCCCCGTGCCCACAAGGATCGCCGTGGGCGTAGCCAGCCCCAGGGCGCAGGGGCAAGCGATGACCAGCACCGATATGAATATCGTCAAGGCGAAGTTGAAATCCCTCAGCGCCGCAAACCAGCCGGCAGCCGCGACCACGGCGATGCAGAACACCGCCGGCACAAAGTAGCCCGACGCCACATCCGCCATCTGGGCGATAGGGGCTTTGCTGCCCTGGGCGTCCTCCACCAGCCGGATGATCCGGGCAAGGGCGGTGTCTGCGCCTACCTTGGACGCCTCGAAGCGGAGCAGCCCGTATTGGTTGATGGTAGCGGCATAGACCGTATCCCCGGCTTTCTTATCAACAGGTAGGCTCTCCCCGGTAAGCATGGACTCGTCCACGGCTGAGGCGCCGTCGACCACCACGCCGTCTACGGGGATCTTCCCCCCCGGCTTCACCAGGACGATATCCCCCGGGATCACGTCGTCGATGGGCGCCTCTACTTCCAGGCCGCCTCTGACTACCAGCGCCGTCTTCGGCTTAAGCCCCATGAGCTTTTTGATCGCTTCGCTTGTCTTGCCCTTTGACGCCGCCTCCAGGGATTTGCCCAGCAGGATGAGGGTGATGATGACCCCGGCCGACTCGAAGTATAGATGCTCGGCGTACTCCAAGTGCCCGAGTGAGATACGCCACACGGCGTACAAGCTGTACAGCACCGCGGCGGTCGTCCCCATGGCGATGAGGCTGTCCATATTCGGCGAGCGGAGCCAGATGGCGCGGAAACCCACGATGTAGAAGCGGTACCCGGCGGCTACGGCGGGCAGGGTAAGCGCGGCTTGGGTCAGGGCGAAGCTAAGAGGGGCGTGCATGGGGTGGAGCGGCGCCGGCAGAGGCAGCCGCCATCCGAAGGGCAGCATGTGCCCCATGGCGATATACAAGAGGGGCAGGGTAAACACAGCCGACAGGATAAACTTCAGGCGCAGCGTACGGAGCTCTTTCTCCTTGCGTAGCTTATCCAGGTCCGCCTGGTCCTTCTTGAGCTCCGCCCATCCGTAACCTGTCTTCACGACCCGTGCTTTCACCGCGTCCAGGCCGGTGAGGGAGGGGTCATAGTCGACGACCATCCGCTCCGTAGCCAGATTCACGGCGCAGCTAAGCACGCCGTCCATCTTACCCACATTCCTCTCTACGCGGGTCGAGCAGGCGGCGCAGGTCATCCCCGTTATCATCAACGTCTCGCGCATGGTCAGGCGACTACTTCGTAGCCTTCCTCCTCGATGGCGGACTTGATCATCGCCAGGGGGCTCTCCTCGGGGTCGTGCTCTATGGTCGCGGTATTGCTGTCCAGATCCACAGCGACGCTGGTTATGCCGGGCAGGGCGGCTACGGCGTCATTCACCGCCTTCACGCAATGCTCGCAGGACATGCCCTCGATGTTGAGTATGATTTTCACCATTTGATACGCCTCCCATTCCTTATATACTTCTATTATATAGCAGACTCACGCTTAAGGAAAGACGTCGCCCCTCAAGGCGCGCCCTTCCTGAGCTTCAGCACGATCACCGCGCCCAAGAGCAGCGCCACGGCAACGATCACTATGTTGAAAAGCAGGCGGTAATCCCGCGCGGGAGCCCCCTGCTCCGGCGCGTACAGGATCTCGCTTATGGAAGCCTTGTCTATCGGGCCTCTCAGGACGTCGCTTTTGTACCGCTCGATATCGTATACCGGGGCCCGCTTCGACGCGTCCCTGCCGAACTCCAGTATATAGCTTTCTCCCGCCTTTCCCTCAAACACCACTTCGTCGGCATAGTACCTCACGGTGATGCTGTCCACCGCTATCGGCTTGTCGTCGCCATCGTCTAGGATGACGACATATTCGTCGTCATGGGATATACTCCAATTTAAAGGTATCGCCGTGTCCGTATATGACATGCCGCTAAAGGAGAGATTGTAGAGCTCTTTGCCTACCCCATGGGGCGTGCGGGCGTATCGCTTAAACATACTGCCGGTGTGTATCGTGACGTCGTACAACCGTAGATTTCGCAAGCCGCTGATGGCAATATTTGTAGCCCTGCCGCCGCTGCCGACGGTGAAGGCAGGTTCCAGGCTCTCGATAAAGTTGGATTCTTCGCTGATCTCGACGCGGTATACAAGGGAGACGGCGTCAAAGGATATCCGCTCCAGATTATTTGCGAGCATCAGGCGGTAGTGGGTATACTTCCTGGCTTGGGCAAACTCTATCGAAAGCTTGGTTACGCCGTCGATGGAGTAGAGCTTATCGTTCTGCACAAACTCCCAGTAGATATTGTCATAACTTCCGTATAAGGCGACTTCCTTGGCGAAACCCGCGCTGGGCGTGGCAAACTCCAGGGACGTCGCTACGGCGTCGCCGCTGCGGGGCGCTGCAAGCTTATAGTCAAAGTAGAAACAATCGTCTTTGACATAGGAATCGACGAGAACCATGGGGTAGGCCTCTCTGCTCGCGTAAGCCCTTCGGTAGCCGGTGTGGATGAAGTAGGGGACGCTTTCTCCGGCGCTGTCTATGATGAGCAGATCCGACAAATCATCGTTTGACGCGTTATATATCTCCGGCGTAAGGCGAAGGGACTTGTATCGGCTGTCGCCGGCGAGCGCCAGCTTGGCGGCGTTGGGGGCGACGGAAGCCGCCGGCCGGGATCCGGCGGCACAGCCGGCGGCGGAGCCGGCCAAAGCCAGGGCGAGTACAATGCTAATCGCTTTTTTCCCCATCGGCGGAGGCCTCCTCTCTAAGCTCCAGACGTCTGCTGAAGTATTGGTAGACGAAGGAAATGGCGATGAGGGTCGCGCCCAGGGCAAAGTAGGAGACGATCTGGTATCCTTGAGTCAGGCCGGCCAAGTCGATCAAAAAGAGCTTGATGACCGACAGGATCGCCAGGCCCAGCCCAAACCTGCGCACAAACGAGTACCGGCGCGTGAAGCCGTAGACGATCCACGCAAGGGCTGTCAAGACGTAGATGATGCTTATCGCGGCGTTGGAGAAGCGCAAATCGTACTGTGTGATCAGATTCTGCGTCAGGAGCAGCACGAAGTACCCGGAGACGACGAGGGGATACCATTCGACGCCCATGGCGCGCCCCAGCACGAGCATTTTCATGATCTCGCGCAAAGCCAGGACGGAGAGAAGCCCGAGGGCCAGGAGGATCGCCGTGCCCGCCGCCGTGATCCCTGGGGATGGAGTCCCGACCCTGAGATATACGCGGGAAACCGGCTCCAAAGCCGTATTCATCAAAGCCAGCGCCAGTATTCCAAGCCCGTGAAGGGCGACGGACACTATCCTGGTTCCCAGATCGTGGAGAAGCCTGATCCGCGAAAAGGCGTAAGCGAGAAGAAATGTCGCGGTCACCGCCGCGGCGCCGGTAAGGTAATCGACTTGATAGGCCGACTGCCCGCCCAGCCTGTACAAGACGCCGTACAGTTTGCCGAAGATGAGGTACATAGTGAAAAACCACGCGTTCACCAGGGCAAAATATTTATATACTTTAACAAATAGCCCGGTCATTAACCCCGTATACATATACGCGCCTAATAAAACCAGGCTGCCGAGAGTGATCGCGGAGTACTTATAAACGAAGAGATAATGCCCCGTCCAAACGCAGTCATTCGCGACAAAGGCGACCAGGCACAGCAGGCATATGACCAAGCCTGCCCGCCTGAAGCTTTTTTCGTCGCGAAGTACCCCGTACGCGGCAAGCGCCACGCCTTGCGCGAGCCATCCGAGGGACAGCCACGCCCGCCCGAATTGCAGGGGGATGACCAGGACGACAAAAGCGAGGCCCGTCAAGTAAAACAAGGCCCGGATATGACGCTCGCCCCCGGCGAATCTCTTCTCGATAAACCTTCCGAGGAGGAGGTAGATCGCCGCGAAAGCCACGGCAAGCGCCCCGTGATAATCCTGCAAACCGAAGCTGTAAAACACGCCGAATAGGATGAGGCTGCTAAAAAAGGTATTGAGGGCCAGGAATACGACGTCGGCTCTCCTGAACCCCGCTTTGGCGCGGTACGCGCCGACGATGGGAATGGCCGTGTAGGTCAGAAACGCGAACAGCACATAAAGGATAGTGCATACCCGCCTGGGCAGGCCCGGGGCGCCGTAAGAATCCATGCAGATATAAAGTGTGCCCGCCGTATTGAGAAACAATCCGATAAACGGGGATATACGCCACTTCTTATGGGTAGAGAGGGACAGCGCGAGGAGGTTCAAGACCACAAAATAAACCATGGCGCCGTAGGCGACGGCCGTATCCGTACCGATGGAGAACATGGGCAGGTATCCGCCGATCAACGCGAAGGCAGCTATCGTCTGAGAGTTGTAGCGGTTGGACAAGACAAAAGCCGCTGCCGTGACCAGGACGCACACGGCGATGGCGGGGTACACATCCAGTATATGCAGGGCGAAGTAACTCGTGGCCAACGCGGCAAAGAGTATGCCGACGCCCCCCGCGGATAAACCCAGCGAGAAGATGTTTGGCTTTTTCCTGTTCAGCATCTCCCCCGCGGCAAGCAAGAGGCCGCCCAGGGCATACAACATGACGCCCTTCAGCAGGTCGGTCAGCTGCACGTAAGCGAATCTGGCCAGGGTGATCGAGCCGGCGATGAGCAGGAAGATACCGACTGTATTCAGGACATTTAACCCGACAAACCGTTCGAGATTGTTCTTCTTCGCCAGCGCCCGTATCTGCTCGTCGGTGATCTGCTCTTCTTTCAGGGCTTCAAGCCCGTCCCGTTCCTCCCGGGTGAAGGGGCCCGGCGCCAGGGTCGCTTTCGCCCGGGCTTCGGTGGCTTTACGATCCAATGAAGCCGATAATTCGTCAAGCCTCGCGTATATGTCGTCCCGGAGGTCGATATTGTCTTTCGCCAGAGCCCTCCTGAACCGGATGATCCGCGCCCTCGCTTTGCTCTCGATGGCCGTCAGTCTATCCAGCTCACCGTCTACGCCGGTATTGAATAAGACCTCGAGCTTCTGCGCCGTGGTGGTGACGAACCGCAGCTTTTCATTGTATATCTGCTCATAAAGCGTATTCTTCAGGTTTGCGTTCTCTTCGGCCAAATCCGCCAACGCTTTGTCAGCCCGCTCAAAATCCCCGCGTTGCTTCTCCAGCTCCGCCGCAAGCCTGGCGTTTTCCCTGGCCAGGTCGCTGCTTTCGAGAGCCAGCTGCTCGGCTTCAAGCTCGGATAAGACTTCTCTTTGCCGGCTGATGATGTCTTTCAATTTGTCCGCCGCGCCCATGATCCACACTCCTTGCGTAACGGGAATATTTAATCATGATATCCCGGGATTGTCAATTTGGATCAGCTACGGTTCAAGGGGGCTGGGAGCCCAAAGCGCGCCAATTTGCCGCGATGGTTCACAGCTTCGGCCAGATATAGCAATCGTTCGATACAAATCCTGACGACTACAACGCGACGTCGTGTCGCGTTCCGTCTGGTGCGACGTCCATGTCGCACCCACGGATTTGCCATATTTGCGATTGCTTATCTGGCATACGAAGCCGTTCAATCCATCGCGGCAAATTGGCGCGCTTTGGGCTCCCAGCCCCCCTGAACCGTTACCCATTGCCCAACCCGGCGTTTCGTGTTAAATTTAAGGAAGCGCCGCCATGACGCTCTGCCACTTTACCGCTCTGCCACCTTGCCGCTATGTTGGCTGCCCGGTGGGCGCGCTGTAGACTTATTGCTTAAGGAGGCCGGACGCCATCGAATCTTTCGCCCAAGAATCCGCAACCCGCGCCGGGGCGGCATACACCCCGGAAGAGCTCGCCTTCGAGGAAGGGCGCCTGGCCGATACGATAGCTCTAGCCGGGGCGCTCCTTGAGCGCGCTAAGATCGAGGAAGAGAAAGACGTAGCCGCCATCGTGGACGCCAAGCAGGAGATGGGGGAGTATACCGCCCACGCCATGGCGAGCCTTTATAAAGACGACGGCTTCCAGCAGTTGGCGGAAGCGGCTTTGTATGTGGATCAGATAAACACGCGGATCGCCCTGCAGCAGGAGAAGGCAAACAGGATACGCCGGCTGGAGCGGATGCTGCTGTCCCCGTACTTTGCCAGGGTGGACTTCCTCTTCGACGGCGACGCCGAAGCGGAAAGGATGTATATCGGGCGCGCTTCGATGAAAGACCCGGACAGCAATGAAATCAAGGTCTACGACTGGCGGGCGCCGGTGGCGGGCATATTCTACCGCTTCGGGCCGGGCAGGGCGTACTACGACGCGCCGTCGGGCAGGATCGATGGGGAGCTGCTGCTGAAGCGGCAGTACGAGATCCGGGACGGCAGGCTCGTCTTTTTCTTCGACGCGGACGTGGAGATCGTGGACGAATTCCTGCGGCAGTTCCTTTCCCAGAACGCCTCGGCCAGGATGAAGACCATCGTGGAGACCATACAGCGGGATCAGGACGCGGTGATCCGGGATAGCGAAAACGACCTCCTGATGGTGCAGGGGGCGGCGGGCAGCGGCAAGACCTCCATCGGCCTTCACCGGGTGGCTTACCTGATGTATCAGGGGCTGGCGAACCGGCTGGCGGCGGACAATATCGTGATCCTCTCCCCAAACACCTTGTTTGAGCGGTATATATCCGGCATACTGCCCGAGCTGGGGGAGCAGAATGTGGTTTCCCTCACGGCGGAGAAGATACTGGACGACGTCCTGGGTGGCAGGGTGTTCCAGACGAAAAACCAATTATTGGAAACCATCGGCGTCGCGGGCGACGGCGAGGAAACCCGGCTGATCAAAGGCGACCTTGAGTTCAAGACGGGTTTTGCTTTCATCGGCATACTGGAGCGGTTCATCAAAGCCATACCGCGCCGCTTCGTCGCCTTCCGGGATGTGGCTTACGCCGGCAGCGTCGTCGCCCGGCGGCAGAGCTTGAAAAATAAGATCGTCAACAGCAAGAAGGGCCTTTCCCTGGCTGTGCTGCTCAAGCAGCTGGAAGCGGCTGTCCTTGACCAGGTCCACGAGGCGAGAAGGAGCCGGATGGACAGTTTAGCGGAGTTCGTGAAACGCTACGGCTACAGCCCCCGGGAGGGCGCGGCCGCCGCCCGGCTGCTGTCCGTGCTGGAGAGCGCAGCCCTCGTCAAAGAGATACGGACGTTTACGGAGCTTGATTATTTCGGCTTGTATGAGCGGCTATTTGCGGACGAAGCCTGGTTCTATCAGCTGGCGAAAGGTTTACCCTTGCCGGAGGGTATCGGGGGGATACTCAGCCGCACCAGGCAGGGCCTGGCTTCGGGCGCGCTGAGCCACGGGGACGCGCTTGCCCTGGCTTACCTGACACTGCGCCTGGGAGGCTACCGGTACATGGACAGGATACGCCAGGTGGTGCTGGACGAGGCTCAGGATTATTACCCCCTGCATTTCGCCTTGTACAATAAGCTATTTCCCAAAGCGCGGTATACCGTGCTGGGCGACGTCAACCAGACCATAGCGAAGGAAGCCGACCTCTCGTTCTATGAGCAAGTCAGCCAAATATTGGGTAAGGAAAAGACCACCCTGGTCACCATGAACAAGAGTTTCCGCTGCACCAGCGAGATACTGGAGTTCAGCGCCGGGTTCCTGGAGGGCGGCGTGGAGATGGAGAGCTTCAGCCGCCACGGGGAGCCGCCTTCCGTCCATACCGCGGCCAGCGAAGCCGGGCTCGCGGACGTCATCATCGGGGAGATCGCCCTGAGCCTGGAGAAGGGCTGCGCCTCCGTGGGCTTGATCTGCAAGACAGCCGCCGACGCCGCCCGCTGGTATGAGCGGCTGGCAGGGTTGTGGGACGGGGGCGGGAGCGGGACGGCGATGCATCTGGTGGAGGAGGCCCGGGAAGAGGAGCTTAGCGGCGTTTTTGTCGTCCCCGTCTATCTGACCAAGGGGTTGGAGTTCGACGCCGTGCTGGTGCCGGACGCCGACCGGGAGCGCTACCGGGGCAAGGACGACAGGAAGCTGCTTTACATCGCTTGCTCCAGGGCGCTGCATAGGCTGGCGCTTTTCTACGCCGGGGAAGCCAGCCCCTGGCTGGCCGCGCATCCGGGAAGGGGGGGCGAATGATGGCGAACCGGGACACGCAGACGGAGATCATGGAGATGTTCAGCCGCATACTTGGCGCCCGGGACGACGACGTCGGACCTGAGACGCCGCTGAGTAAAGAAAACAACATCGAGCACATCGATGTTGTCAAGCTGGTCATGGACTGCGAGAAGCGGTTCAGGGTCACGATATGGGATGAGGACGTACTTCAGCTGAAGAGCGTGACCGACCTGGCCGCGTATGTGGACAGGCAACTTGCCGAAGGGACGGACGACCTGGCCCTCCATGACGATAAGCAGCGCAACGCCTGGTACTATGAGTATTGAGATTCACGAATACTTCGCGACTTCGAAAAGCGCTTGCTCTCAGGCCATGTGCTTCCCGGTATAAGCGGATTTGCTCCTGACGATAAGGAGCAGGAAAGCGGCGGACAGGCAGGCAAGCAGGACGGATGACCAGGCCAGACCAGCCGCGCCTGTGATCGGCAGGCTGCCCAAGGGCGGATACTCTTCAAATATCCACTCTTCGATGACTTCTTCCCAATGCCATTCCCCAAGAGGCACGCCTTCTTCATCAAACTCGATAAATATGCCGTCGTCCCCCGGCTCTATCGCGTGCCCGGACACAGTCGGGTTAGGCGGGATGTAGGGGTCGCTGCCGCCGGGGGGCGCGTATATAGTGATATTTGCCGTCCCACGCGGACCGTCCGGGTCATCCGGGTCGCGGGGATCGTCGGGGTCATCCGGGTCTGCGGGCGGCTCTTCCCCGTCCGGATCGTCGGGATCCGGGTCTTCTGTATCCTTATCGTCGTCTTTCGGCGGATCGGTCGCGGGGTCGCCGTCTGCGGGGGGCTTCACGGCGGGCTTCGTATAGGTGTTAGCGATGCTTGCCACCGCGTTTCCGTCGGTGGGCAGCAAGGTGGGGCCTTCGTCGTAGGTAACGGCGGCTGGCGCCGGGTCTGAGGCGCTTTCCATCACTTGGTATTCGCCGGCCCAGAGATTTGTCAGCACGGTTGGCTTGGCGGCAGTGAAAGGGATTTCGATGATGTACTCGCCCGTGTATCCGCCGCTGAAGCCGTCTACCTCGTTGCCGACGCAGTAGTAGCTGCCGTTGGCTTCCGGCTGCTTCTTGAAGCGGAGGATATTGGGCCCGCCGCCGGCGTCGGGCGTGCCGTGCAGATCGGCGATCGTCGCGGTAAATACGGTGGATTCGCCGACGCCCATGTCTTTATAATCGCCGAAAAGGGCTTTCCGGATGGTCAGGTTGCCCGTGCCGTGCACGTAGGTATTGGTGACGGTGACGGCGGCGCCGTCTGTGAGAGGCAAGCCGTTTCCGGCGTAGGTCGTTGTATAATGCAAGCCGTTTTCGTCGATTTCCTTGACCTCGTAGCGCTTGCCGAGAGGCATATTCGCTAAGGTAACCGGATTTGCCGCTGCGAAGGGGATACTGGTGACGAGAGACCCGGCTCCGCAAGCCGCGCCCCCATAGTAGTATGGCCCGCCGGACGAAGCATTCCCTACGCAGTAGTAGTCGGCGGAGCCGTCTGTATCGCGCACAAACACCAAGGCGGGGCTGCCGGGGGCGTCGAGGTCCATTATCTCCGCTTTGAATTCCGTATCGTTTTTCACGCCCCAGTCGGCATAAGCCACGGCGAGCTCTTTACGGATGGTAAGGCCGCCGACTTTGCTATTTGTAAAGGTCAGAACGGGAAATTCAGATGAATCTGCAGTTACCGTGGCATAGTTAGAACCTTTTTCTCCATAGTCTCCCGATATCGCGGGATTGCTGAAACCGGGAGGTACGACTTCCGACACGATATAGACATTACCCAATATCATTGGGTCGACGATATTTGCTTTCATACCGTGCTTCAGTGTTATTATCCCAATGCTCAGGTCATCTTGCTCATTATAATCAATGATTACCCCATTGATCGTTTTGCTGACGGCGCCATATAAATTGGCGGGCTGACTATACTGATCCGTAATGGAAAACTGTACCGGTTCATCATCAAGGGGATTACTGAATACCTTCTCAATGACAAATCCAGCAAACGACGGAGGGGAGATAGCCTCGCTGCCCTGCGCCGGGATCAGCGCAAAAACCAGCGCCGCCGTTATAACCCATGCAAGCGCCCTCATCATACCGCGCGTTATCCGGTGAGTTTTTCGTTTCATATTCATTCCCCCCATAAGTATTGATTTTAATCATTGCTGTGGTATAGTAGATTTATACGCGGGAGTATTGATAATCAGACACAAGGCGGACTGATGGTGAGCAATCTACTATTTAGCTGGGATGATAATAAAAACAACGCAAATATCCGAAAGCACGGTGTTTCTTTTGTTGAAGCGATGACGGTTTTTGATGATGATAATGCGATGTATAAAGCTGATGTTGATCATTCGGCTCAAGAAGAACGGTTTATCATAATGGGGCTGAGTACAAATCTACGATTGCTGGTTGTATGTCATTGCTATCGGGAAAGCAGTACAGTGATAAGGATATTTTCAGCGAGAAAAGCTACAAGAAGTGAAGCTAGCCAATATGGAGGCGGAATATGAGAGATAATTATGATTTTTCCGGCGCTACCAGAAATCCATTTGCTGGTAAATTCAAGGACGGCTATAATGTGATGATTCACTATAACTTTCAGGATGATAAACCCGAAGGGGATAAACAGGATAATTCGGATGACGAGGTTTTAGATGTTCAAGATGAACGATTACTAAAGTAACATCGAAATGCATTGAGCTCCGCTTGTGCCGACGAATATCCATAATCATTCATATGAAGGTGGGCGGCTATTGGGGATTATCCCCGATGGGCGCTCTTACTTTGCCTTGACGTCCTCGAAGCTTTCTACCGTGCAGCCCCGCGCCTTGATCGCCGCCTCTACCTTCTCCCGGCAATTGCTCTTTCCGCTGCCGGAGACCATCTTGACCGCTACGGGCTTGCCTTGCGGCAGGATGGCCAGCAGGGCGTGGGCGGCGGGGGGCGGGTTGCCCGCCCATATGGGGAACAATACCACCAGCCGCTCGTACTTGCCCGGATCCACAGCCGGCTCTTGTATGGGCCAGGCTTTCCCGCGCAAGGCGGCGAAGCAGCCGAGGGTGAAAGCCTTAAAGCCGCCCGGGCGCTTGACGTCCTGTACCTCGGCAAGGTCGGCGGATTCGGCGGCGGCGAGCTCCCTGGCGATAGCCCGGGTATGGCCGGAATACGAGTAGTACATAAACAGCGTCGTCATAGGGTTCTCCTTATGCTTCGATATCTGCTTAAAGCGGTAATACTTTCCTTATATATCAAGCATACCATAACCGCGCGGCCAGGACAACAATGCCGTTTAAAAATCGCCCCCGATATGATATATTTGATACTGTTCACGGGAGTGGGACCCTGCAACGTGGGAGGCGCGCCATGAGTATTCTGCTTGATACCGACCCGGCCCGTATACGGACCGAATATATGATCGAGGACGTCGGCGACAACATCAGCCGCTGCGCAAAGGGAAACCGGCTATGAAGAGGTATCTGCCCCTTGTGCCGTCAGTAACCCTGGCTGCGGTGTTGGCCGCGACGCTGGCTGTGGTCTTGGCGGTGGCCGCGGCCTCCTGCGGCAGATCCGAAGGGCCCTCGCCCGGCAGCCCGGTGACCCTGACCCTTTGGCATACCTATGTGGAGGATATGCGGGACTACTTCGACGAGCTGGTGAGCGAGTTCAACGCCACCGCCGGGGCGGAGCACGGCGTCACCATCAAGGTGACGTCAATCACCGACGCCCAGGTCATCAACGAACGGCTGATCGCCGCGGCAAATAAGGACCCCGGCGCCCCGGAGCTGCCGGATATGGTAGTCGTGTATCCCCAGGTGGCGGGGGAGCTGGCGCGAAAGGGCGTCCTCCTTGACCTGGAGCGGTACTTCACCGTGGACGAGCTGGATACCTTCGTCCCCCAGTTCGTGGAGGAAGGCCGGCTGGGCGGCGGGCCGCTGTATCTGATGCCGATCACCAAGTCCTCCGAGGTCCTCTATGTGAACCGCACATTCTTTGACCGCTTCTCGGCGGCGACGGGCGTGGGGATAGACATGCTGTCCACATTCGAAGGCATAGCGGAAGCGGCTATGCTGTACTACGAGTGGACGGACGCCCTCACGCCGGACATCCCCGGCGACGGCAAGGCGTTTTTCTACCCGGAAGCCTTATTCAACCAGGCGATGGTGGGCTTCCAGCAGCTTGGGGCGGATATCGCCGGCGAAGGCGCGCTCAACCTGCCCCAGCCGGTGTTTCAACGGATATGGGATTGCTACTATGCCCCCGCGGTCATGGGCGGCGTAGCCGTCTACAACGGTTGGGGCAACTATCTCGCCGTGACCGGCGAAATCGTCTGCGCCACCGCGTCCTCGGCAGGCTCCACTTTTTATCCTTCCCGGGTCACGTATCCGGACAATACGAAGGAAGATGTAGAATTTGACGTGCTGCCCTTCCCTGTCTTCGAAGGCGGGGAAAACGTGGTCTTCCAGCGGGGGGGCGGCGTCTGCGTGACCCTCTCCGAGCCGGCGAGAGAGTACGGGGCCTGCCTTTTCCTCAAGTGGTTTACCGAGGCGGAGCGGAACCTGCGCTTCTGTGTCAACGTCGGGTATATGCCCGTCCGGAAGTCTTCCTTCGCGGACATACTGGCGGGGGACTACCCCGCGGTGGGCAACCCCGTGGCGGAAAAAGCGCTGCTGGCTACGGCGGATATGCAGGCGCGTTACCGCTTCTATGTACCGCCGGTATTCGAAGGCTTCGGCGCCCTGCAATCCCAGTACAACGAACGGCTCAGGCAAGCCGCCCAGGACGGCAGGGACGACTACCTCCGGCTGCTGGATACGATGGAGCCGGCAGAAGCTTACGCGGAGGCTACTCAGGGCGCGCTGGAAGGATTCTTATCGCGGTTTTAGCCGGGGCGGCGCCTGAGCTTGAGCGCGGCGTCTGAGCCCGGGCCGCGCGAGGCGGCGCTAACCGGGGCGGCGCCTTGATCGGGGAAATGCAAAAAATGGAGAAAATCCCTTTTCTTAGAAAAGTATGGATATCGATAAACGGATCGGCGGTAAATATGAGACGGCGGCTCCTGGTGTTTCTGCTGCTCCTCACCTTCATCATGCTGGCGGGCCTGGTCATTGTCATTTCCCTACTAGGCGTCTTCCCGGCAAACATCCCCGAGGCGGAAAAGCTCTTCAGCAATGAACTCGGGCATCTGTCCTCAAATATGATCAGGCAGTTTGGCGGCGCTTCGGTCCAGGCGGCGAGGATGTCCGAGAGGCTCGCGGCGGGCGTAACCGCTTTCATGAGGCGGGAAGGCATTTCTCCGGGCAGCCTGGCCGCTCATCCGGAGTATCTGGAGCCCTTGCTCAGGGAACAGCTCCCCATCCTGCTGTCCAGCCTGGATACCACCGAGTGCAGCGGCGTCTTTTTCGCCCTGGACGCCACGGTGAACCCCGATATACTGGGCGCGGGGGCTTCGAAAGCAGGGCTGTATATACGCAATATCGAGCCGAACATCGGCGGAATGGGGATCGAAGTACGGCATTTGCTGCGGGGGTCGCCTTCTCTGGCGGGGGACGGCAGCTTGAATCTGCAGGCGAAGTGGGATCTGGAGTTTGACGTCGAGGGCCAGTCGTATTGGCGGGCGCCCATCGCGGCCTATCGGTCAAACCCGGAGCTGCCCTTGTCCCGGCTGGTGTACTGGAGCTCCATGAGCCCGGTGCAAGGCCTGAATGAGGACGTGATGGTCTGCTCCATCCCCGTATTGGATAACGATGGCAATGTCATAGGCGTATGCGGCTTTGAGATCAGCGAAATGAACTTTATGCTGCGTTATGAGCCTGTGGTCAGCGGCTATCATCATACCGTATACCTCCTGACTGCCGCCCGGGGCGGATCCGCGGATCTGGCGGGGGCCCTGTACTCCGGGCATAACGCCGTGTATGGCGCATTTCCCGCCGAGGGAGAGATAAGCATCATCGAGAAGTCGGGAGGCTTATGCGCTTTCAGCCTGCCCGGCGGGGGCTCCTATGTGGGCAAATGCGAGACGTTGCGCCTGTATCCGGAGGACTCGCCCTTCGCCGCCCAGGCTTATGTCGCCGCGCTGCTGGTCACCAAGGAGGACTTCGACGCGGGAAGGGCCGCGGAAAACCTGCGGCTGGGGCTTATCTTGTCCGTCCTGGCGGCGATGGGCATAGCGGCGTCGGTAGTCTTCTCCGGGCGCTACGCCCAGCCCATCACAGACAGGTTAGCCGCCGCCGCCGGGGGCGGCATACCGGAGAAGACAAATATCGTGGAGATCGACGCCCTCATCGACAGGATCAGGGAGCTGCACTCCAAGAGCAGCCCCCTCCCGGATAACCTCTTCGAGGACTTCATCGCCCGGGTCAAGACCCTTACCCCTACGGAGCTGAGCGTATTTCGCTACTACGCCCAGGATAAGACTGCCGAAGAGATCACGGATATCATGTTTGTCACGACCAATACGCTGAAGACCCACAACAGGCACATCTACGCGAAGTTGGGCGTGTCTTCCAGGGACGAGATCATGCTCTATGTGGAGCTGATCAAGAGGAGCGGCTTGGAAGGGGAGATACTCTGATACGCCGCGCCGGTGACCCTATACAGCGCAGCCTTAGCCAGATCTTCGATGGGGCTCTGCCCCATGGCGGCGAAAGCCGTATCACCCCGGGGGTGATTTGCGGAGATATCACCCGGCGAGTGATGGACAATGCCGCCGCCCCGGCATAAAATGACAAGCGTTGTAGTCTTTCACAGGAAAAACCAGAGAGGTTGTGTAACGATGTTGAACCCTGTCACGCGAAAGGTAACCGACGAATCCAGCGGCGGGATATATCAGTTCACATTTTACTGCGATATCTGCGGCAGCCCCCGGCAGAGCGTAACCTACCAGTCCGACTCGGAGGGCGGCGAAGACCCCAATGTCAGGGAAATCGACCACAGGGACGCCTACGAGAGGGCGAACCGCGAAGCGTTGAGGTGGTTCAACCGTTGCCCCGTATGCCTCAGGCTCGTATGCGATGACTGCTTCCGCGTCCTGGACGAGGGGGACAAATGCAGGGAATGCGCGGGCGGGGAGGGCATTCCGCTGAGCAAATGGTGATTTAATTTCAATCAATTTTATTTTTCCTGACTGCAAAGTTAAATAAATATGATATAATTCAACATATCATCATAAGGAGCGAGGTGTCGTTATGAAATCAGCAACCGCCATCAGTTACGAACTGGACGATATCACTATCGCGACAAAGGAGTTAACGGCGCAGATCAGAGAAAAACTCAATATCGGCAAAAATACCGTCGCCATACTGCACGGGCAGCCCGACATGGAGATCGGGGAGCTGTCCGCCGCCGTCAGCCGCGAACTCGGCTGCCATGTGATGGGGGGGACCGCCGCCGCAGGCGCCGTACTTACAAACGACGGGTACCATGAGCTCGCCGTGGCGCTCCATGTGTTGTCCGACGATGATTGCCTCTTTGCGGCCTCGATCAGCGGTTCGATGGAGGACGACCCCACAAAGGCGATTACAGAAACCTATCAGGAAGCGTACCGTAATCTGAAAGGGCAGGACGCGGGCGCCGAGCCGAAGATGGTCGTCTGCGTAGCGTCCATCGTAGGGAGCATAGCTTCCGACAATATCCTGGCGAAGGTCTCGGAGCTGTGCGGCAACCTGCCGGTATTCGGCTATATCGCCGGCGACGACTTTGAGTTCAGCAAGCAGCAGGTATACCTGGACGGCGAATCCGGGGGCGACAGGATGGCCCTCATGCTTATCTCGGGCAATGTCCGACCTATATTCAAGACAGCGAACCTGGCCGGCGAGCAGGCCCTGGAGAAAAGGCTCGTCACGAAGGCCCATGACAATATCATCTGCGAGATCGAAGGGGCGCCGGCGTACGAATACATCAAAGTGTTCCCCTTCATCAACGACGAGACCACGGTGTTGTTCAACTATCAGTTTTTCGTGGAAGTCCCCCACGACGAATTCAACGACGGCATCCCCGTGTCTCGGGCCCTTAGCTCATTCGACAAGGAAACCGGCGAAGTCACATGCTTCGCGAATGTCCCGGAGAATTCCTATATCGGGCTTCTTTACTGTACGGGAAACGACGTGGCGGCTACCAGCGAGACAGGCATCAAGGAGTTTCTCGAGCAGATGGGCGAAGCGGGGGGCGACTACGAGTATTCCACCGTATTCATTACTACATGTAGCCTGCGCAATATGTTTCTCGCGGACATGAAAGCCACGGAAGGGAACCTGATCAGGGAGCTCTTCCCGGCGGGGTTGTCCTTATCCGGGCTGTACGCCTTCGGCGAAATCGCGCCGACCAGCATCATCGACGACAAAGCGGTCAACCGCTTCCACAACGCCACGTTTACCATTTGCGCGTTTTGAGCCACGCCGCTCCACGACCGCCGCGCCGCCAAAGCGCCGCGACGGCGGCCGCGTACCGCGCGGGGCGCGGCATAGGCCGGATCTATCGGCGAAGGGAGGTTGCTTCCCATCGAGAATAATTTGGCGCAAGCCCGGGTATACCCGGATACCCCGGATACACAGGAAAGCCCGGAAAAGCAGGAGAGCCCGGAAAAGCAGGAAGAAAACCTCCGGCAAAGCTTGCAGAGCGAGCTAAACGCCCTGAAGCGTAAGTACACCAGGCTTCAGAAGGAAAATGAAAACGTCACGCACTTGTATAAGCAGGCGGCGGCGCTGCGGGATTTCAACGAACGGGAAAAAGAAACCCAGATGCGCTACAACCGCATGCTCCAGGACAACAGCCCCGACGATATCTATCTGCTGGACCTGAAGCTGAATATACTGCTGTGTACCTCATCCATCAAGAAAAGGCTGGGCCGGGATCTAAGCGACGAGCCTTTTCTGCCTATCATCCGGGATATGTTTGGGGATGAGTACACCTGCGAGATCGAAGGCGCGCTCTATGAGCTGCTGCTCAACTATGAAGACTCTTCAGCCGAGGAAAATATCTATGAGCTTCACGCCGAGACAAGCGGCGAGGAGAAATTATACTACTCCATCACTATCTCCCCGGCTCTGGATCACAACGGGGAGGTCAACGGCATCGTCATACTCGCCCACGACAACACGGAGATGCACGAGGCGAACGTAAGGGCGGAAGCGGCGACGCAGGCGAAAAGCTCGTTCCTGGCAAATATGAGCCATGAGATACGCACCCCCATGAACGCGATCCTGGGCATCACGGAGATACAGCTCCAAAACGAATCCCTGGGCGGGGATGTGATGGAAGCCTTCGACAAGATTTACAACTCGGGCTATATGCTTCTGGGCATCATCAACGACATACTGGATCTGTCGAAAATCGAGGCGGGCAAGCTGGAGCTCATCATCGGCAACTATGAGGTCGCCAGCCTGATCAACGATACCGTGCAGCTGAATATGACCCGCATCGGCAGCAAGCCGATCAAGTTTGAGCTGCGGGTGGATGAAAGCACGCCCCGGGCATTGATCGGGGACGAGCTCAGGGTAAAGCAGATATTAAATAACCTACTCTCCAACGCGTTCAAGTATACGGCGGAAGGCACGGTGGAGCTGTCGGTGTACCCGGAGAAGGGCAAGGCCCGCAGCGGCGGCGTGACGATCGTGTTCCGGGTCAGCGACACCGGCCAGGGGATGACGAAGGAGCAGGTCGGCGCGTTATTTGACGAATACTCACGTTTTAATCAGGAGGCCAACCGCTCTACGGAAGGCACCGGCCTGGGCATGAATATCACCCAGCGGCTGATCCAAATGATGGACGGCGTCATCCAGGTGGAGAGCGAGCCGGGTAAAGGCTCCGTGTTTACCATCAGCATACCCCAGGGCGACGTAGGCTCGGGGGAGCTGGGCAAGGATCTGGCGGACAATCTGCAGCAGTTCCGCGTAAATAGCAGCGAGCACATCAAGCGGGTGCAGATAACCCGGGAGTACATGCCCTACGGGAGCGTGCTGATCGTAGACGACGTGGAGACGAATATCTACGTCGCCCGGGGCTTGCTGGCCCCCTACGGCCTGCAAATCGACTCGGCGGACAGCGGATACGCGGCCATCGCGAAGATCAAGAGCGGCAGCGTCTATGACGTAGTATTTATGGATCATATGATGCCGGAGATGGACGGCATGGAAGCGACGAAAATCATACGGGATATGGGTTACGAGCAGCCTGTAGTCGCCCTGACAGCCAATGCCGTAGCCGGGCAGGCGGAGATATTCCTGGAGAGCGGTTTCGACGATTTCATCTCCAAGCCCATCGATATCCGCCAGCTTAATACCGTATTAAACAAGCTGGTGCGGGATAAGCAGCCGCCGGAAGTCCTGGAGGCGGCGCGGCTGGAAGCGGCGTGCCCGGAGGAAGGCGCGGAGACGGATGGGCCAAGCGCGGCGGATGGCGCCGGCAGCCCAGCCGCACATGGCGGTGCGGGCGGGGCGCCTGGCGGAGCAAGCGCCGTAGGCGCGGGGAAGCAGCCTGCCATCGACCCCAAGTTTGCCGAGATATTCGCCCGGGACGCCAGGAAAGCCATCGGCGTGCTGGACGGCGTGGGCGCGAAGGGCGGCGCTTACGAAGAAGAAGACGTCCGCATGTATGTGATCAACGTGCACGGGCTGAAGAGCGCCCTGGCAAATATCGGGCAGGCCGAGTTGTCCGCCGTCGCGCTAAAGCTTGAGCAGGCGGGGCGCGACAATGCCTATGACGTCATGTCCGCCGGGACGCCGGCCTTTCTGGAACGGCTGCGGGCCCTGGTGGAGGAGCTGGCCCCTGAGGCGGAGGAAAGCGTCGGCGCCGCCGCCGCGGAGATGTCGGCGGAAGAAGCCCGATACCTGGGGGAGCAGCTGCGCGAGGTCAGGGGCGCCTGCGAATCGTACAGCAATAAAGCCGCAAAGGCCTTAGTAGCGGAGCTGCGCGGCAAGACGTGGCCCCCGCCGGAGAAGAAGCTGCTGGAAGACATCGCCGAAGACTTGCTGCACAGCGACTTTGACGAGGTCGTAACCAAGATCGACAAGTATATGGAGGATGCCCATGAATAAGAAAGAACGAAAAGCGGCGGCAATCAAGAAAGCCAGGCAAAAAAAGACGATCATCATCAGCGTATGCGTTTCGGTGGTGGCGATCGTTACTGCCGCCCTTGTCTTTTTACTGTTTCCGCAAAGTAAGACGCGCGTATTCACCGACGGCCATCAGACGGTGACTCTGCGCCGGGACGGCACGTTTACCGCCGAGCTTGCCCACGAAGACAGGGAAGGCTCCTATACGGAAAGCAAGGCAAACGGTACGGTCACGGTGACCTTCATCATCGGCGGGGCTGCCGTGGACGGTAGTATCGCGGATGGCATACTGACGCTGCCCCATGAGTGGGACGACGGCCACGGCCACGGCACGAGGCTCCGGCAGAAGTAAGCGAGCGCATCATTCGCAAAATAACTACAGCCCCCGTCTGCTAATCAGAGACCTTCGATAACACTATCTCTTTATCGGTAGTGAAACCTCTGTATGCGCTAAACCCGCCGTTGATAAAGTCGAATTTTAATGCGCGTGCTTACCCACGCGTCGTTTTCATATTTGTACTCAATAGAACCAGCGACGGATAAAACGGCGATTCCGCAATCTCCAGGCTAAAGACAATACGGATCGGCGGCGAGAACTTGCCTGCCAAGGCAGTTAAAAAGCGTTTCCTAGAGCTAAGGCAGGATCATATCGAGTATGTTATCTATTGCGTCAAGGAGAACGCCACTAAGGTACGGAACATCAAGGCATATCTGACTGCCGCCCTTTATAATGCGCCGGCAACAATCAATCACTACTACCAGGCTGAGGTCAGCCACCGTTTTAGGGGGAATGGATAAACAATTACTTTATGGGCAGATTACCTCTGCGTTGTTGTAATAGGACACGAATGAGAATATAATGGCAAGGCGAAGGGCGGGATTGCAGACGTGCTGAACTCAGAAAAAGCAGAAGCGATTATAGTCAAACAAACCCCTATGGATAGAGCGACCGTTGAACGTGTTAAAAAAGCCTTGGCAAAGAAAGGGGTTGTTTTGGCGCAATCGGAAGAGATAGACAGAAATCTCATTTCTCGTGGTATTGAAGCTGCTGTGCTTGATCCTGGTGGCATTATTCTTATGCATACGAAAGTTTCAGCTTCAGGTTTTTTTGAAGAACTGATTCATTACGGCCAGATACAGAGCAGACGGTTTGATATGGAGCTGTCGACAGAAATAATAAGAATGGAGATCGAAGCGCAAGAGAGACTAATAAAGCACCAAAAAATCTATCATATCACAGATGACGAGATCACGGTGTTGACAGAGAATCTGGAGCATTATAAAATGGAGCTGGAAGAAAAAGAGATTGGAGGGCTATAAGATGTTCCAAATGACGGTAGATGAAATATTCGAGATCCATGATGTATATACTGTTTACGGCGAATGTAATGGGATGAATAATCTTAAGCCCGGAACCCTAAAAGATGAAACCGGCAGGGAATATGGCTTTTCAATTCCCGTTGGTAAAGATTTAGTGATTGACAGAAGCAAAATATGGCTAATACTCATCGGCGAGCACATTGACCTGCAATCGCTACTAGGCCAGAGATTGTACCAAGAAGCCAGCTAGCCAGCATTGAGCCACTAACCGCCGGTCGGCGGTTTTTCTTTTCTCGGCTAATCATTAATCGAGCACAATCCTTGCTGCGCCTGCATTTCATCAGCATATTGAGAGGAAAATGAGAGAGTTTTGAGAGGAAATCGAGAGGGAATTGATAGGAAATTGATAGGGCTTTGAGCTTGCGGCGATAATCCGGATGTGTTACGCTTGTCATGCTCAAAACCTCTCAATCATCTACGCGAAGCAGAAATGAAACAACAGGCTTTGACAAGGGAAAATCAAACACTTAAAGGCGAAGTGACCACGTTGAGATCTGAAAACGGCTCTTTGCGCGAAGCCGTGGCAAAATTACAGGACATGGTGAACACCCTGACCGAGCGCGTCAGGATGGCATTTGATTTCTTGGTTGGTGCGGTTAAGGCTATCGGTATGCTGAAATACGACAAGGACGATGGCGGTTACATGGTTCAAGGGCTTACGGTAAAACAGGGGCGGCTCATAGACGCTATCGCTGAATATGGGGCTGTTCGGGCAGATAATAACGGATTTCCTGATTTTGCCGAGGAAATGAGAAAGAAAATCGGCATAAGCAAAGGCATGGCGGCAGAAATCAACGCTTTGGAGAAGCCAACGCCACAGAAACCGTCACAAGGCTATGACCGTGATTAAGGCAATAAAAGGAAAACAAGTATTAGAATGGGTGCTGCGGAAGGTCGCAGCACCCTGTTTGTCTCTCTATATCGCCTACGCTTCCGTAGGGCGTTTCTGCTGGCTCAGGCGTCGGTAAAGTAACAAACCACTACATTGACCGATTTCATGCCGTGTAGGGCAACGTAAGAAGCCATTCTCGGTCGTTATTGCATCAGTGTATCTCCGTATCGTAGAACATCTTCTTTAAGAACGATATACCGAGGGCGGTCAAAGGACTTGCCTGACATTTTATCCAAATAAACCTTTTCAAGCGGATAACCTCGCTCCTTACAAAAGGATTCGATTACCGCAACGCCTCTATATAAGCGCAAAAGCCCACTAATAAAAGTAGGCTTTTTTTGAAAAATTACCAATTATGAATCTGTTTTTGTTGTCGGCGTATTCTATACTACACCGCTCATGGATAGTAACAACCTATGTATGAAGCGTAGCACCGTTTTCACCTCATTTCTGTTTCTTTATTTTCTAAAAGGGATTGTAAAGTCGCTATAATGACGTTTATATCTTTTTCATCAC
>WRIW01000009.1 GCA_009782505.1 Clostridiales bacterium
TGGGAGGCTTTGGCGACAAGTCCAAGAGCACCCGGTTGACGCCGGCGACCTCCGCCAGTATCCTGCCGGTGATCCTCTGAAGCAAAGCCCAGCTGATTTGAGGTACTTCTGCGGTCATGGCGTCCACTGTATTGATCGCACGCAGGATAATCGGGTAAGCGTACGTGCGCGCGCCCCCGGCGACGCCGGTGGACTTATACTCCGGTATCACCGTGAAGTACTGCCATACATCGCGTTCCAGGCCGGCGGCGGCAAACTCTTCCCTCAGGATGGCGTCCGCCTCCCGCAACGCGCCCAGCCGCTCCCTCGTGACGGCGCCCAGGCAGCGCACCCCCAAACCGGGCCCGGGAAAGGGCTGGCGGTACACCATGCTTTCCGGCAGCCCAAGCTCGACGCCGCAGGCCCGTACTTCGTCCTTGAAAAGGAACTTGACCGGCTCCACAAGCGCAAACTTCATGTCTTCCGGGAGCCCGCCTACATTGTGGTGGCTCTTCACCACCTGAGCGGTCTTCGTGCCGCTTTCCACGATGTCCGGGTAAATAGTCCCTTGGGCAAGAAAGTCAAATTCCCCCAGCCCCGCTGCTTCCTCCTCAAATACACGGATGAACTCGGCGCCGATGATTTTTCGCTTTTCCTCCGGATCCGCTACCCCGCTCAGCTTGCCGAGGAAGCGCTCCGACGCATCTACGTAAGCCAGGTTCGCCTTAAGCCGCTTCCGGAAGACCTCCACGACCTCCTCGCTTTCCCCTTTGCGCATCAGCCCGTGATTCACATGGACGCAATGAAGCTGCTTGCCGATAGCCTTAATCAATAATGCCGCCACTACTGAAGAGTCCACGCCGCCGGAAAGAGCGAGAAGTACCCGCTTATCGCCTACCTGGCGTCGAATCAAATCGACCTGATCCGCGATGAAGTTGGGCATGTTCCAGTTCGCCTTAGCGTCGCAGTCCTCGAAAACAAAAGCTTTCAGCAATTCGGCGAGCTCATCATCCCTTGCCGGCGCTATAGGCGCCAGCCGAACCGGCGCGGATGGGGAGGCGGAAGCGGCGCCGTGATTATCCGGATGCCCGACAAAAAGCAGAGGGAAACCGGCAGACGCCAGCCATGGCTCTACATCGATGGGGCGCCCTTCGGCGGTATTGTTTTTCCCACCGTTAATAATGATGCCCCGCAGATTCTCCATAGCCTTCAACTCAGGCAAGGAAATGTCATGAGGGTATATCTCGCTATAGACGCCGAGAGCGCGGACAACACGAGCAAGGCGGACGTTTTCCTCGCTACCAAGGTCCAGAATGACGATCAAGTCTTGTTTCATCGCGGCGCTGCCCCCTTACTGATCAGTCGGAATCATCCCCGACGTCCTTCGCGAATCATATGATTGTTCATTTTACCATACTACGCCGGATATGAAAATCAAAAGAAAACGCATGGCTTCAAAGTTATGTTCCATATGATATAATAGATACATCACAGCAAAGGAAACGCCCAGTCATATGATCGGATACGCACGCCTCTCCCGAAGCGAATTGGCCCGCAGAAGAAGAATAAAGTTCAGGCACAGGCTCCTTGGCTCATCCGCCCTGGCAGCTCTCTTTGTCTGCGCCTGCGTAGCCGCCGCCCTCTCCTTCCCGGCGCGCCCGCCATCACCCGCGGCAGAGCAGGCTGCGGCTCCGGGGCAGGCTGCTCCGCCAGCGCCGGCTCCCACGCCTGCGGCTACCCTCGAGCAACCGATCCTATCGGAGCGCATCGAAACGATACCTGACGAAAGCGTTCCCACCGCGGTGAACAAATACTTCGACGGCATCCCATATTTTGTAAACACAGCCACGCTTACCCCGGTCCACGCCGAAGGGGACGAACTGTCGGAGATCGTCGGCTCCCTGAGCCCCGGCGCCGTGGTCTTCGGATTCCCACATGACAGCTCATGGGTGTGCGTTGTCGACCTGTACGACATGGAGTACTTCGTCAGGGCGGAATACCTGATCCCATTCAGCAGGGACATGTCGGAGGTATCCATCTTCCCAAGCGGCCACGAGGTGATATCCGAGGGCTTCACCGTCAATGTCAATATCAACAGCATAAGCGGCATGACGCCGGGGGATATGGCATACTTGCTTCAGGATTATCCGGCTCTGCAGGAAATCAGGGAACATGTCCTCCTGTTTGAGAAGAAATACGGGGTCAACGCATATTTCATATTAGGCGTAGCGTCCCAGGAAAGCGGCTACGGGACTTCCCTGATGGCGGCGAGGAAAAACAACCTCTTCGGGATAGGCGCCTTCGACGACGACTCCTATGAGAACGCCTTATCCTTCGCCACAAAATCCGAAGGCGTGGAATATTTTTGCATGCTCATCGCCGGATACAAGGAAAATCAACGGTCGACCCCTGCCGCGATCAACGAGCGCTATGCCTCCGACCCGGCTTGGGCAAACAAAGTCGTATATCTCATGAATCATTTCTCATCCAAGGTTCATGACCGCGGATAAGGGCCCGTCTCATTCATTGGAGTGGAGGGGCTGGAGCGTAGGAGTGGATGATATGATTGCATGCAAAGGTTTTCCTTTCGATATATAGACTACCGGCCCGGGATATGATATCTTATAAAGCGAATAATGAATAAGAATCAAACAGCAGGAGGTGCACGATTTTGAATTATTCTGCGCATTACGACGCAAGGAAGCGAACGCCGGAGCACGCCATATCGTTGATACAAAACGATGACGTGATACTGGTTGCCGGCAGGCCCGGAGCGCTTCTGGGGGCCCTCGATCAGGCTAAAGGCCGATTTGACGGGCTACGGTTGTTCTCCGTGTTCGGATTGGATTGCGACGCGGGCGCCGGCCTGTGCTCGCCGGAAGCGGCGGGGCATGTGCTGGTCTCTTCGGCAATCCTGAGCAAGCATGAGGAAAACGCATGGCTGTCCGGGAGCATCGATCAGGCGCCGGTCCATCTCAGCGCCGTAGACGAGTTCATCTCGGACACATGCCGCCCGACGGTTTTGTTCGTACACTGCCCCCCGCCGGACGATGAGGGCTACTTCTATCCGGGGATCGACAGCGGCGGCGTCTTCACCGCCGTGCAGCAAAACGCGAGGATCATGGTCCAGGTGAATCCAAACATGCCGCTGATCTACTCGGACACGCGTTTCCACGTCACGAAAGCCGACGTGATATGCGAGTCTGCCGAGCCTGTCCCGGGCAACGCGACTGCCGACGAGGCAGACGAGGCGGGTAAAGCCATCGCCGGGTTCGTGGCCGAGCTGATCCCAGACGGCGCCACGATCCAGCTTGGGGCCGGCCTTCTCCCCGAGCTTGTAGGCAAGGCGCTGCTGGGCCACAAGGATCTGGGCATCCATACGGATTACTTCAATGGCGCCATGATCGATCTGATCAAGAAAGGCGCGGTCAACAATAGTAAGAAAGCGGTACTCCCCGGCGTGAGCGTCGGTTCATATTTCAACGTACCCGCTGCGGAACTGAAGTTTCTCGAAAAAAACCCGGAGATCGTGAGCAGGATGCTGAGCTGGGCCTGCCGATCCTCCGTCATTAGCCAAAACGACAAAGTCCGCGCGGTCAATGAAGGGATCGCTGTGGACTTCCGGGCTCAGGCAAGCACATGCAACCTCGGCATGAGCTTCACCGGAGGAGTCGGCGGCGCTTTCGACTTCTTCCGCGGGGCACAACGCTGCAATGACGGCCTATCCTTCATCGTCATGAAGTCTACGGCTGTAGGCAAGGATGGCGCCAAGACGTCGCGTATCCTCCCGGCGATGCCCGACGGTTCGCTGGTAAGCATACCCCGCAGCGACATGATGTACGTAGTCACCGAGTACGGCGCGGTCAACGTCAGAGACCTGACCATCAAGGAACGCGTCCGGTCCCTGATCGGTCTGGCCCATCCCGACTTCAGGGATTGGCTTTCTGATGAAGCCGCGAAAAACGGCTATAGCTGAGGAGGCGAAGGATTTGAATTTTCAAGATATGTACAACGCGAAGAAGCGGAGCCCGGAGGAAGCGGTTTCCCTCATCAAGAATGGAGACAAGGTATTCACCGGAGGCAGCCCCAACGCTTTGCTTAAGGCAATGTTCGATTTAAAAGACACTTACCAGAATGTCCGGCTGTATTCGCAGTTCGGCATGCTGGGCGCTTCCGGCGACGCTATGTATCAGCCGGAAATGACCGGCCATATGTCGTTCACCTGCACGACCCTGCCACTGTCCAGCGTGATGAACTCCTGGCCGAACGCCAATCTCGACCAGATATCACTGAGCTTCAGCGACCTGGAAAGGCTCATCGAGGTAGTGTTGAAGCCGGATGTGGTACTAATGAGCGGCTGCCCTATGGACGACGAAGGCTTCATCAGCCTGGGCAGCAACCACGGTTGCAACCGGGCAGCTGTCGACGTCGGCGCCAAGGTGTTGATACAAATCGACAGCAACATGTATAACGCCACTACGGACTACTACCGCGTCCACATCAGCGAAGTGGAAGCCCTTTGCGAGTTTGACAATCCCATACCCGCGGGCATGCCCGCCCGTCCCCTGGACGAAAGGGACAAGCTAATCGCCACATTTATCGCCGAACGGGTAGCCAATGGCTCGACTATCCAGCTGGGCGCCGGCGGCGTATCCAACGCCATGGGCAACTATCTGACGGAGCACAAAGACTTGGGCATACACGCCGAGACCCTGATGTCCTCCTTATACCAGCTCATCGAGAGCGGCGTCGTCAACAATTCAAAAAAGCCGCTTATGCGCGGGATTTCCGTGGCGGGCTTTAACGCCGGCGGCACAGAGCTCATGAAGCTCTCCCATAACAACCCCAAAATCATGTTCAAAAAGCTCGCCTGGGTCAACCACCCCGACGTAGTCAGCCAGATCCCCAATATGGTCTCCATCAACGCCTGCCTAGCCGCCGACTTACGCGGCCAGGTCTGCTCGGAAAGCCTGGGTATGGGTAATACCGGCGGCATCGGGGGCCAACTGGACTTTGTGGAAGGGGCAAGAAGGGCGCCAAGCGGCCAGTCTTTCCTCGCGATGCATTCCTCGGTGGTGACCCGCAAAGGTGACAACCTCTCCAAGATCACCATGGGCCTCCCTTCAGGCAGCGTGGCTACCTCCCCGGCTAACGACGTGATGAACATCGTCACCGAGTACGGCGTCGCCGAGATATGGTGCAAGAGCGCGAAGGAAAGGGCAAAAAGCATGATCCGCATCGCCCATCCCGACTTCCGCGACGAATTGACCTTCAACGCGAAGAAGCACGGCCTCCTGTAGGGGCCGCCGTCATGCGGTTCCCTGCAGATGCGGGGGTCTCGCCACAGAAATGATCCCTGCCTGAAAAGCCAGAAAGGGGCTGTAACAAAAGTCCCGCCAACAGAGAAAAAATCCCGTTCAGCAACAATTGTTGGACGGGATTCTCTTCTTCCTTAAAACCGCGCCCGGCTTTTACTCCGGCACATAAGTCATGCATATTTCGTCGCAGTTGGGGAACTTCGGGCAGTTGATACACTCCATCCATACTTTTTGGGGCATATTGTTTTTATCTTCTTCCCTGAAGCCGCAGGTCCCGAAAAATACCGGCTGATAGGTCAGTGCGAAAAACTTTTTTACCCCCAGGGCCTTCCCGTCCTCCAGCAGCTCCCTGACGATCCTCGACCCTATCCCCTGCCTCTTATGGCTTTCGGCTACCGCCAGTGTACGGACTTCCGCCAGGTCGCTCCACATGACATGAAGGGCGCCCATGCCGATGACCGTGCCCTGATCCTCCGCGACCACGAAATCCCGGATGTTCTCATATATCTGATACCTAGCCCTGGTGAGCATATCGCCCTTTTCCGCGTAATAATTCGCCAGCTCGTATATCTGCTCGGCGTCGTCGAGCAATGCTTTCCTGTAAATCATGTCTTTATCGCCCTTATCATTCATCCGAAAATGTCTTCCGCAGAAAATCCGGTAAATCGGCGTTGCGGCCAACCGTGTCGTTCACCGTGCGGAATGAGGGGATCTCGTTTCTCGTATCCCGGTTGAAGACCGGCTCCAGCTCGATCTCCACCGCCCCGCCGGAAGGTATGCTCCGGCTGACCGGCTGGCTCTTCCCTGTGGTGACATTTCGCGAAGTCCCGAAATCCGTAGCGATGACCGTGATCCGGACAAAGTCCCCCAATGCCTCGTCTACGGCTTGCCCCCAGTAGATATCCACTTCAGAGCCCGCGGCTTCTTTGATCAGGTTGATCGCCTCGCCGACCTCTTGTAAAGTGATGCTGGGGCCGCTGGTGATGTTCAGCAATACCTTTTTCGCGCCTTCGACGGGTACTTCCAGCATGGGGCTGGAAATCGCCGCCTGAGCGGCTTGTATAGCCCTCTTATCGCCATTCGCCTCGCCAATGCCCATGACCGCTTCCCCGCCGTCTTTCATGACGGCGGTAACGTCCGCGAAGTCCATATTGACTTCGCCGTGGGACACGACCAGGTCGGTGATGCCCTGCACCCCTTGCATAAGCACTTCGTCCGCTTTCATGAAGGCGTCGATCATCGTCGTATTTCTCTCGACGATTTGAAGCAGCTTCTCATTGGGGATAGTGATCAGCGCGTCCACATTCTCTCTCAGCTTAGTGATCCCTTCCTCCGCCAGCCTCGCCCGCTTCTTGCCTTCAAACATAAAGGGCCTGGTCACGATGCCGACGGTGAGCACTCCTTCTTCCTTGGCGATCTCCGCGATCACGGGCGCCGCCCCGGTGCCGGTCCCTCCGCCCATGCCGGCCGCGATAAATAACATGTGCGTACCCTTGATCAAGGCGGCTATATCGTCCCGGCTCTCTTCCGCGGCATGCTCCCCAACTTCCGGATTGCCTCCAGCGCCCCGTTCTTTCGTGAGCTTTGGCCCCAATACCACGCGTATATCGGCCTGAGAATGATTCAGGGCTTGCCCGTCTGTATTTAGAGCGATGAGATCAACGCCCTTCACGCCAAAAGAGACCATGCGGTTTATCGCGTTGCCTCCACCGCCGCCAACCCCCATCACCTTGATGACTTCGCGCTTTTCATCTTGATCGATATCAAACTCCACCGTCAATTTTTATCCCCCGCTTCCTTCAGGTTTTCTGTTAGTCCATACTATTTCCAACTCAGGGTGATTTGCGTGTCGTATCGGATATCCACATAGTTTAAAGTCGAGGCGTTGCACTTTTCCCTGTTTTTGATCAGCAGCTCCTCGTAGTTCTGCAGCTTTCGATCCAGGTCCTCCGGGGGCCCGAAGTACACGGGCAGCCCGTCTATATTGATCACCGCCAGCTTTTCCGCCGACGGGGCGTCAAACTCAAGTATGTTTTCCAGGAAAAACGGATCCAGCTTCTTGATCAGGGCTAAAGCGGCCAATATCCCTTTGTCTTGCGTCTGCCGGCCAGGCTCCAGCGCCACCCCTTCGCTGCTGCATCGGATACAAGGCAGAGTCCAGCTTTCCGCCGCCACTAATGCGGCTTCCGTAAGGCAGTATCCGCTTTCATCCAGCACCAGATACTGCCCGTCGGCGCCCACCAGGGCCATGGGCGTACGTTCGCCGACCCTGATCTCTACCCTGCCGGGGAACACCCGCTTGACGCCGATCTCTTTGATGTACGGCTGGACGGAGATGCTCTCCGCTACCCTGCCGCCGGATACTTTCAGTAGATTGTCGCCCATCCGCAGCCCGGACAAAGCGACGATCTCATCCCGGGAGATAGCCGCGTTCCCCTCCACCCGGATCTCCTCCAGATCGAAAAAAGAGGAATTCGCCAAAGTATAACCGCTAAACCCGGCGAAAGCGATAAGTATCAAACCCAACCCGGTAAAGAAGGCGTGCTTCAGGCGGCGTAGCCTAAGTCTGTACATGAAGCTGGTATCCTTTTTCGCCACCTGCAAAGTCCTTTCCATACCCACCTCCGGTATATGTAAATAATATATGATACGCTATCCTTTGTCCAGTCTTCCCTTGCGCTATTCCCAGTAAACGATCTCGCTCTCCAACTCGACGCCGAAGCGCTCACGGACCTCGCGCCCCGCCGCTTCCATGAGCTCCCTGACCTCCCCCGCCTTCGCGCCACCCAGATTCACGATGAAATTCGCATGCTTCCCGGATATCTGGGCGCCGCCCACGCGTTGGCCCTTCAGCCCGGCTTGGTCTATGTATCTTCCCGCCCCGCCGCCGGCAGGATTGCGGAAGACGCTTCCCCCGCTGGGCAAGTCCAGGGGCTGTTTCTCGCGCCTGGCCTGCAGATAACTGTCCATGAGCGCCCGTATCTCATCAGCGTCGCCGGGTATCAGCCTCAGCGCCCCGCTCACGATGAGCTCCCCCGACTCTCTCAAGGAGCTGCTCCGGTAGCCGAACCCCGCTTCCTGCCCGTCGAGGACGTGTATATCGCCCTCTGCATCCATGCATCGTACATATTCCACCAGGTCGGAGATCTGCCCGCCATACGCCCCGGCATTCATGATCAGCGCCCCGCCGAAGGAGCCGGGTATGCCCGCCGCGAACTCCAGCCCCCGTAAGCCCTTCCGCGCCGCGGCAGCTGCCAGCCCCGCCAAGGGTAGGCCAGCCCCGGCTTCCACCGTCACCGCCGATTCTACATCTCCCTGCGGCGCGGCAGGCCATACGGCCTGGTCGAGCTTCCCCGTATGGACGACCAATGCTTCCACGCCTTCATCCGACGCCAGCAGGTTCGTCCCCAAACCCAGGAAGCGGAGGGGGAAGCCTTCCCGGCTGCAGTGCTTTATTAGCTGTGCCAGCTTACCCTCCCCTTCCGGCCACACCATCAACCGGGCCGGGCCGCCGATTTTCCACGAGGTATAAGCCGATAGGGGCGCCTGGGCGAGCCATTCGCCAATCTGTTTTTCCGCTATCCAATTTTCCAGTTTATGCCATTCCATTGGATTTGCTTACTCCCTTTCCTTTACCATTGCCTTTGCTTCCCCCGGCTATCGATCCGGAAGCCCTTCCAAAAGCATTTCCCCAAGCCTGCGGATATTTCCGGCGCCAAGGGTCAACGCCAGGTCGCCGGGCGCCAGCATCCCCAGGGCCATGGATAGCGCCTCCTCGAAGCTCTCCGCCACCGCCGGCCTCGCGCCCCGGTGCGCCTTCACTTTATCCGCGATCAGCTCCGCGTCCGCCCCGGCTATGAGGTCTTCCCCGGCGCTGTAAACGGGCAGCAGGATCAACTCGTCCGCGTCGCTAAAGGCCTTTCCGAACTCCTCCGCGAGAAGCCGCGTCCTCGTATAGCGGTGGGGCTGAAACAATACCAGCATCCGCCGGGCGCCTATCCACTTGGCGGCCTTCAAGGTCACCTTTATCTCCGTGGGATGGTGGGCATAGTCGTCATATACCTTGACCCCGCTCTCTTCGCCCATGAATTCCAGCCGCCTGTGGGCGCCCCGGAAGCCGTACAGTATCCCCTCCATGGCCGAGAAGCCAAGGCCGCACTCCCGTCCCGTCGCTATGGCCCCCAGGGCATTCAGCAGATTGTGATCCCCGTATACCTGAAGCACCAGGGTCCCGGCAGGCTCGCCCCGCCAGAAGACCTCCGCCCGGGCTTCACCGCCCTCGTAACGGAGATTCCCGCCCCGGAGATCGGCCTCCGGCGACAATCCATACGTAATGATCCGGTCATGGCTTATCCTGGGCAGCAGCCTCCGGACGCCGGGGTCGTCGAGGCAGAGTATGGCTTTTCCCGTCTCCGGCACCTTGTTGATAAACGCGACGAAAGCGTCGTCTATCTTGTCCGCCGTGCCGTAGAAGTCCAGATGATCGTCCTCCACGTTGGTGACCAGGGCTATCTCCGGAGCAAGCTCCAGAAATGAACCGTCCGATTCGTCCGCCTCAGCCACGAGGTATTCCCCGCCGCCCCACTTCGCGTTTGTATCCAGATTCCCCACGTAGGCGCCGACGAAGTAGGAAGGTTCATAACCGCTTTTCTCCAGCAGATAGGCTATCATGGCGCTCGTAGTGGTTTTCCCATGGGCGCCGGCTATGGCGACGCCTTTCTTTTGATCCATAAACCTGGCGAGGCAGCTTCCCCGGTGGATCACTGGTATGCCCTTCGCCAGCGCAGCCAGGCGCTCGGGATTGTCTTGCCGTATGGCGCTGGACACCACCACGGCTTCCAGCCCGTCCTCCACAAGCGCCGGGTCATGGCTTCCGATATGGACGTCCGCGCCGAGCCCGGCCAGCCGGTCTGTCAGCACAGAAGCCGCCAGATCGGAACCGCTCACCGGCTTGCCCATCTCAAGGCAGGCTTTGGCGATCCCGCTCATCCCTACGCCGCCTATACCGATAAAATGCCATTTTCCGCCGCCCGCGGTCCCGCCGCGTGTCTCGTTCATCATGATCCCACTCCGCCTCGTTCCGTTCCGCTTCCGCCGCCTGCCTCTATCGTATCCGCCAGCACGTCCAGGATATCCTCCAGGGCCCGCTTGAAGGCGGCCTGAGAGCTGCAGGCCGACATAGCTTGCCGCCTCTCCCCGTCGTCGATAAGCTCCCGCACTGCCTTGAGAAGCAGCGGCCCCGTCAGCGCCCGGTCTTCCAGCGCCATAGCCCCGCCCCTGTCCGCCAGGCTCGCCGCGTTGTGCGCCTGGTGGTTCTCGGCGGCGCCCGGCAGCGGGATAAGTATAGCCGGCAGCCCGCAAAGCGTGATCTCCGCCAGCGTGGACGCCCCCGCCCTGCCGATAAAGACGTCGGCTGCGGCATAAGCCAAGTCCATCCGGTCGATGTAAGGGAGCACACGTATGTTGCCGCCACCCTCGGATCTGTCCGGGCTTATCCCGCCTTCTTCCAGTTCCGCCTTTATCTGCTCATAGTCCCTGCGCCCGGTGGCAAACAGGATCTGCACCCCCGCGCTCCCGTTCAGCTCCCTGATCACATGGAGCATAGCCTGGTTGATGCGCGCCGCCCCCTGGGACCCTCCCGCCGCCAGTATCGTCACGCGGCCCTTCCCGAGCCCGTAGAATCTATATGCTTCCTCCCTGTCCGCGTCCGCGATGCTCTCCCTTACGGGCAGCCCGGTCACCTCGACCCGCTTACGGGCGTGGGGCGGGAAGTACCCGGCGGCTTCCTCAAAGCTGACCATGATCCCTTTCGCCCAGGCTGAGATGATGCGGTTAGTCAGCCCGGGAAAGGCGTTGGGCTCATGGATGAATACAGGAATGTGCTTTTGGATGGCTGCCAGCGCCACCGGCAGGCATACGTAGCCCCCCGTGCCGATCACAGCCTGAGGCTTCAGCGCCCCCAGCAGATTCGCCGCTTCCCGCCTCCCCCTGTGGTCGGCTCTCAGCGCGCTTGCGAGGCTGCGTATCTTCCTGCCCTGCCAGCCTTCCGCCGTGATCCCGCGAAAGGGGTAGCCGGCCTCCGGGACGATACGGCTCTCCATTCCGCCTTTCGTCCCGATATAGAATATCTCCGTGCCCGGCCAGCGGCGCTTTATCCCGTCGCCGATAGCCAAAGCCGGATAGATATGTCCCCCGGTCCCCCCGCCGGTGAGGATAAGTCTCGTCATCAATGGCTCCATTCCGATAAAAAAATCATTTTCGGTAACGTGATATATTGAGCAGCACCCCCACCGACCCCATGGACATCAGTAGGGAAGACCCGCCGTAGCTGACCAAAGGAAGCGTGACGCCGGTGACGGGCAGGCAACCCGTGACCACGCCCAGGTTCAAAGCCGCCTGCAATGCGAGGCTCGTGGTGATACCCGTCGCCAGCAAGCTGCCATAGCGGTCGGGGCAGCGCATGGCGATCATATATCCGCGCCATGCCAGGCACAGGAAGAGGATGATGATGAAGCCCGCGCCGATGAAGCCAAGCTCCTCCCCGATGATGGAAAAGATGAAATCTGTATTCTGCTCCGGCAAGAAGCCCAGCTTCTGCCGGCTGGCGCCGATGCCTACGCCCCAGAACCCTCCCGAGCCTAAGGCATAGTATGAGCCGATCAGCTGATAACCTGTGTCCAGGGGATCCGCCCAGGGGTCCAGGAAGCCCAGTATACGGCGCATCTGGTAGTCGCTGGACGTGACCAGGGCGGCGACAAGGGCCCCGCCCGCTACTACCGCCGACCCAGCGTACAGCCAATGGAGCCCCGCCGCCAGGAGTATGGCCATGGCTATACACGCCAGGGAGATGGTGGCGCCAAGGTCGGGTTCCTTGTACACCAGCCCCAATATCACAAGCAGCATGATCGCTACGTGCCCCAGGGCGCCCTTGATATCATTGGGATCCGCGCTCCTCTTGCTCAGCAGGTTCGCCATATACAGGGACATGGCGAATTTCGCCACCTCCGACGGCTGCACCCTGACGCCGGTGGAGCCTATGGGTATCCAGCGGTGGGCATGGTTGATTTCTTCGAAAAAGAACACCGCGACCAATAAAAACACCGTGAAATACAAGACGGGCTTCGATAAGAAACGGTATTTCTGATAGTTGACGTTCATGGCGATCAGGGTGATCACCACGCCCGCCGCGGCGAAGCTCCCCTGGCGCTTCAGATATTCATAGGGATCGTTGGATAAGGTATCGTAGTAGCTGGCGCTAAATACCATGATGACGCCTATCCCCACCAGAAAAAGGGCGATAAGCAGCAGCCACAGATCCGGCGTACCCTTCTTAAGCGGCGCCGTGTTGACTTCCGCCGCCGGCCTGCTGCGGACCGGCTTCACGCCTTTATTCATGTACAGTACATTGCTCTTCGCCGTCATGTATTTTTACCTCTGTTGATTTGAGATCAGTGATTTTACGGATTCCTTAAATACCTTCCCCCGTTCCTCGAAGTTGCTGAACATATCCAGGCTGGCGCAGGCGGGGGACAGCAGGATCATATCCCCGGGGCGCGCCAGGCTTTGGCAGACCGCCACCGCTTCCTCCAGGGTATCCGTCATCCTTATATCCGAGAAGCCCTGGCCCAGCAGCGCTTCTTCCACCTTGCCCCTGTCCCTGCCGATCAGTACGGCCGTCTTCGCCTTCTCTGCGACTTTTTCCGCAAGCTTATCAAAGGAGGCGTCTTTGCCGTCCCCGCCGGCGATGAGCAGGATAGGCCTGTCGTAGGAATCCAGGGCCTTGATGGCCGAAGCCGGATTCGTCGCCTTGGAGTCGTTCACATAGAGCACCCCTTCGTGTTCGCCCACATGCTCCATGCGGTGCTCTACCCCCTCGAAGGCGCTTATGCTCTGGCGCAGCGAATACGGGCTGATCCCCAGCGCCAAACCGGCGCCCAGGGCAGCCAGGAGGTTTTCCCTATTGTGGCGGCCCGGCACGGAAAATATACCCGCCGGCATGATCCGGGCGTCTTTGCCGCCCCTGCCCGCCCCACCACGGTGTACGATCCAGTCCTCCCGGTCGATATACAAGCCCGCTTCCGGCTCCTCTTCCTGGCTGAACCAAAGTATCTTCGGGCCCCCCACAGCCGGCCGGCTTTCCAGATAAGCCTCGCCCTTTTCCAGCCGCTTCTCCCCTTCCAGCCGCAGCAGCTGGTCGTCATAGTTCAGAATGAGCCAGTCATCCTGCCCTTGAAACCGGGCGATATTCCACTTTGCCGCAGTGTAATTGTCGAAAGTCTTATGCCAATCCAGGTGATCCGGCGTCAGATTGAGAAAAATGGCTATCCTGGTCCTCAGGGAGAGCAGGCCCGCCAGCTGAAAGCTGGAAAGCTCCAGCACAGCCCAATCGTTCTCTTTCATCTCCGGCGCGGCTTCGATGAAAGGCTTGCCGATATTGCCCCCCACAAAGGGCGTAAATCCGGCGTCCGCCATTATTTTCCCGATGAGGCTGGTGGTCGTGGTCTTACCATTGCTGCCGGTGATCCCTACTATCCGCGCCTGGCTGATTTGCCAGCCCAGCTCTATCTCGTTGGTCACGGGTATATCCCGCCTCCGGGCCTCCTGCAGGATCGGCTGGTCCAGAGGCACGCCCGGGCTGGACACTACTAATCCCGCGTCCCAGCCTACAGGGTCCGCATCCGCCCCCAGCTCCAGCGCAAGCCCCTTCTTTGCCAGGGCGGCGAGTTCCGCCTGCTCTTCTTCTTTGAAGTCACCGGCTGCTTTCTTGTCATTCAGGCACACCTGCGCGCCCTGGCCCAGCAGCCACCTGGCCGCGGCCAGCCCGCTCTTTCCCGCGCCGATGAGATAGATGCGTTTTCCTTGCCACACGCCGCTCATACCCCCTAAAGCATTATCCACAGAAAAGCCAGCGCCGCGATCAACGTCGCCAGCCAAAACACCGCGTCGACCCGGCCTTCGTTCCAGCCCCCAAGCTCAAAATGATGGTGGAGCGGAGACATGCGGAAGAGCCTTTTCCCGCCGGTGAGGCGGAAGTATCCCACTTGCAGGATGACCGACCCTACTTCAACCACGTAAATGATCCCCAGCAGGGGCAGAAGCAGCTCCGTACCCGTGAGAAGGGCAAGGGCCGCGACACCGCCGCCTAAAGCCAGGGCTCCGGTATCCCCCATAAAGACTTTGGCCGGGTGCAGGTTAAACAATAGAAACCCAAGGCAGCTGCCCGCCAGCCCGCCGGCAAATAACGCCGGCCCCGTCATCCCCCACGCCCGGCATAAGAGCAGGAAGGCAACAGCGATGAGGAAGGTCACCCCGGAGCAAAGGCCGTCCAGGCCGTCGGTGAAGTTCACTCCATTGACTGTAGCGGTGATGACCAGCATCGCCAGGGGGATATAGAATATCCCCAGCTGATAGTGCCGGTCGACGAGCGGGAGCCAGACGCTTCCGCCTTCCATGCGCCAGAGGACGGCGGCAAAGATGAATGAGATCGCCAACTGCCCCGCCATCTTCTGGCGGGCTGTCAGCCCCTCCGAGTGATGATTCCTAATTTTCAAAAAATCATCCGCGAAGCCCAGCAGCCCCATCGCCGCCGCGAGAAGCAGCGGCAGCATGCCCTCCGCCGTGACCCCGCCGGAAGCAACCATCGCTACAGGTAAAGCCAGCAGGAATACCAAGCCGCCCATGGTCGGGGTGCCGGATTTAGCTAAGTGGCTCTCCGGCCCCTCCGCCCGGACATACTGGCCCAGCCCCAGCTTGCGCAGCGCCGGGATCAGGAGCGGTATGCATATGACGGCCACCGCCAGGGCGGCGAAGCTTGCGATCAGGTAATCGGGCACGCCTTCATCCTCCTTGCTCCATGCAGCTCTCTATCGCTTTTTGCGCTTCCACGTAGTCGTCGAAGTGATGCCTGACCTCCCCGATGACCTGATAATCCTCATGCCCCTTGCCGCAAATCAGCACCATGTCTCCCCCGCGGGCGATGGACACAGCCAGGCAAATCGCCTTTCTGCGGTCCGCCTCCATCATGACCTCCGCCCTGGCCGTGGGGCCGGCCATACCTTTCAGTACGTCCCGTATGATGTCCGCCGGATCCTCGTCCCGGGGGTTGTCGGAGGTGACGATGGCGACGTCCGACAACCTCGCCGCCGTCTCCCCCATCAGCGGGCGTTTTGCCGCGTCCCTGTGCCCACCGGCGCCAAACACACTGATGATCCTCCCGGCACAGAGCTCCCTCGCTGTGGAGATGCATTTTTCCAAGCTGTCCGGCGTATGGGAGTAGTCCACGTACACCTGGAAGGGCGGCGCCCCGCCCGGGGCGGCTACCTGCTGAAACCGGCCCGCCACGGCGTCCATATCAGCCAGGGCCCTGCTTATCACCTGAATGTCTACCCCTTCCACCAGAGCGGCGGCGATGGCCGCCAGAGAGTTGTACACATTGAAGCGTCCATGGAGCTTCAGGCTGATCTCCGCCGACTCCCCGCCATAAACAAGCCGGTACCGTATCCCCGATGGGGAAAGCTCGATATCCTCCGCCCGCACATGGCATAAGCCGCCCAGCCCATAGGTGATGACCGGTACGCTGCAGTAGTCGGCTAATCGGGTCCCCGCATCGTCGTCAAAATTCAGTATCGCCGCTTTTTTTCTTTCTTTCCCGCTCCCGGGCTTCAACCCGGCGAAGAGCTTCGCCTTCGCGCCCAGGTACTCGTCGAAGGTTTTGTGGTAGTCCAGATGATCCTGGCTGAGGTTGGTAAATATACCAAGGTCATACTCGATGCCGGCTGTGCGGGATTGGTCCAGCGCGTGGGAGCTGACCTCCATCACGGCGTAATCCACTTGCTCTTCCATCATTTGCCCGAACAGCTCCGCCAGCCGCCCGCTGCCCGGCGTCGTCAAGTCGGTCTCCAGCCTGCGTTTATCGATCCGGTTATATACGGTGCTAAGCAGCCCTACTTTCTTTCCGGCTTCCTCCATGATCGCGGCAAGCATATGGGCCACCGTAGTCTTGCCGTTTGTGCCGGTGACGCCAACCACGTTCATCTTTAAAGAAGGCTTTCCGGCCATATTTTGTTCCATCACGCCGCAAAACTCACGGCTGTTTTCCACCAGTATCCAGGGCTCGCCGCCGATACAGTACTCCTCGTCTTCCAGGACCACCGCCGACGCGCCCTTCCCCAGCGCCTGGGATATATAGCGATGCCCGTCGTGGTATTCGCCTTTGATGGCGACGAATATATCCCCGGCCCCTACGGAGCGGGAATCCTCCCTCACCGCGCCCACGTCCATATCCCAGTCTATACCTTCATGTTGACGGCGTATGCCTTTACAGCCTTCCGTCAATTCCCTAAGTATCAACGTTTTTCCCCCTTACGGCCCGGCTGCGTCGCCGTATGCGTCGGCAGCCAGGGGCTCCTCCAGCCATACCGCGACCTTACTGCCCGCGTCCGCCATCACCCCGGGCGCCGGCTGCTGATACATCACGACCCCCGAACCGCTTATCGCGAAGTCCAGGTTGCACTCCTGCGCCACGTCCATGACCTGGTCGTAGCTTTTGCCGGTGAGCTCCGGTACTACCGTATGCTGCACCGCCTCCAGGCTCTTTGGAAGCTTGGTATACAGCACCACGCTGCCGCCTCTCAGCATCCTGGTATTCGGCAGGGGGAGCTGGGCGTACACCACATCTCCCGTGCCCACCACGGATATGGTCAGCCCCTGGGCGGCGGCCTTTGCCTCGGCGGCGCTTACATTTGTCCCTGTATAGTTCTGCAGCGTGATTTCATCAAAGGAAGGGGCGCTTACCCGCTGGGGCTCGATCTGCGTGGGTACCTGCAGGTAGCTCAGCACGTCCTTCATCGCTTCCCGGAAGATGGGCCCGCAGATGGCGCCCCCGGTGACGTCCGCCCCTTTCGGATAGTCCACGACCACAAGGCAGACGACCTGGGGGTCGTTGACCGGGGCCACGCCAAGAAAGGACACGATGAACTCGCTCTTTGAGTACCCCACGCCTGGCACTACCTTCTGAGCGGTGCCTGTCTTGCCCCCTACCCGGTACCCGTCTATATAAGCCGTCTTGCCTGTGCCGGAACTGACCACCGTTTCCAGGACGCTCAGCACTTTTTCCGATGTAGCGGGGGATATCACCTGCCTCACCAGCTCGGGCTCTATGCTCTCCAGCACATTTCCGTCGGCGTCCCGTACCTCCTTCACGATTTGAGGCTTCATCAGGCTGCCGCCGTTGGTGATGGCGCAGAAGGCTGTCAACAGCTGGATTGGCGTCACCGCGTTGGTTTGCCCTATGCTCATCGTAGCCAGATCCAACTCCCGGCAGTTCCGCTGGGATAACACGATACCGGCAGCCTCCCCTGATAGGTCGATGCCGGTCTTCTTCCCGAAGCCGAACCCATTCAGATATTTGTAGACAACTTCCTTCCCCATGCTCAGCCCAAGGCTTACAAACATGGGGTTGCATGAGTTCTGCACCCCTTCGACGAAAGTCTGGTTGCCGTGGGGCAAGCCCCTCCAGCACTGCACCGTCCCGGATGTCAGCTTCACCGCGCCGCCGCAATAAAACTGGTCGTTGAGGGATACCGCGCCTTCTTCCAGGGCGCCGGCCATGAGCACAGTTTTAAAAGTTGAGCCCGGCTCGTAGACGTCGGATATAAGGAAGTTGCGCCAGTTCTGCTGGTCGGAGTCCGAGAAGCTGTTTGGGTTGAAAGTGGGATACTGGGCCATGCCCAGGACGCGCCCGGTATTTGGATCCATCACCAGGATGCCCATCTTCGCGGGGTTGTGCCTTTCTACCGCCGCCCGTATCTCCCTCTCCAGTATATACTGTATCGTCTCGTCTATGGTCAGCACCAGGCTGGAGCCATCCCGGGATGGGATGACCGTCTGTGTCGTATCCGGGATATTTTGCCCCCGGTGATCCAGCTCCAGCATCATTTTCCCCGGCGTGCCGGAGAGGACGCTGTCGTAAGCTATCTCCAGGCCGCTGAGCCCGATGTTGTCCGTGCCCACGAAGCCCAGGAAGTTGGCCAGCAGCTCGCCTTTCGGATATATCCGCATGGGCTCTTCCTGGAAGCTGATCCCGGGCAGCTTGAGCGCCCTTATGTCCCGGGCCTGTTCCTCGGTGACGCGGCGCTTCACGTACATAAACCATCGGTTCGCGTTGTCCTTGAGCTTCTGCGTCAGTACCGTCTGATCCATGTCCAGGATATAGGCCAGCTTCGCGGCTACCTCTTCCGTTCTTTGGGATTTCGCCACCTCCACTGGATTGGCGATGATCGTCGGCTGCATGACGCTTACCGCGAGGGGCCTGCCCTTCGCGTCGTAGATGGCGCCTCTCCTGGCGTCCAGGGTGACCTGATTGAAGCGGTTCTCGAAGGCCATATGTTCATATTCCGCCCCCAGATACAGTTGTATCCAGGCCAGTCTGCCAAAGAGCCCCAGAAACGCGAGGGAGGCTATGACCAAAATGAACCGGATCCTATGCTTTGTTCTTTTCTCCACAGACTGGCGCATACTGTAACTCCGCTTTGTCACGTTTATTTATTCAATATGGCGAGTATCGCGTCCAACACTTTCTCCAACGCCTTTACCGCTTCCTTGTCCGCCCCCGCCGGTAGATTGTCCACGGCTTCTTCTTCCAGGGCCCGGATCTTCCCTTCGGAGACGATGGTGGTAGACAGCACCATGTACTCAACCGTCTCGTTTTTGATCATGCCCAAGTCCCGTCTGGCGATTTCCTCGATCCGGTCAAGGGCCCGGAGCTCGGCGATCTGCCCGCGCACCCTGTCGTTGTCCAGCAGCAGTTGTTCATTTTCAGCCCGGATAGAGTTGATGTTATAGTTCACCTGGCTGACGCCGGCTTTGACAAATATAGAAGTGATCCCCATTAAAAACAATACGGAAGACATGCCCAGAAAGACCCAGGCTATGGTCCGCCTGAACTCGGAGTTTGAGCGGACTTCCCGCCTGATCAGCCGCTTCGGCGCCGCGGCCGCGGCTTTGCCCGCTTTCGCCTTTCCCCCCTGCTGCCGCGGCATGTAGTATCCTTCATACCCGCCGGCTGCCTTTCTTAGTGTTTCCGCCATATCCTTCGCCTCAACTTTTTCGAGAATTATTTCGCTTTCTGGAAAGCCCGCAGCTTTGCGCTCCTTGCCCTTGTATTCTCCTCAGTCTCCCCGTAGCCGGGCAATATAGGCTTCGGGGTAAGCATCTTGCCTTGCGAAGTCTTACCACACACGCAGACCGGCATATCCTTTGGGCAGACGCATCCCGCCGCCAGCTTCCTGAAGGTATCCTTAACCAATCTGTCTTCCAGGGAATGGAAGCCAATCACCGCCAGCCGGCCTCCGGGCTTCAGGGATTCCACCGTATCGGTAATCGCTCCTTCCAGGACTTCGAGTTCCTTATTTACGTAAATACGTAATGCCTGAAATGTACGTCTTGCCGGGTGGGGGCCCTCTTCCCTGGCCCCGGCCGGTATCGCTTTCTTGATGACCGTCACCAACTGATCCGTCGTCTCGATGGGCGCCAAAACCCTTTCCTCTACTATAAACCGCGCGATCCTGCGGCTCCATCGTTCTTCGCCATAGTCCCGGATTATCCGCTCCAGCTCCCCGGCGTCTAGATCCCTGAGCGCGTCCAGGGCGGTCGGGCCTTCCTCCGTCTGATCCATCCGCATATCCAGCGCCCCGGGATGCCGGTAACTAAAGCCCCTTCCGCCTTCGTCCAGCTGATGTGAATTCACGCCCAGATCCATGATGGCGGCATCTATCCCATCGATGCCTAAGCCGCCGAGTATCTCCTTTATCCGGGAAAAATTACTGTGCACCATGGCGTAAGGCTTGCTGCCCGATCCTTCCCGGCCGGCGTCTTCCCGCCATCCACCGGCGATATTCGCCTCCGCGGCGGCCAGGGCTTCCGGGTCCCTGTCTATGGCTACCAGGAACCCCGACGGCATAATGCGCCCCAGTATCGCCCCGCTGTGCCCGCCGTAGCCCGCCGTACAATCCGCCACGACCATACCGGGCGCCAGGTTTAATATATCCAGGCTCTCCCTCAGCATGACCGGCTTATGCGCCGCAGTGGTCATTGAAAGATTTCCTCAGCCAGGGATTCATAATTCTCATCCGATATGCCGCCCCGATAGTCCTCCCAAGTCTCTTTATCCCATATCTGCATATGGCCCCCTACGCCTACGATATAGACCTCCTTGGCGAGGCTGGCATGAGCGCGGAACTCCTGTTTGATGAGTATCCTGCCTTGCTTGTCGACTTCGCACGGCTCGGTGCCGGAAAAGAAACGCCGCTTGAAATCGCGGTTTCTCCGGTTGAAATCGTTGAGGGTGCTGAGCTTTTCTTCCAGCTTCTTATAAGTTTCCATAGGGTAGACGTCGACGCAACCTTCGAACCCTTTGGACAGCACGCACTTATTCCCGTAGCTGTCCCGGTAGCGGACCGGTAAGATGAGTCTTCCCTTTTCGTCTATATTGTGCTGAAACTCGCTTTCGAAGGCCACCAAGCCTGTCCCCTTCCACTATTGTTCAACTTTTTCGGTTTGATACTCCACATTGTACCATAAACCCCCACAACATACCACAGATATTTTAAAATTTTCTTAAAAAAATTTCATAAAGAGTTTACAGACAACTGCGTCCTAAACTCTCACTTCTCTGTGCATACACGCAAAAACGGCCCGAAAGCCGTTCTACGTTTCCCATGTTCGTTTGTCGAAATTATACTAACCTTCTTTGTCTTTCCGCGCCTTCTTGAAGCGGATACTGTTTTCGTTCAGGTAAAGCCTCGTCCCTTCCCCCAGCACCCTGTCTACCAGCCTTGGGTCATACCTGTCCGTGAACTTCTCGCCGATCAGGTGGCTGGTCACGATCCAGGGCTTCTGCCGGTTGATCCTGCCGTCGATGACGCCGATCAGCTGCTCCTCGGTGAAATCCGTCAGCCGCTCGGTGCCCAGGTCGTCGAGAATCAGCAGGTCGGCCCGCATGAGCCTCTCCTGCAAGTGGGAATAATCCCCTCTGCCGTACATTTCCTCCCGCAAAGCTTCCAACAGCTCCTCCACCCGGTAGTAGATCACGGTTTTTCCCGCCGCCAGCACCCGGTTGGCCACAGCGCCGCAGAGATGGGTCTTGCCGTTTCCAACCGGCCCGAATAGAAACAGGTTGCCGCAGGGCGCGCCTTGGATGAGCTTATCCGCGAAGGCTTTCATCCGGCTCGCCAGCCCCTTGACCTCTTCCGGACGGCTGTACCATTCCAACGAGAAGTTCTCGAAGCTTTGCATCTTTTGGAGCGCCGAGAGGCCGCTTCCCACGAGGCGCTGAAGGCTCTCGTCCCGGCGTAGGCATTCGCAGGGCTCCCCCGGCGCCACATAACCCCTGTCCTGGCATACGGGGCAGTCCCATGGGGCGTCGTATACCCCCTCATCCACGCCCAGGGCGGCCAGGGCCTGTACCTTCCTGGCCTGCAGCATGCTTATCCTTTGGGCGACGGCTTCGATATCGCCCCCGTCCCAGGCCCGGAGCAGCCCTTCCTTGCCGGCTGCCGCCAACTCGTCGTCTATCTCCTTCAGGCGGGGGTTCTGTCTGTAGAGCAGCTCCACCCGCTTGTCCCGCTCCGCTTGCTTGAGCAGGCGAAGGGTATCCCTGTCGGTCATCACAGCCCGTCCCCTCCTTCATCGAGGAATCCGCTCCACACGCTGGAGCCGCGTTCCTTGTCCCCCTTGCGCCTGCTGGCCTTGCCCTGGGCCTGGCCGCTGCCCCTGGCCGCCGCCTGCGTCTTCTTCTCTTCATTCCAAAGCCGGATCGCTTCCTCGCAAGCCTCCATGTCTTCGGCGCCCAGCTCGTGCCAGCGCCCGATGATGGAGTCGATGTACTTAAATGTGGCATTGGCGGCGCCCACCGACTCCCGGGCGGCCCTGACGATGAGGGCGTGGCTGTAGCGCCAGGTGATATGCCATTTGACATAATACTCCCTCTCCATCACCGTCACCATGTTGTACAAACCCAGATAGTCCTTCTTGAGCTCCGCCGCCTGCTTGCTTATCCAGTCCACCTCGCTCATAAAGGAAGCCAGGCCTTCCAGGGTATACACGCCGGCGCGGTGGATCTGCGCCGCCAGCGGCTTATAATTCTTTATCTGTATGAGGTTTCTCTGGCTGCATAAGCGGAAGAAGTTGATGATGAAGTCCGATGACCATCCGTACTTCAGGTTGAACTCCTGGATCAACTGCTGCTCCCTGACGGTGACGCTCAAGCTGCCCCGGAGCCTGTCCAGCTCCTTGACTATCCTGCTGTAGTCAAAGCCGCCTTCCGCGGTGGGATGAGGGGCCTTAGCCCTTTCGTCCGCCTCCCGCTCTTCTTCCCATATCTGATAGAGCTTGCGCCACAGGGGTTCGAAATCCGCCCGCCGCTCCCGGCCCTCCCCGATCCATCTGGCCCAACCCTTCTCCAGCGCCCAACCGATCCACGGATCGGCGCCCCGGCCCTCCTCGCCAGGGTAGGGCTCATCGCGGCCCTGCCCGGCCCCTCCCGCCGCGTCCAGGCGCTGCCGGTAGAGGGCAAGGAGCAGGGAGCCCAGCTCCTCCGGGGTGATGTCCATGGCCTGATACTTCTCCAGCAGGAGGCAGGAGACGGCGATATGGCCTTTTTCCTGTATATACGCGTTAAACTCCGCCTGCGTCATCGCATCCCTCTCAAGCCGCTTCGCAGCTTCTCACTAATATGTGTACCTGTTCCACATGTATCCCGCACAGGATCAGTATCCTGTCCTGTATAAGTTGCCTTATCTCCTCCGCCATCCCGGGGATATGGACCGGTATCCGCACAGCGAGCTCCATATGGATGCCGGCGCTGCCTTTTTTCACCTCGGTCTGCACTTTGACTACCTTCGCCACGCCGGGCACGCCTGAAGCGAGGAATCTTATCATCTGGTTGATCGCCTGCTCCGTGATGACCAGCTTGCCCACTGTGCTGAACCTGGGCTGGATGATCGTCCTCTCCCCCTGCCTGTGCCCGGACTTCAGCTGCATCAGGTAGCGGATAGGGCGCATCAGGTAGCCCTGGAGGTCCTCCCTGACTTCCACGATGGGTACGGGTATCACATGCATCCCATAAGCCCTGCGCAGCTCCTTCGCCGTGGCGATCTCCTTTGGCGTAGACACATTATCGATACTGAAGTAACGGCAAGGCTCCGGCAGGCCCAGGGCCTGGCATATCCGCTCCGTCATCTTCCGGGAAGTCCCCAGGATTAGAAGCTTATCCGGGTTGGCTTGCGCCAGGGCGGCCTTGACTTCGTCGCGATGCTCCCCTTTGAGGAAGATAGCCCTCTTCACAGCGCCGACGGCGGTTTTCTCGCCCTTTGCCGACACCCCGGCAAGGCGCTCCCCTTCCCTGATGAGAAGGCCGTCGTCGATGAGCGTATCTATGCCGTTTTGATAAGCGACCGTCATCGCCTGATGGCTCTTGCCGGTCCCGCTTGCCCCGATGAGCGCGTAGACTTCCATAATCCCTCATTCGCAAAAAAAGCGGCGCGGCAATCAAATGTCTTTGACTGCTGCCCCACTCCTGTATCGGTGATCAAGGTCTCCTCTTCATGTCCCGCCCAGCCCGTCTATCCGGGCTCAAGCGGGGAACAACGCCGGAGACCGGTTATATCGCCTTTTTCATTTCCAGGCAGTCGTTGCAGACGCCGAAAAACTCAAGACGATGGCCGGTGACCGTAAAGCTGCTCGCCGCTCTGGCCCTGTTTTCAATGGATTTGATCAATGGCATATGTATATCGTACACCTTACCGCACTCGGTGCAGCAAAAGTGGTAGTGATTGTCTCGGTTGCCGTCGAAGCGGCTCTGATGGCTGCCGAACTCCAGCTCGCTGATCTCCCCGTTGTCCCTGAGCTGGTTCAAGTTCCGGTAGACCGTCCCCAATGACAAGCCGGGGATTTTCTTGCGGGCTTCCTGATAGATCCATTCCGCGGTGGGATGGCTTTCCACCGACCGGAGTATTTCCAGGATCGCTGTCTTTTGCTTCGTCATCCGCTGGCTTTTCGCCATCTTCATCATCCTTACTATTTCATAAATATTATTTACTAAATAGTAAGTGTTATTATCATCATTGTCAATAGCTTTTCATCTTTTTTTCCACTTCGGCACGATAGACAGCTTTTCGTAATCTGATTTCAACATGCCCAGGAAGAAGACGTTGGCGTACTTCCCGTCAACGAATATCTGATTCCTCAGGTGCCCCTCGGGCTTGTACCCGAACTTGAGGGCGTTCTGAAGGCCGTATGGCTGGTTTTCCGATATGCGCATGTATGTCTTCTGCAAACGCAGCTCATAGTACGCGAAATCCAGGAGCACGATGAGCAGGTCGAGGCCGAATCCCGCCAGGCGCATGTCCTTCTCGCCTATGCCCAGCAGCAGCTCGGCGTTGCCGTTCATGCGGTCGATGTCCCGCAGGCAGCAGACGCCGATGGGCACGTCGTCCCTGGCTCTCAGTACCATGAAGATCATCTTTGACGTCCGGGGGTCATAGATGCCCCCTTTCGACAAGGCGATCTCGTCGCGTATCGAATCCAAATCGTTGCTGTCGTAGGCGTCGTATGCCTGGCGGAAATCCTTATCCATGTACCATTTCTGCAGTATCTCCGCGTCTTTTTCCTCCAAAGTCCGCAGCCTGACCTTCTTGCCTTTCAGCATCTTTTCGCCTCCTATATCCTAAGATGAGCTACGCCCTAAACCCAAAAGCGGCATAGCCTTAGCCGGATGTCCGACGGGGCTCGGCGCGTCCGCAAGCGCGGAGCGGCGCCAGAATCAAGCCGGACAGTATCTTCGGCGCGAAAAACGTCGATTTCTCCGGCATTACGATATCCGGGTCCGATGTGCCGGCGTCGGCTACCGCCATGAGCTCCCCGTGGCTCACCGGATGGAGCGCTACGGCTATATCGTAGAGCCCGTCGTCCACCGCTTTGCGCATTTTACCCAGCTCCCCTTCGGGGTAATAATCGAAATGCTTGCTGTCCATGATCATGTCATGGCCCAAACCCAAGAGCGGATACAAGGTCTCTTCCAGTATACGGCAGTCGAGGCGGCCTACGACGTCCCCCTCGTCCACATCATCCGCCCGGTAAGTCCAGCAGCCTTCTCTCGTATACAGGCTGAAAGCGTGGCGCTCCGGGGTAGCGAAGCCCTGCGCCTCTTCCAGGGGCAGCTTGCCCTTCACCGCCTCGAAGCCGGCTTTGCCGCGAATGACCCTGTTGTAAGCCTGTATCCCCGCCCGGTCCCCGGGGCATATGTACGCTATGCACCGGTCAAGGCCCATACGCAGGGCGCTGTGGTAGCGGTGGTGCCCGTCGGCGATGTAGAGGGGCGCTTCGCCCACGGCGCCCGAAAGGCGCCGCCCCCAGTCCCCCGCCTCGCTTACTTTATAGATACGGTTAACGATCCCGGAGAGCTCCGATTCCCCCATGAAATCCGAAGTGAACTCATACAGCGGGGCCTCGCTGCCGCATATCTCGTCCAGCGCCTCGCTTACCGGCGTCCCGGTGATGAGCCATATAGGCTCCGTGACATATCCCGTCTCCTCCATCAGACTTATCCTGCCCGCGACCTTCTCGTCAAAGGTCTTCTCATGCCGGATGACCTCCCCGGCTTCATAGGGGCTGACTTCCATCGCCGCCAGAAAACCCCTGCGGCGCGACCCGCCGAAGCTTTGCTCATAGACATAGTATCCCGGCTCGTCGTCCCTGGCCAGGGCGCCCCTGTCCAGCATGCTTGCCAGGGCGTCCGCGGGGGCGTCCCCCAGTATCACATGATAGAAAGAATCCGGGTTGCCCCGCAGCAGCTTTTCCAAAGGAGAGCCGGGCTTGATCACGTCGTAAGGCGGGCAAGTGACCTTATCCGCCCATCCGCTCCCCGGCCTGAGCCCCGCCAAGCCGTATATCTTCGTCATCCTCAGCGCCTCGTTTCATCGGATAATATATTTTATCACAAAACTATTGCTTTGTGCACAGGCTCTGATATAATAATACTTGGTCAATTTCGCAGGGCATTGACAATATTTTTCCGGGAGGTAGAGCAATGATCACTAAGGATATGAGCATTACCGATATCGTTTTCCAGCACCCTGAGGTCATGTCGGTTTTCGCCGAGTACGGCATGGGCTGCATCGGATGCATGGCCGCCCGCTTTGAGAACCTTGGCCAGGGGGCGGAAGTCCACGGTATCGACGCCGACCAGTTGGTAGCCGACCTCAACGCCGCTATGATCGGCGACTGACCACACGATCCCCACTCAGACGGTACAGACGCGAAACGGACACGCTTGTGTCCGTTTTACTTATGCCTCGTCCGCTCAATACCCGCTGTTTGCCCTGTTTTGAAGCATATAACCTACGCCGCTGCGGGTCACCAGATAAGCCGGGGAAGCGGGGTCGGCTTCTATTTTCTGCCTCAAGCGGCCGACGCCGACACGGAGGTAGTGTACATGCCCGGCGTGATCCTCGCCCCAGACATGGGTGAGCAGCTCCTCGTGGCAAATCACCTGATTAGGGCGCTCCGCCATATAGATAAGCAACTTATACTCCGTAGGCGTCAGCGGGGCGGCTTTCCCCCTCACTACTACCTGCCTCCTGCCCAAGTCGATGACCATGCCGCCTATCCTCTTCTTGCCGTCTTCCTCATCGCCTTCCTCGCGGCCGGCGCGGCGCATGACGGCGCCGACGCGGGCAAAGAACTCATCGGTGGAGTAAGGGTAAGCCAGGAAGTCATCCGCCCCGGCCCTCAGGGCGGCCGCGACGCCCGCGCCGCCCTCCGCCTGCCCCATCATGACGACCGGTATATCGCTCACCTCGCGGAGGAGCTTGATAAATTCCAGGCCTTCCATATCCGGCAAGGCTTCGCCTACGACCAGCAGATGCCAGAAGCCATCGGCGATGTTGCCTAAGATATAATGCCCGCCGGGCGCGGTAGTCACGTCAAAGCCCGCCGCCCGCAGATTAGCCCGTAGAAGGCGTAGCGATTCCTTGTCCCGTATCGCGAGTATTGCTTTTGTGCGGTTCAATATATTGACCTCATCCTCCCGCCGAAGTGTCGGCGTACTCGAACTCCATCGGGCCGATGACGACAGTATCCCCGTCCGCGGCGCCCGCGGCCTTTAGTGTCCCGTCCACATCCATCGACCGCAGTATCTTCAGAAGACGGCCCACTGCCGCTTCATTGTGGAAGTTCGTCCTCCTGATCTGGCGCTCCGCCTCGCTGCCGGAAAGTATCCACCGGTCGTTGTCCCGCCTGACCGCGATGGGCGGCCCGTCCGCGGCTTCCAGCCTGGTGACGCGGATATCGCCGTCCCCGGGCGCCGGCTCCGGCAGCCTTGCCTGGATGGCGTCCTGCTCCTTCAGAAGCCTTCCCGCCTCCCGCATCAGCTCGGCACAGCCCAAACCTGTGGCGGCGGATATGGCGATGATTTGATGATCCCCGCCGAGCTTCTCCCGCAGGCGCGCAAGGTTCTCCTCAGCCTGGGGCAGGTCCATTTTATTCGCCGCTACGATCTGAGGCTTACTACTCAGGCCGGGGCTGTACAGCTCCAGCTCTTTCGTGATGGTCTCGAAATCCTCCAGGGGGTCGCGGCCTTCGAAGCCGGAGACGTCCAGTACATGGATCAGCACCCTCGTCCGTTCCACATGCCGCAGGAAGCGAAACCCGAGCCCCGCCCCTTCGCCGGCCCCTTCGATGAGCCCGGGTATATCGGCCAGCACAAAGCTTTCTTCATCGTCCAGCCGGACTACGCCCAGGTTCGGGTCGATGGTCGTAAACGGGTAGTCCGCTATCTTAGGCTTGGCGGCGGAGACCCTGGCGATGATGGACGACTTGCCCACATTGGGGAAACCGATCAGGCCTACATCCGCCAGGAGCTTCAGTTCCAGCACCAGCCAGCTTTCTTCCCCGGTTTCGCCGTTGTCCGCCACCCGGGGCGCCCTATTTACCGAAGAGACGAAGCGGGCGTTGCCCTTCCCGCCCCGGCCCCCCCGGGCTACGGCGAGCCTCTGCCGGTGGAAGACCAGGTCGCCCACCACAGAGCCGTCGTCTTTCTTCACCACGGTACCCACAGGCACTCTCACCACCAGGTCGGCCCCGGCGGCGCCATGCATATTTTTGCTTTTGCCCGGCTCGCCCGGCGCGGCGTTGTAGTGCTTTCTGTACCGGAAGTCCACCAGGGTCCTGAGCCCTTCGTCGGCGACGAAGACGACGCTTCCGCCTTTTCCGCCGTCGCCGCCGGAAGGCCCCCCGGCGGGCACATACTTCTCCCGGCGGAAAGACACCATGCCGTCGCCGCCTTTACCGGCTTTCACGAATATTTTCGCGTAATCGTAAAACAATTCCTTGCTCCGTAAAATGCTGTCGCCGCCGGAAGCGAAACACACCGCAGATAGTATGTTTCGTTTCCGGCGGCGCCAAAGTTAAGTGGATATCGAGCTGCCTGCCCGGGTCTCCGATGCTTTGCGTTATCGCGGGATAAGAACCGCAAATCAGCAAGGCGTCAAGCGTTATGGGACACAACTCTCTCCGGGTATATGCTGACTCTTTTCCGGCTTTTGTCGAGATGCTCGAATTTGACATATCCGTCGATGAGGGCAAAAAGGGTATCGTCCTTCCCCAGCCCTACATTTGTACCGGGATGTATCTTCGTGCCTCTCTGGCGGACGATGATATTGCCGGCGGTCACCAGCTGCCCGTCGTATCTCTTCACGCCCAGCCTCTGGGCGGCGGAATCCCTGCCGTTGCGGGAGCTCCCCACGCCTTTCTTATGGGCAAAAAGCTGTAGATCCATTCTGATCATGACACTCACCTCCTGTAGGCTAAATCGATATGCTTCCTGTGGCTCTTCCGTATCGCCTCCAGGCCCAGGGCCATGGCGTATAGCATCGCCTGCGCCTCGGCCGCCCCGGTCTCGGGAAAGCTCCCGTCGAGCCGACAGTAAATCAGGCCCTGAGGCAGTATGCGGTAATTGACACTCCCCGGAAACCGCCGGGCGAGCCCCATCACCGCCGCCGTAGCGACGGCGGATACCCCCGCGCAGACGATATCCGCGCCTTGGGGGGCATAGCGGGCGTGGCCCCAGACCAGGAAACCTTCTATATGATCCTTGCTTCCTTTGAGCCTGATCCTGATCATTCGTCCCGGGCGCCGTCCGCGGCGGGCTCTTCCGTAGCCGGAGCTTCTTCTGCAGCAGCTTCTTCTGCAGAAGAAGCTGCTGCAGCGGCAGCCTCTTCCGCAGCCGGGGCTTCGCTGGCTACAGCCTCCTCGGCTACAGTAGCCTCGTTGACCGGCTTAACCTCTTCCGCGGCCTGCATCTCCTGCGCCGCGACGGCTTCGCTAACCGCAACCTCCTCAGCCACGGCAGCCTCGCCCACCGGCTTGGCCTCCTCCGCGGCTTTCGCCTCAGCCGCCTTGGATCGTCTCGCCGGCTTGGCTTCTTTTGCCGGCTTTGCCTCGGCAGTCGCTTCGTCAACCGCGGCGGCCTGTGCCACGCCGTCCACATATATCCCGTCGATGACGACTTTGGAGTATGGCTGGCGGTGCCCCCGCAGCTTGCGATACTTCTTCTTCGGCTTATACTTGAAGACCAGTATCTTCTCGCCCTTGCCTTGCTCCACGACCTTAAGGACGACCTTAGCGTTCTCCACATAAGGCTTTCCTACGGTGAAGCCGCCAGGCTGCCCTAAAGCCAGCACCTTGGTCACCTCGACGGTATCCCCCGCCTCGGCGTCGAGCTTCTCCACCGTCAGTACGTCGCCCTGCTGGACTTTGTATTGTTTGCCGCCGGTTTCCATGATTACGTACATTCTTACACCTCCTGACCTGGTCTCGCCGCCCCGAAGGCAGTCGTTAGCATCCCGACATTTAGCCCGGCTATTGTGCCGGAGCCCCGGGCGAGCGGTTTGGCAGGCTTCTGTACTGCGCCGTGCAGTACTTGCATCCGGGATAACCGGCGCCTACGTCAGATGATGATATCATTTTCCCCCGCGCTTGTCAAATGGATTTTACCTGGGATATATTGCCATTTCTTCCAGCGCTTTGAGCGGGATGCGGCCTTTACCGTCGCAATGGGGGCATACGATCTCCCATGTGCTATGCAGCGGCTGGCCGACCTTCTTACGGGTGATCTCCACCAGGCCCAGGGGGCTGAACCCCAGGATATGGGTCTTGATCCTGTCTTTGTTCAGCTCGTCGATGAGCACATCCAATATCTTTTGCTTGTGGCTCTCATTGTCCATATCGATAAAGTCGATGATGATGATCCCGCCTATGTTACGTATCCTCAGCTGGCGCGCTATCTCCCGGGCCGCCTCCATATTGGTCCTCAGTATAGTGTCCGTAAGGTCTGTGCTGCCCACGTACTTGCCGGTATTGACGTCGATGACGGTCATGGCTTCCGTACGGTCGATGATCAGGTAGCTCCCGTTTTTCATCCAGACTTTACGGTCGAGAGCGGCGTCCATTTCCTGAGCGATGGAGTATTTCTCAAACATCTCCTCCATGTTGCACACGAAGACCTTCCGCTTCAGGCGCGGCTCCATGATATCCAGGTACCCCAGCACTTCATTGTATAACGCCCGGGAATTCACCATCAGCCGGTTGATCTCCGTAGAGAATACATCCCTGAGTATCCGCTGGCAGAGGCCCATGTCTTTGAAGATGAGACCCTTCGCCACCCCCTGATCGAAGCGGTTCCTGACCCCTTCCCATATCATCATGAGCTGCTCCTGGTCCTGTATCAGCTCTTCCCGGGAAGCCCCTTCCCCTATGGTCCGGACGATGAGCCCCATATCCTGCGGCTTCAACTCCTCAGCCAGGGACTGGAGCCGCAGGCGCTCGGCCGGCTTCTGTATCCGCCTGGATACCGCGCAGTGCTCCACCGCGGGCATCAGCACCAGATAACGCCCCGGCAGGGTGATCTGGGCGGTGATCCTGGCGCCTTTTGAGCCGGCAGGCTCCTTCGTTATCTGCACCATCAGCTCCTGGCCTTCCTTCAGCAGACCCTGTATAGGTATATCCCCGGAGCACGCAGCCGGTACAGAGGTATCCGTCCGGGCGTCGTCCACATAGAGGAAGGCGTTTTTCTCCAGCCCGATATCCACGAAAGCCGCCTGCATGCCGGGCAGGATGTTTTTCACGACGCCTTTATATATGTTGCCCACCACGCGCCTGTCCGATTCCCGCTCCAGGTACAGCTCCGCCAGGCGGCCTTCCTCCACCACCGCCACGGTGGTCTCATTATCCTCCGAACGCATCAATAGCTCTCTGCGCATATTATACCGCGACTCCTTCCATCGGGCTAAAGGTCTTGCCATCCTGCCGGATCAGCAGAGCCGTGCGGCAAATAGCCGGAGGCGCGGCAGCTTCGAATCCCCCCGCCGCGCATATCATCTCCCAAAGCTCCCGGGGCTGCAGCTGCCCCCCGGCTGTCATGCCCAGCTCCGCCTCGATGGCGACGATCCTGCCTGCCCCGCCGCTGCCTGCCCCACCGCTGCTTGCCCCGTCGCTTCCCGCTCCGACGGCGATGGCGCCGGCGCTGTCGGCGTTCAACCCGCCAGCGCCCGCCCAGGCAGCACCCGCCTCCTCGACTATCTCGATGCGCCGGACGAGCCCGCGCACCTCCTTGGCGGGTATAGGCTTTTTCCCCGGCTTCAGCTTCGGCTTACGCCACAGTTCCCCGGCTGCCAGCACCCCGGCGACGCCGGCGGCCGCCTTCTCTTCATCGCCGGCGCTCAGCCTCGCGCTTATCCTATACACCGCCAGGTTGATCGCGGAGGACAGGCTCCTGGTACCCGGGCCGATCTCCAACGCCGCGACGAACGCGAGGGCGGCGGGGAAAGCCGACTCCAGCGCCCTGCCGAAGCTCCCGATATCCACCCGGTAAGCGAGCTCTACGTCGATGTACTCCCTGCATCCGGTGACGCCCACAGCCAGGGCCGAGGCAAAGGATATCTTAGGGTGGGGGTTGAATCCTTCGGAAAAAGCAAGGGGCGCTTTCGCCCGGCGGAGGCCCCGCTCCATGGTCCGGGCTATATCCAGATGAGACAGGTACCTGCCGGCTTCCGTCTTGCTGAAGCATATCCTGACCTTCACTGATCCACCGCCTCGCCGAAAAGTACATTGCCGCCTTTGCCGGGCTGCCGCCCCGCCGCGCCTGTCTCAGTATCGCGCCCGTCTGTCTCAATATCGCGCCCGCCAGCCCATGTATCGTACGCGTCTGCCTCCGCGGCGCAGGCGCCGCAACCGGTGCAGCCGGCGTACCGGCAGTCCCCTGTGGTCTCGCCCCTGAGGGATTTCTCGTATTCCCGCCGCAGATACCCCTTGCTCACGCCATGGTCCAAATGATCCCAGGGCAGGGCGGCGTCCAGGTCATACGTCTTAACCGCCAGGGCTTCCATGTCCAGCCCCGCCTCCGCAAATACGCTCTGCCACACATCCCGCCGCAACTCTTCTGTCCAGCTGTCGAAGCGGCAGCCCCGGTTCGCGGCCGCGGCCAGCAGGGGGGCAAGCTCCCGCCCGCCCCGGGCAAATACGGCTTCCAGCATACTGGTGAAGGCGTCGTGGTAGCTATAGCTGATATGGCGGCTTTTCATAAGCTCTTTCAGCCTGGCCTGCTTCGCCTTGAGCTCCTCCTGCCCCGCCTGGCCTATCCATTGGAAAGGCGTCTGAGCTTTTGGTACGAAATTCGACACGGAGCAGGAGACCCGCAGGCCGCCCTTGCCGCCCGCGGCCCTTATTGCCTGGTTGCCCGAACGAACCACCTTCTCGCAGAGGCCGGCTATGGCGTCCACATCTTCCATCGTCTCCCCCGGGAGGCCGATCATGAAGTATAGCTTTATCTGCCGCCAGCCCGCAGATACCGCTTTCATTACCGTAGACAAAAGGGCTTCCTCTTCGACGCCTTTGTTGATGGCGTCCCTCATCCGCTGGCTGCCCGCTTCCGGGGCGAAGGTAAAGCCCGTTTTCCGCACTTTGCGTATTTCATTTGCCAGGTCCACGGAGAAATGGTTCGCCCGCAGCGAGGGCAGGGATATACTGATCCTCTCCCCGGCGAACTCGGCGGAAATCTCCCTGACGATATCCCCTATGCAGGTATGATCCGAGCTGGAAAGGGAGGTCAGGGATATCTCCCTGTGCCCGGTGCTTTCCTTGATGGCCCTGGCCTGCTTCATCAGCGTATCCTTGCTCCGCTCCCGCACCGGCCGGTAGATCATCCCGGCTTGGCAAAAGCGGCAGCCCCTGGTGCAGCCCCTCAGTATCTCCAGCATCATGCGGTCATGGACCACCTCGATGTACGGCACGAGCGGGGCAAGGGGGTACGCGGCTCCTTCGATGCTGCCAAGGCGCGCTTTCCTTACCTTTTGCCCTTTCATGGAGGGCACATATACCCCCGGCATGGCCGCCAGATCCCTGAGCAGGCTCACCCTGCCGCCCCGCCCGGGGCCCTTCGCGTTGTGGGCGGCGACTACTTCCAGAAGCGCCGGCAGGAGCTCTTCCCCCTCCCCCGCCACGATGGCGTCCAGAAAGGGCGCCATCGGCTCTGCGTTTGCCGCGCAGGGCCCGCCGGCTATGACGAGCGGCGCGTCTTCGCCCCGCTCCTCCGCCCAATATGGGATCCTGGCAAGCTTCAGCATTTGCAGGACGTTGGTATAGCTCATCTCGTGCTGAAGGGTGAAGCCCACGCAGTCGAAAGCCTCCGCCGGCTCGCCTGATTCCAGCCCATATAAAGGTATGCCCTCCCGGGTCATCACGGATTCCATATCCTTCCATGGCGAGAAACACCGCTCCATCAGCATATCCGGCCTGCGATTCACCGCTTCGTACAGGATATGCATGCCCAGATGGGACATGCCGACTTCATACACGTCCGGAAAGCCAAAGAGGAAACGGCACTTCACCGCTCCCCAGTCTTTCTTCACTTGATTGAATTCGTCCCCCAGGTATCGCTGGGGTTTCTCTACCTGTCCCAGAAAGGGCCTTATCCGCCCCTTGCAGTCCGCCATAGAATCGCCCTGCCCATTCAAAACTGGTACGCCGCCGCAATCAACGATCCCGAGGGATCAATGCACCCCGCCGTTGATATCGATGCACGCGCCGTTGATATACGCGGCTTCATCCGTGCACAGATAGCAGATCAGGCTCGCCACCTGCTCGGGCTTGCCCAGCCCGGGGCCGTCGCCGCCCTTGGGGAGGTTAGCCGTCATAGCGGTCTCTATCCCCCCCGGCACGATGCAATTCACGGTAATATTCTTGCGCCGCTCCTCCCTGGCCAGGGTTTTCGTCATGGCGTAGAGGCCGCCCTTGGCCGCCGCGTAGTTGGACTGCCCTACGGCGCCGTAGACGGCGATGGACGATATGAAAATGATCCGGCCGTACTCCTGCTCCCGCATGGGGTTGATGACCTCCCTGGTGCAGTGGTAAGCGCCGTTCAAGTCCACGCCGACCACGCTGTCCCAGTTGTCGTCGCTCATCTTATGGAACATAGCGTCCCTGGCGATGCCCGCGTTATTGATCATAAAGTCGATCCTGCCGAACTTTTCGTACACTTGCTGTATAGCCGCCCGCGCGCCTTCCCTGTGGGCTACATTGCACTTGAGCGCAAACAACCTGCCCCCGGATGGGTCAAGCTCCCCGGTATAAGGCACATCCGCCATATCCAGCACCGCCACGCCGGCCGCCCCGTCCGCCATCAGACACCTGACGATAGCCTCGCCTATACCCTGGCTCCCGCCGGTTACCACCGCGTATTTCCCGGTAAAATCAAACATGTTGCACCGACCTCCATTTCTAGCTGTGTTGTACAAATCGCGCGACAGATGGTATAGGTTATTATATCATATGAAGCAACGCGCAATATGATATAATCTGCCATGTCGGGCGGTTCTCCCAGAGGGAGGAGCCCGGCGGCAATTAAATCTGTATAATAACCGCAGAACCAGCGCGCCCGGTGGTTATTATATCATAGTTTTTTTCCATTATTCGTGCTAATATATTCGCAGATATCCGAAAGGCAGACTTTATTATGCCAAATATCATTGACACGCTCCAACAACGCATCCTCATTGCCGACGGCGCCATGGGCACCATGCTGCTCGGCAGGGGCCTGCCCCCGGGCGTGAGCCCCGAAGCCTGGATGCTGCAGAACCCGGATAAAGTCCTGGACGTCATGGCGGCTTACGTCAAAGCCGGCGCGGAGATCGTCGAGACCAACACTTTCGGGGGAAGCCGGCTGAAGCTGGCGGAGTCCGGTCAAGGGGATAGTGTAAACGCCGTAAACGGGGCGGCGGTAAAGCTGGCGAAGCAGGCAGCGGGGCCCGACCGATTCGTAGCCGGCGTCATCGGTCCGAGCGGGCGCTTTCCCGAGCCGGTGGGCGGCGTCCCTCTTGAAGAGCTCATAGACGTCTTCGCCCAGCAGGCGCAAGCCCTCTCCCTGGCCGGCGCCGACCTGATCCTCATCCAGACTTTCTCCGACCTGGGGGAAGCCCGGGCGGCATACCTGGGCGCCCGTAAGGTGACGAACCTGCCGGTGGCCGTGTCCCTGACCTACGGTACGGACCGGCGCACCCTTACCGGCGCCGACCCGGAGACCGTAGCCGCGGTGTTTACCGCCCTGGGCGCGGACATACTCGGCGTCAACTGCTCCACCGGGCCGTCGGAAATGCTGGAGATCATCAGCCGCTACCGGAAGGTCAGCAAGCTCCCCCTTCTGGCGGAGCCTAACGCCGGTATACCCACTCTGATCGACGGAAAGCCGGTATACCCCATGACGCCGGAGGATTTCACATTCTTCGTCCCCTTGTTCCTGAAGGCGGGCGTCCGTTACCTGGGGGGCTGCTGCGGCACGGCCCCGCCCCATATAAAGGCAATGGCGGAAGCCGCCGCGGGCTGGGACGGCGAAGTCATCCCCCCGCCTCAGACGCCGCCCTCTATGCTTACCTCCCGCTCCCGGGCTATCGCCCTGGGCGCCGGGCAGCCCCCCCGCATGATTGGGGAGCGGCTGAATCCCACAGCCAGAGAAAGCATCTCCTCGGCTCTCGCGAATGGCGATTTTGACGTCTTCGTGCGGGAAGGGGCCCGCCAGATGCAAGCGGGCGCAGATCTTCTGGATGTGAACGCCGGCCTTCCGGGCGCCGATGAAGCGGCAAGCCTGACGCAAATCATCCTCCGTCTCCAGCAGTCCCCGGACGCCCCCCTGGTCATCGACACCGTCGATCCGGCGGCCCTGGAGCAGGCCTTGCTCCACTATCACGGTAAAGCCCTTGTCAACTCCGTCAACGGCAGTGAATCAAGCCTGGCGGCCGTCCTGCCTCTGGCGAAGCATTACGGCGCGGCTGTGATAGGCTTGACCCTGGACGAAGGCGGCATACCCGAGAAGGCGGAAGAGCGGCTTCGCATAGCCGAACGCATCCTGGAGAGGGCTGTGGCCGAAGGTATACCGAAAGAAGACGTCTACATCGACTGCCTTGTCATGGCGGCGGCTACCGGGCCGCGTTTCGCGGAAGAGACCGTCAGGGCCCTCGCTCAGGTTAAAGGCAAGCTCGGCCTCGCTACTGTGCTGGGGATCAACAATATCTCCCACGGCATGCCGGACCGCCACTGGCTGAACCAGGCGTACCTGGCCCATGCCCTGGCTACCGGCGCGGACCTGGTCTTCGCCAACCCCCTGGACCCCGGCGCCAGGAAAGCCTTCGCCTCCGGCGCCTTCCTGGCGGGAAGGGACCCAAATGGTGAAGCATATATCCGGCAGGCACAAAAGGAAGCCGCCCTCGAAGGCGGCGCCGACGCCTATCCGGGCGCGGCAAGTATTGCAGGCCAGGCAGACGCGGCAGGCCAAGCGGACGCGGCGGGCAAATCCGGCGAGCCGGGTATGGTCGGCGCGGCAAACATTACCGGCGCCGCTGCCCGGGCGGCCCTTGACCGATCCGCGCTCATCCAGGCCATCACGGTGGACGACCGGCAGAGCATACGGGCTTTGCTTGAGCCCCTAATCCCGGATACAAGCTTCGGCGAGCTGGTCGATATGAGCATTATCCCGGCGCTGAACTCCGCCGGCGAATCCTACGCCGGGGGCGTCTCCTTCCTGCCCCAGCTCCTCCTGGCCGCCGACGGCGCCGGATACGCCTTTGAGTATCTGAAAGCCGCCATGCCGGCCGCCGCGTCGGCGGTGCTGGAAACGGTGGTACTGGGCGCCGTCGAAGGCGACGTCCACGACATCGGCAAAAACATCGCCAAAGCCTTGCTGTCCAGCTACGGCTATCAGGTCGTAGACCTGGGAAAAAACGTCCCCGCCGAAGAATTCGTCAAGGCGGTCTTGAAGCATAACGCCAGCATACTGGGGTTGTCCGCCCTGATGACCACCACCATGACGGAGATGGGGCCGGTGATACGGCGGATCCGTGAGGTAAGCCCGGGCACCAAGGTCATTGTAGGCGGCGCCGTCCTCACTCAGGAGTACGCGCAAGCCATCGGCGCCGACGCGTACATCAGCGACGCGGCTGAAGCCCACCGCGTCATACGCCGCTTGCTGGACGGCGAGGCCCCGAAGGAGCCGGCTCTCCCCGAAGTCGTCTGAGGCGGTCACCGCTCCTTCTCGTATATCCCTTGCAGCCGGATGATCGTCCCGTCCGAGGTCAGCTCGCTGAACAATATCAGATAGCGGCCGGTAAAGTTGAATACCAGCCTGTCCTTATCCCCCGACGCCGCGTTGTCCGCCCAATAGTGGCCGTCGTCGATTTTATGCAGGCTTTTTCTGACCAAAGGCTCCTCTTCCCTGCCCCTCAGCACATTGGCGTAAGCGAAGGTCATAACCCCGCCATCTTCGGCCACCCTTATGACCTGCGCGCCGCCCATCGTATAGACGCCGGCGACGCCGCCCGTATCCGCGCCCCCGGCAAACACGACGGGGTTTTCATACATAACCGGATGGGACTTTACGAACTGAAACGCCTCTTGGGACATCAGCCCTTTGTCGGCTTTAGACGTCCGGTAGTACGTGCTTTCCTTTTCGCTGCTGTAGTAGGTGAGGCTCGTGTCCTCGTCGCTCATCTCCAGCAGCAGCAGGTCGCGTATATCCCCGCCCTCTAAGCTGCAAGCAGGCATCACATATACGCCACCGTCGGGGTCGCAGTACAGCTCCATATAGCCGGGATAGTACTCTTGAAACGCCCCGGAGGCGTCTTCGTATATATCCCCGGCTATGGCGCGGATCTTGCTCCCCGCGTCGTCCCGCTCCAGCAGGGCCGCGGGCTTCTCATGCCCGGACGCTATCTGCGCGAAGAGCCGGTACAGGCTGCCGTCTCCCAGAGCCGCCGCGCCGGTTATGGCGCCACCGGCGCCATCCGATACGCCCGCCGCCACCGATGCCGCGCCCCCAAACGCCTCCGATGCGCCTGCCGCCTGGCTTAGTCCCGCCCCTCCGGCGCCGTCGCTCTTGCGCGAAGCCAAACCGCCGACGCTTGTGACCAGGCTGCCAACGCCGCCGCCGAAGCGGGCGACGGCAAAGAAAACCCCGGCGCATACGAGGAGGGCGGCCAGGGCTATCGCCGCTACTTTGCCGAAAGCTAATCCCCCCGGCTTCAGCGCTTTCCTGAGGGCGGATACGCTTTGGTAGCGCTTGCCGGGGTCGGGCAACGCGCATCTGTCGGCGACTTTTCGCAGCTTTTCGCTCACCGTACCGCCGCCTTGCCCCTTGCCCATACCGTCGCCTTGCCCTCCGCCATCCGCTATCATCCCGCGAAGCAAGACCCCCGCCGCGTATATGTCCGCCCGCGGGTCCGCCGTGCCGCCGCGGCCCTCTGGCGCGGCCGGATCCCCCGACGTGTTGAAGTCAAGAAGCTTCAGCGCCCCGTTTGGGGAAATGATGATTTTATCCGGCTGTATATCCCCCAGTACGATGGGCGGCTTCTGGCTGTGCAGGTAAACTAAAGTGTCGCAAAGCTGCGCCATATAGTCCGCCGCCTTGCCCTCCGTCAGCGGGCCGTTCTCCAGCAGGGACTGCAGGGTCTGCCCCCTCACATAGTCCTCGATGACGATTATACTGCTCCCCTCGCGAAACACGTCGTATATCCGCACAAGGTTCTCATGTTTCAGGAAGATGAGCCTTGAGTAGAAGTCCAGATGCTCGTCGCTGAAGAGCCTCTTTCTCACATAAGACCGGTTTGCGGCCTCGTCCTTGATGATGTGTATCCTTTTGGTCTCGCTTTCCGATATAAGCCGGACCTCTTTATAAGAAGCGTATTTGTTCTTTTTGTCTTCCGCCATGATTTTTCTCCAAACGATTCCCGCGCAAACGCGCTGTTTAGCATTTATGCTAACATTATTTTACGATAAAAATAGTCTGCCGCGCAAGAGCCATCAAGGCCTGAAATACACGGAAATATTGATTGACCAGACAACTCTTCCGTGCTAGAATAAGGCTTGCCGGGCGAGAGTGGCGGAATAGGCAGACGCGCCAGCTTGAGGTGCTGGTGCCCGTAATGGGTGTGTGGGTTCAAGTCCCGTCTCTCGCACTTTCTAGTGCTAAACCAGAGATCGTTGATGTCTCTGGTTTTTAAATAACCGCGAACGCTTAAGGAGACTGGTTTTTCCATGACGACCCGAACCGGACTATACAAACTGCTCCATATCCCCGTTTTCGCCGCCCTGTCCCTGTTTTTGTTTTTCTTCGCCCCCGTGGTATTTTTAAACAGGATACTGGCTCTGGCGGCCTGCGCCGGGGTCTTGCTCGGTATGCTTCCGAATAAAAAAGCGCAGACGGGCATAACGCCTACGGAAGCCGGCCCGGCGTCCGGACCTGTCCCCCGCATCGCCCGCATTGCAGTCTTTCTCGCCGCCGCTTTCTACCTGGATTTCGCCGTCTTCGGCTTTGACCTTTTCTTCACGCCAAACGGGCTTACGGAAGGCTCCTTGCCGCGGCTTGCCTATCTTGGGCTCGGTTTTGCCTGGTCCTGTTATGCCTTGCGCGCCGCCCTTCGTCCGTTCGCGTCTACGGGCGCCGGCGCCGGCGCCCGCGCCCCCGCCTCCGTCTTCCTGCCCGCCGCCCAGCCGATCAGGGGCTACCTGGTGAAGTGGCTTACCCTCTTCGCCCTCCTTTTCGCGGCGCTGATGGTCTGGCAGAAGGCTTACAACCCGGCGGTCTTATCCTATGACTCCTGGGAGTACTTAGCCGGGTGGCGGGGGTATCTGGGCGGCTGGTCATGGGCGGAAGGCTCGTTTCTGAAAGGCCGCTCCATCCCCTATGTATTCCTGGTATCCTGGGTCTGCGCCCTCGCGCCCACAGCGCCGGAAGTAGCCTGGGTCGTCGTCGCCCAGGGCGCGGCTTTCGCGGTTATGCTCTCTACGGTACTGATGTACTTTCATCAGCAAAGGATACGGTTCAAGTACCTCCTCGCTTGCGCCGTACTCCTCCCTCTGATCCCTTCATTCGGCCTGCACACCGTAGTGGTCTGGTGCGACCTGGCTTGCGGCATATCCTTTCTTTGGCTTGCCTGGGTCTTGCTCAGAATCACGGAGACGCCATCTGCCTGGATATCCCAAGCGCCGGTTGCCGACATATCCCACAGACCATCTGCCGGGAGCCTTTCCCTCTGTGTGCAGCTCTGCCTGGCGCTGACCTTAGTCTACTTTGCCCGGCCCAACACCTTCCTCGCCTATCTGGTTACGGCCCCCGTCCTCGCCGCCTTATTTCTGCTGCGTAAGAAATGGTCCTTACTGGCCGCCGTTGCATTGTCCGCCGTACTGGTGCTGGCCATCCGCTTCCCCGGTTATCGCGCTCTGGGCGCGGCGGACTACCCCCACCTTGAGGAGCACAAGTACTTCGCCTCCATGCATGATATGCACGCCACATACTATAACGGCGGGGTATTTTCCGGCAAGACCCTCGCCGCCTTGAAGAAATATATCCCGGAGATAGACGCCCCCGCCACCCTTGAGCGCTTCTATCCCGACTGGGTCGTTAAAGACCATTACGCCCTGAGTGAACTGGCGACAGGGGAGTTCATCGCCATGTACGCCGACAGTTTTATCCGCAACCCGGTCAAAATGGCTAAATCCATGCTTTACCGGAATCGCGCGTACTGGGTCGTCGACGCGAAAGCCGACGTCAACGGCGTCAACTACACCGATATCTACGACCCGGCTTCCGGCGCCTATGGCCTGCAGGCCCCGGATATCGGCGCTTACCGGCAGGAAAGCCTATTGACGGGGGTTTTGGATAAATACACCGCTATGATGAGTACGCCGCTGCCCGCCGCCTTCTTCTGGCGGTTTGGCGTCTGGACGGCGCTGATGGTCGTCACGGCGGCAGCGCTGTTCACCCGGGGCCGATATGCCCGGCTGCTCATCTTTCTCCCGGTATCCGTTTATATAGCCACACTGCTTATCACAAGCGGCTGGACGGATTACCGCTATGGCTTGCCGGTATTCTTCACCGGCCTGTTCCTGCCCCCCGCCCTTATATTTGATGAGCTGCGCCCATAGACCCAAGGCGGCGCGGCCTGAGCCGGATCTATCCGGCCCCAAGGAGGTCAGATGAGGATACTGGCGATCGTCCCCTGCTATAATGAAGCGCAAAGCCTGAAGCGGACCGTAGACCGGCTGCGGGAGGCTGCGCCGGAGGTGGATTTCATCGTCGTGGACGACGGCTCCCGGGATCGCACCGGCCAGGTCTGCGCGGACAACGGCTACCCCGTGATCACCATGCCCTTCAACCTCGGGCTCGCCAACGCCGTGCAGACGGGCATGCGCTACGCCCGCGCCAACGGGTACGACATGGCGCTGCAGTACGACGGGGACGGCCAGCATAAGCCGGAGTACATCGGCGCTATGGCCCGGCTCATGGGGGAAAGCTCCGCCGACGTCGTCGTCGGCTCCCGGTACATGGCGGATAAGCCCCGCGGCTTGCGGGGCCTCGGCGGAAAGCTGCTGGGCGCGGCTATCCGTGTGACCACGGGCCAAAGCCTGACCGACCCTACTTCAGGCTTTCGTTTGTACAACCGCGACATGATCGGGCGCTTCGCGGATCATATGAATTACGGGCCGGAGCCGGACACCTTAGCCTACTTGATGAAGCGGGGCGCCAGGATCGTAGAGGTACCCGTTGTCATGGCAGAGCGTACGGCCGGGCGCAGCTACCTCAACGCACTGGCCGCCGCAAACTATATGCTTCGCATGTTCGTTTCCATCATCATTATCCACTGGTTCAGGATATAAAGCGCGCCTGCCTTGCCGGACATGAGCTGCCCGGCCTGACGGGCGATCCGCGACTTGATTATGGGAGGGTTGACATTGACGGTTTTTTTCAGGCTGCTGCTACTTATCGTCTCCATAGGCACGCTGATTTTCGTCCTCGGCCGCGTGCGCAAAGCCCAGGCGCAGATCGAAAGCGTTGTGTTTTGGATACTCTTCATGCTCGGGCTGGTGGCGGTGAGCGCCTTTCCCGGCGCCGTCGTTTATGTATCGGGGCTCATCGGCGTGGAGAGCCCGGCAAACTTCGTGTTTCTCTGCATCATCTTTCTGCTGCTTCTAAAGGTTTTCAACATGTCCCTACTTATGTCGAAGCTGGAATACCAGATCCGGCAGTTGACGCAAAGGATAGCCCTGGATGAAGAAAACCGGGGGGAAAGCGCCGCTCGCGGCGTTGCCCCCCCGGTTGACTAGTACTCTGCCAAGCCTAAAATTTCGCAAATATTTGATCGCTCTCCGAACGCTACTCTGAGGAAGGCCCGGCGGATATCTTATCCCGCTGCAGATATTCCTTCGTGAGGGTAACGACCGTCTTGTAGAGCAGCAGCAGCGCCAGCAGGTTGGGGATGGCCATAAGCCCGTTTAGCGTATCCGCCACGTCCCATACGAATGTCAGCCCGCCCACGGCGCCTACGATGGTCAGCGCGCAGAAGAATATCCGGTACCCCAGGTCGATGGTCTTCTGGTTGCCCGTGAGGTAACCCAGGCATTGCTGGCCGTAGTATGTCCAGCCAAGGATAGTGGAGCCGGCAAAGCATAGTATGGCGACGGATACGAACATGCTGCCGAATGAGCCAAAGGTCCCGGAAAACGCCGCGAGTGTGAGATCCGCGCCGGCGAGGCCCTGGTTATATAAGCCTGACGTCACGATGACCAGAGCGGACAGCGAGCAGATCACGATGGTGTCCACAAACACCTCAAACACGCCCCAGAGGCCCTGCTGCACAGGGTCTTTCTCATTGGAAGCGGCGTGGGCTATAGGCGCCGAGCCAAGGCCCGCTTCATTGGAGAAAACGCCCCTGGCTATGCCGTAACGCATAGCCCGCATGATCACGTAACCCATGATGCCGCCCTCCACGGCTTCCGTGGAAAACGCGCCGCTGAATATCAGCCCGAAGGCGCCCGGGAGCTTACCCGCGTTGATGATCAGGATGATCACGCTGCCGATGATGTAGAATACCGCCATGAAGGGCACCAGTTTCTCCGTGACGGAAGCGATGCGCTTGATGCCCCCGATGATGACCAGGGCGCACAAGGCGGCGATGACTACGCCTGTGACCCAGACGGGTATCCCGAAGGTCTCCTGAAAAGAACCGGCAATGGCGTTGGCCTGGGTCATATTGCCGATACCGAAAGCCGCCAACGCGCCAAATATAGCAAAAATCACCGCGAGCCACTTCATCTTGAGGCCCTTCTCGATGTAGTACATAGGCCCGCCGTGATGGGTGCCGTCCGCGTCTATCTCACGGTACTTCACCGCCAGCACGACTTCGGCGTACTTGGTCATCATCCCGAAGAATCCGGACACCCACATCCAGAATACAGCCCCGGGCCCGCCCCGGTAGATCGCCGTCGCCACGCCCACGATGTTGCCCGTGCCGACTGTGGACGCCAGCGCGGTAGTGACCGCCTGGAAAGGTGTGATATTCGCCTCGTCGGCCCCGGCTTTCCCCTTCATCTGAAGGATGAGCTGGCTGAAGGTGGCTTTCCACCAGACCTTGATCTTCGTTACCTGAAAGACGCCGGTGAGTATCGTCAGGAATACCCCCGTCCCCACCAGGAAGAACAACATATAAGGGCCCCATACGATGTCGTTGATAAAACTGTTGACCTGTTCGGCCACTTCCATGAATCCCATGATCATTTCCTCCTCTTGCTTATGACATGTCCGGATAAAATAAGAAAAATACTTTATGATATTAAACCAATAACGTCCACATGTCAAATCCTGCGGCGCTCTCCGGGCATGTTTGACTAATGTATACTTATATGGGTATAATTTCGGTAAGGGCAAACCCGGCTGGCAGGACCGCCGGAAACGCCCGAATAATCAAGGAGGTGCTTATCAGATGAAAGTTTTTGAGAAAATGGGCCGGGAAAACACCGACGAGACAAGCCGGCTGGCTGTCGAACGGGCTATGGCTATGGGCAGCGCCCACATCGTGACCGCCACGTCCACCGGGGCCGCCGGCGTCAGGTTTTGCGAGATCGCGAAGGAAATGGGTTTCAGCGGCAAAGTGGTCGTCGTCACCCACGCCTGGGGCTCCATGAAGCCCGGGGAAAACCGTATGCTGCCCGAGAACCGCGCCGCCCTGGAGAAGCACGGCGCCGTCCTCGTAACCGCAGCCCATGCCCTCTCCGGCGTAGAGCGGGCGATGAGCACAAAGTTTCACGGCGCATACCCTGCGGAGATCATCGCCCATTCGCTGCGGATGCTGTCCCAGGGGATGAAGGTCGTGGTGGAGATCGGCTCCATGGCCCTGGACAACGGCGCCATCCCATACGGCGAGCCCATCGTATGTGTAGGGGGCACGGGGAGCGGGCTGGATACAGCCGTTGTGATGAACCCCGCCCACGCCAACGCCATCTTCGACACAAAGATCCACGAGATCCTTTGCATGCCTTACTAAGATGAGCTATGCCCGCGACCTGCTACAGCGCGTAATAAGGAAGGACGGCTTATGAATCTATTATTGCTCAATACCGGCGTCTTCACCATCAGCGATGAAGAACTGGCCCTCCTGGAAAAAGAAGCCCCCGGGCTTCATGTCTCGCAAGCCTCCGCCGCTCAGGCGACGGACGGGCAAATGAGCGAGGCGGAGGTCATATTCGGCTGGCCGGAAGCGAAGCGCCTGCACCTGGCTAAAAAGTTGAGATGGCTGCATACCCCTTCGGCGGGGATCGACATGTTTGCCGACCACAGCCTTTTCGCCAACCCGGACGTGATCGTTACCAGGTCGAAGGACGTGTTCAACATCCAGATAGCCGAGCATGTCATCATGTTATTCCTCGCCCTCAACCGCGGCCTCATCCGCTGCGTCCAGTCCACTCTGGAAGGCAAGTGGGCCAGGATATCCGACCAGCTGGAGCTCACCGGCGCTACCGTGCTTATCGTTGGCGCGGGCGCCATCGGCGGCGAGCTGGCGAAGCAGCTTCAGGGCTTCCAGTGCAGGGTCATAGGCATCCGGCGCGACCCGTCGGTCAAGCCCGCGTTTTTCCACGAGATGTACGCCGAAGGGGATCTGGACGCCAAGCTGCCTGAAGCGGACTATGTGGCCCTCTGCCTCCCCAGGACGCCGGACACGAAAGGCATGTTCGACTACCGGCGCTTCACGCTCATGAAGCCAGGCGCCATCATCTCAAATATCGGCAGAGGCGACGCCATCGTCTCGGAAGACCTTGACCGCGCGCTCAGGGAAGGTCTTATCTTCGGCGCGGGCCTTGACGTCACCGAGCCGGAGCCTCTACCCGAAGGGCACCCCCTGTGGAGCGCGCCGAATGTGATCATCACATCCCATAGCTCCGGCTTCAGCGTCAACGCCAACAAAAGGCGCTTCGAGGTCTTCTATGATTTATGGAAGCGCTACAACGCCGGCCTCCCCATGCACAGCATCCTGGATTTCGGCAAAGGGTACTAAAAGAAGCCGCGCCGCCCTATAAGCGCATCATTCGCATACACTGGGGCGGCGCGGTTATTGTATAGAGCGATAAAAGCGCGGCTTTTCCGCGTCGCGGGGCGCCGACGGCTACAGCAGCTCGCTCATGGGCTTTTCGGATAGCGCGTTCTCGATGAGCTCCTGCAAACGGTTCAGCTCGATATGTACATTGCACAGCTTCCCGTGGGTATTGTTTTCACAGACGTAGCCCGGCTGAAGGCACTCGTTCAGGAGCAAATGATCGTCTACGGCGGAAACGATGTCCAGCAGATTGATATGATCCGTCGTCTTCACCAGTTGGTAGCCTCCCGCGGAGCCGCGCAGGGACCTGACGATACCCGCGTGCTCCAGCTTCTTGAGTATCTTATACGCAAAGGGATGGGGGATATGCTCGACTATGCAGACCGACTTGACGGATTTCATCTCCATGTCCGCCAGGGCCCTTACGATACGCATCGCGTAGTCACATTCTTTTGTTAGAAACATAAAACCGCCTTGTCTTGCGAAGATCTCCCCCGCAATTCGTTCTCGCGTTTCGGCTTCCTACTGTAGCCCTCTGTTAAATTTTAGCATTATGGATAACGCAAGTCAAGAATTTGTTGTTTTTTTTCAAAACGTGATTATGTTTTTTTATGTATTCATGTATGCCCGTATATGTTTATTGCCGTATACGGTTGTCTGGATTGGATTCTTGTGGTAAAATGCAGGTTGATATAGTTCAAGGAGGTCGATTCTTAGTGAAAAAAATCATCACCGTTTCATTATTGGTCTTGCTTTTCGCGACTCTGCTGATTGGCTGCGGCTCCGGCGGGGGGCAAGGCGCGGATCAGACGAAGAGGCTGCTCATGGTGACGGGCGGTACCAGCGGTACCTACTACGCTTACGGCGGCGTCATCGCCAGTACGCTTTCCGAGAAGCTGGCGGGCATTGAGATCACGGCAAACACATCCGGCGCCTCAGCCGCTAACGCCCGCGCGCTGAAGAACAATGAGGCTGAGCTGGCTATACTGCAAAACGACGTACTGGACTACGCCTACAATGGCACCGTGGTCATGTCGGGAGACGGCGCTATGCCCATGCTCCGTACCATCGCCACCCTCTACCCCGAAGTGATACAAGTCGTGGCGACGAAAAACTCAGGCATCAAAAGCGTAGCCGACCTCAAGGGTAAGCGGGTATGCGTAGGCGACGCCGGCTCCGGCACGGAAGCCAACGCCCGCCAGGTCATGGAAGCCTATGGGCTCAGCTTCGACGACTTAGGCAAGGTGGAGAACCTTAGCTTCGGCGATGCGGCCACCGCCATGCAGAATGGCACCATCGACGCGTCCTTCACCACCGCGGGCGTGCCGAATCCGGCTATCACCGAGCTGAATAGCGCCATCGACATCGTTATCCTCCCGGTAAGCGGGGCGGAAGCGGATAAGCTCATTGCTTCTTACCCCTTCTACTCCAGGTACACCATCAAGGATTCGGACTATGGCGTGCCCGGCGTAGATACGGTAGCCATCCTTGCCACCATCGCTTGCACGGAAGGCCTGGACGCGGACATCGTTTATACCATCACCAAGGGCCTGTTTGAGAACCAAGCGGCTTTGGCGGCGGGCCACGCTAAAGGCAACGAGCTCTCCGCCAAGAGCGCGGTCCAGGGCGTCAGCGTGCCCTTCCATCCCGGCGCTGAGAAGTATTACAAGGAAGCCGGCGTCCTGAATTAATGCCGTTTCCCTTAAGAACGCAAGCCAGGGGGCGCCTGTACCACACAGGCGCCCGTATGCCGCGCTTGCGTTTTTTCTATTTCTGGCCGCTTCCCTCGTCCTGCTTTACCCGGCGCGGTGCCTGACGGCTTCGCTGGGCGGCAAGGTTTTGTTCGCCTGGCCCATCAAAGCCGGGGACTGCTTCGAGGTCACTTTCATCCATTCGTTGAATCGATCGCCTATCACCGACTTCATCGAGTGGACGGGCAGAGACATGGTGGTGCGAAAGAGCAGGTTTAGTACTTTCGGCGCCGGCGTGCCGGTCCCGGCGGAGGGCGTCGGTACGGATTTGATATTTGCCGACGGGCATTATGAGCTGATCGGCATCGATAAGCATATGCCCTTTTTCACCATTATGACCCAGGAAGCGCCCAACCATCAGGTAAGCCTTCACGGGCGTGAGGCTTCCCTCCTGGAGCTTGCGGGCTCCGGCCAGGCGGTGGACGTGGCGGTCAGGAGAATGCCGCTGCTCATCTGCCTTCTCGCCCCGGGGTATATACCTAGTACTCCGTAACACTTAAAAGTTGTCAATTCACATCACGGAGGACAAGAATGTCGATATTTGATCAGTTGAAAAAATCGGATACGGAAGCCGCCCCCGGGCAAAGGCAGTCGGGAGACGTGCCGGCCCCTGCAGGCAGCGCGGCGGATCCCGCGGACGAGGTCATCTCAGAGGAGCGACTTGCCGCTCAAGACGCGGCGGCTATACTGGAGAAGTACGACAAGGAGTCCGCCTTTCGCAATAAGCTTCCGAAGCCCCTTGAGTTAGGTATCGGCTTTATGCTGATCGGCTTTTCCTTGTTTCAGCTTTATTCCAGCATATTCACGATACAGGAGCGCCAGCTTCGCCCGGTCCATCTGATGTTTACCTTATCCCTGGTCTATCTGCTATATCCCGCGGCGAAAAAGCTCAGGCGGGACCGCATCCCCTGGTACGACTGGCTCCTTGCCGCCGCAGCCGTAGCCGTTACCCTATATATACCCGTCAATCTCCACTACCTGGTCAGAAACGTAGGCAACTACGGTACGGAGCAGATCATCGTCGGCGTCATCGGCATCCTTCTGCTCATGGAAGCCTGCCGGCGCATCGTCGGCACGCCGATCCTGATCATTGTGTCCTGTTTCCTGACCTATACGCTCTTCGGGCAGTTCATCATGGGCACCTTCGGCCATCGCGGGTATACATTGCGCCAGATCATCACCCATATGTACTTCACCTTGGAAGGCGTTTACGGCACCCCCCTGGGCGTATCGGCTACCTTTATCTTTCTGTTTATCCTCTTCGGCGCCTTTCTCGAGCAGACGGGCGTGGGTAAATTCTTCATCGACCTGGCTAACGCCATAGCCGGGAAGCGGCTGGGCGGGCCCGCCAAGGTGGCCGTCATCTCTTCGGCTTTCTTCGGCACGGTTTCCGGCTCCTCAGTGGCAAACACCGTGGGTACCGGCTCCTTCACCATCCCGGCGATGAAGAAGCTGGGATATAAGCCCGAGTTTGCCGGGGCGGTAGAAGCCGCGGCTTCCACCGGGGGGCAGATCATGCCGCCGGTCATGGGCGCCGCCGCTTTCCTGATGTCCGAGAGCACAGGTTTCCCGTACAGCCGTATCGTATTGTCCGCCGTCATCCCGGCGATCCTTTACTTCAGCGGTATCCTCATCAGCGTCCACCATGAGGCGCGCCGGGAAAGGCTCAAAGGCATGGAAGACGCCCAGGTGCCGAAAGCCGGGGAAATCATGAAGGAGCGGGGATATCTGCTTATCCCCCTCGTCTACATGATCTATATGCTTTCCTCCAGGGCTACCCCCGCCTACGCCGCTTTAGGCGCCATCCTGGCGTCCCTTATGTCGTACAGCATCAAGTGGTGGGCTCTCCTGCCTATCGGCGTCATGGTAGCCTGCAAAGAGATTTTTGTCCGGCTGCATTTTACCCGCTACGCCCTCATCGCCATCGGTATCTGGATGTGCGTCTGCCTTATCCGGCGGCGGCTTGGCTTCAAGCCCAAGGATATCATCGACGGCTTGCGCAACGGCGCCCGGGGCGTACTCATGGTCGCCACCGCCTGCGCCATGGCTGGGATCATCGTCGGCTCCGTCACCCTCACCGGGCTCGGCCTGAAGTTCGCCACCGGCCTGGCATACCTGTCCGGCGGCAATATCTATCTGCTTATGTTTTTCACTATGCTCTCGTCGCTGGTCCTGGGCATGGGCGTACCTACCACGGCAAACTATCTGATCACATCCACGATCTGCGCCCCGGCGATGATCTCCATCCTGGTGGGCATGTACGGTTTATCCGCCCCTACGGCGCCCCTCATCATGGGCGCCCATTTATTCGTGTTCTACTTCGGTATCATCGCGGATATCACGCCGCCTGTGGCCCTGGCGGCCATGGCCGGCTCAGCCATCGCCAAGGGCGAGCCCTTTAAGACAGGCGTCACCGCTACGCGCATCGCCATCGGCGCCTTCATCGTACCCTATATCTTCCTCCTGAACCCGGCTATGCTGATGATGGAGACCCACGTCCTGATCATCCTGCAGAGCCTGGGGACCGCCATGCTGGGTATGTATTCCCTGTCCGGCGCCCTGACGGGTTTCGTACAAGACGACTGCAAATGGTACGAACGCCTGCTTCTGGCGGCGAGCGGCTTGGGGATGATCTACCCCGAGACCATGACCGATTTGATCGGCCTGGCCGTGCTCGCCGTCCTATTCATCCTGCAGAGGCGGCGCTTCAAGGCGAGGGAAGCCGCCGTAGTGCTTTAAAAAGCGAGGTTGTCTGGCAAACGAAGTGTTAGCGCCCGTAGACGCCCCGCATCACTTCGCCCACCCGCCTGGAGCGGCAGTCCGGGCAGAAGCCGGCGTCGTCCAGGCCGGCGATGCCGGCGGCATGGCGGGCAGCCTCTTCCGTGGTATACGGCTCGCCGCAGCGGGAGCACTTCGCCATCTTAAACGTCCTACCCCATATCTCCCGGGTCTCCCGGGTCTGCTCCACAGGGATCGCTTTCGTGGGGCAGACTTCCGCGCAAGACCCGCAGCCGATACAACTTACAGGCGCTTCCTCATAAGGAGGCGCTACTTTTTTGATAACGCCCCTGTTGACCGTGGATATAGCGCCCGTCCCCAGTACGGCGCAGGCGCGGGCGCACAGCCCGCACATGACGCAGCGCTCGCCTGACATGGCTTCGAAGCGGCTGTCTTCAGGGACATGGTAGTAGGCGCAGAGCTGCCTGACCCGTTCGGCTTCGGGCGCGCGGAGGCGCAGCAGCGCGAGATTTTGCCGGCGTATCGCCGCGACCTCTTCTGTATCGGTGCGGACTTCGAGCCCTTCCGAGACGGGGTATACGCAGGCTGTGACTATCCTCGATCTGCTGCCTTCCCCGATCTCCACCAGGCAAAGCCTGCAGCAGCCCTGCTCGGGCAAGCCGTCGTGGTGGCAGAGGGTAGGTATAGGGATGAGGTTGCGCCGGGCTACATTCAGCACGAATTCGCCCGCTTCAGCGGGATAAGACGTCCCGTTGATCCTGATTTCCATCACGATACCACCGCCTTTTTCTGAACGTGCACAGCTCCGGATGGACAAGCGCCGCGGCAGGAGCCGCAGGCCGCGCACCCGGCCGCTTGGATAGCATGGGCTTTCCCAACCTCCCCTGATATACAGCCGGCGGGGCAAGCCTTTTGGCATAACCCGCAGCCCGTGCAGGCCGACGGGTCTATGACATAGGCGCTCAGCCCGGGGCAGACCCCTGCCCGGCAAAAGCCTTCGTGGATATGCTCCTCATACTCTTCAGGAAAGTAGTCCAGCGTAGTCAGGACCGGGTTTGCGGCAGTCTTGCCCAGGCTGCATAGGGAGCCCCCGCGCATAGCCTCCGCTATACCGCGCATCAGCTCTACGTCGCCGGGTTTTCCCTGGCCTTCGCAGACGTCGGTGAGTATCTCCAGCAGGCGCCGGAGCCCCTCCCTGCACGGCGTGCATTTGCCGCAGCTTTCCCCGCTGAGGAAAGACACGTAGTAGCGGGCGACTTCCGCCATACATACACGGTCGTCCATGACGATCATGCCGCCGGAGCCCATCATCGCCCCATGGGATTCCAGGCTGTCAAAGTCAACAGGCAGGTCAAGCATGGATCCCGGGATGCACCCCCCGGAAGGCCCGCCGGTCTGCACCGCTTTAAACGTACGATTTCTTCCCACGCCACCGCCGATGTTGAATATCAAATCCCGGAGCGTGGTCCCCATGGGGACTTCAACGAGCCCTGTGCGCCGCACATGCCCCACCAGCGCGAACACTTTCGTCCCTTTCGAGCCGTCAGTCCCCAGCGCGGCGAACTTCTCCGCGCCCTCCGCGATGATGACCGGGATGTTGGCCAGGGTCTCCACATTATTTAGCACCGTAGGCTGATCCCATAAACCGCGCTGCACGGAGCGTATATACTTCGCCCGGGGCTCCCCTACACGGCCTTCGACGGACGCCATCAAAGCCGTGGACTCGCCGCAGACGAAAGCGCCGCCGCCCCGGACGACCTCGATGTCGAAGCCCTTTCCACAGGCGGCCAGCCACCCGGCTTCCCGGGCTTGTTCGATGGCAAGGCGCACATGATGGAGGGCCAGGGCGTATTCGTCCCGGATGTAGAAAAAACCTTTCGACGCGCCCACGGCAAGGGCCGCTATGCACAAACCTTCGATGACGCTGTGGGGGTCGCCCTCCAGGATCGAGCGATCCATGAATGCCCCGGGGTCGCCTTCGTCCCCGTTGCAAATCACATACTTCGGATGGTTCGCGTAAGACGCGCACTCCCGCCATTTCCGCCCGGTGGGGAAGCCTGCCCCTCCCCTGCCGCGCAGCCCGGAGCGTTCCACCTGGGCGATGATCTCTTCGGGCGTCATCTGCCTTGCCCGCTCCAGGGCGCGGTAGCCGCCGGCGGCGGCGTAGTCGCCTATGTCCGCCGGATCGATGGTTCCGATGTTACGGAGGGCTACTTTTATTTGAGGGCGATAGAAAGGGTGCTCAGACTGGCTTTTGATCCGCACGCCGTCGTCCCGGCGGTAGAGCAGGCGCTCGAGGGGCTGCCCTGATTTTGCCGAGCTTACGATTTCCGGGACGTCCGCAGGCGCGACCTTATAATAACTCACATCGTCCGGCAGGATTTTTACGATGGGGCCGTTTTCGCAGAAACCGTTGCAGCCGGTAGATTTGATTTTTATCTCCAAGTCCGCGCCGGTTTCCTTTATGGACCGTTCCAAAGCCTCCAGGACGTCCTTGCTGCCCCCGGCGATACAACCTGTGCCGCAGCACAGAAGTAATGTCTTCATCCGGCAGCCTCCTTCCTGTATGACGCGATGAGGGCCGAAAGGGATCCCGGCGTGACTTTGCCGTAGTATTTATCACCTATCATCATCGCCGGCGCGATGCTGCACGACCCCAGGCAGTTCACCGTCTCCAAAGAGAATAAGCCGTCCGCCGTCGTCTCCCCGGCTCCGATGCCCAGCTCCCCCCTCAGGCTGCTCAGCAGGAGGGGCTCGCCTTTCAGGTGGCAGGCTGTGCCGTCGCATAAGCGGATGACGTACTTCCCCTTCGGCTTAAGGCTGAGGGCCTTGTAGAAGCTTGCCATGGCGTAGAGGGCCGACAGAGGGCGCCCAAGCCGCGCCGACGTCGCCTCCAGCCCTTCCCGGGGTACGTAACCCAACCGGCGCTGCATATCCTGCATCGCCGGCAGGGAGAAACGCTGCTCCGCCGGATAGCTTTCCAGTATTTCCTGTATGATTTCCTTCAAAAGCCTCACCTTGCCTTCCTTGACGCCGGCCCGCGTCAGCCTCCCGCTACCATGGGGAATATATGGATCGTATCGTTTTCCACAAGCGCCGCGTCCAGGCCGCCCAGATGCTCGATGTGCCGGCCGTTTACCATGAGGATCACATCCCCCGGCTCTTCCGAGCCGGGGGCGTAGATTTTCTTGCGGAGGGTCTCCCCGTACTTCGCGCACAAAGACCGGAGCAGCGTCCGCATGTCCGGCTCAGCCGGCCACGGTTCCTGCTTGCAGCCCGTGATATCACGGATATAGGCGAAATATAGAATCTTCATGCGTACCTCTGTTCGCGGATGATCCAGGCATACAGACGCGGCTGTTATACCTGTCTACCTGGCCGCGAGTTTCGAGTCAGCCAGCGCCAGTTCGCTCAGCTTCTCGCCGGTGGGCGCGCCTTCGGCATCCCAGCCCCGGACCTGATAGTATTCCGGCAGCATGACGCTTAGCTCGGCGACCTTGCCGGCGGCTACGCCTTCCGCCACCGCTTCATTCAGCAACCTCGGCGGCAGCGTGTCTTTCTCCACCCCGGCGGCGATGTTGAACATTTTCTCCAGATTCCAGATCCTCTCGCCTTTCTGCAGGAATTCATCGTCGGTGCAGGTATCGCCTACACAGGTGCGGAATTCTTCCGCCAGCTCGGGTAATCCGATGCCAAAGGTCGTGAAGAGGCAGGTTCCGCTGGAATCCACGCAGGCTGTGAGGTCCTGAAACAATTTGAGGAAAGCGGGTTTGCCTTCGGTGACCAGCTGGTCGATCTTGACCGGTACCCCCAGCAGTTCGGGGCTGGTCATATAACCTCGTACATGGCAGCCGCCCCGGTTGGACGTGGCGTACTCCAGCCCCATGCCCTGGGCGCTGCGGCCGTCGTAAGCGGGCATCTCCTGCTTCTTCGCCGTCATGGAAAGCTCGGGGGCGCCGTACATCTCGGCGAGCCGGTAGGAGCCCAGCATAAGCTTCTTGCCGAAGCCTTCGGCTTTCGCCACGAGCTCGGTCATCTTCACGATGGCTTCGCCGCTGCCGAACTCAAGGGCCATGCCGATCTCATCCTGCTTGATCAATCCGCGCTGGAAAAGCTCCATG
>WRIW01000010.1:0-48650 GCA_009782505.1 Clostridiales bacterium
TTTCCCACGATACTGCGTTACTCCTCGGTCAAATACCACAGCGGGTATTATCCCTCATCGTGCCTTGTCTCGCGAGAAAAACTCTCGCAAATAATAGACAACTTTTAGGTGTTACGAAGTACTAGCCTCCGCCATGGCTTCGCCCTCCCGCCGCCAATCGATATCGTATCCGACCTCGATCAGCCTGGCCACCACCAGGGTATGGGCCCCGTTGAACTCATACGAGCAGGTATTCAGCGTCATCAGGCGGTCCTCGGCGGTAAAGGGCGGCGTTTCCACCGGATACATGGACCGGGCCGCAGCCTTCTCCGCGTACTCGATGAAAGTTTCGTCATCCTTAAAGGACATGGGCACATACTCATTGGAGTCGCAGACATATACGGAAAACACCTGCCACTTCGTTTCCAGATACAGAGTCTCATAATGGATGAGCGGATGGGCTTCAAAGAATGACTTTGTCTTATAGTTCGCTACATCTTTAAACATACTGCCGTCCCTCATATGATGGCCGTGCATCAGCAGGTGGTACGGAAGGGCGTCAGGCTCCAAGGGCACGTTGCAGTCCACAAATATCGAGCCCCTGGTGGCGTATATATAGTCGAATGTATGGTGGAGGTAGTACTCGTTGTCCGTCCCCTGGACCACAGGATAGTCGATCCTGCTGTCTTCGATTCTCAGGTAGCCCACCGTATCCGGGTTCAGCTCCAGCAGCTCCAGGATGCCAGCCCTGGGCACTAGGGGCGGCGGCGCCGGGCGGGTGAACTCATGCATGGGCTGCCTGGCTTTGACGGTGACTTCTCTCAGGCGCGCGGCGGCAAGGGCAGCCGCGGCCTCTCTAGCCGCTTTTTCGGCTTCCCTCGCTTTAGCTTCCTCAGCCGCCCTTATGCTTTGCTGCCTCTGCATATATACAACAGTTCCCGAGGCTGCAACCAGGACGACGCACAGGCTTATGATGATGATTATCCATTTCTTGCTCATCGTCGTTCCGAATCCTAGGCGCTGGCTTCTTCGCCCTGCTCCTTGACCTTCTTGCCCGTTTCCTTCTCAGCCGTGCCCTGGGTGGCGGCGCCGCTTCCCGGCAGTTCGGTGAGCAGGGTCAGCTCCGCTTCCCCCAGTACCGCTTCCTTCGTCACCAGGCACTTATGCACATCCTTACGGGAGGGCAGCTCAAACATAGTGCCCCGCATAAGGTCTTCCAGGATGGCCCTGAGCCCCCGGGCGCCTGTGTTGCGCTTGATGGCCTCGTCGGCGATGGCTTCCAGCGCCCCTTCCGAGAACTCAAGGGCGCAACCGTCCATCTCGATCAAAGCCTGATACTGGCGAACCAGGGCATTCTTCGGCTCGGTGAGTATCCGTATCAGGGCGCCCCTATCCAGCGGCGCCAGGGAGACGGTGACGGGCATCCTGCCTACGAACTCGGGGATCATGCCGTACTTGATCAGGTCCTGAGGCATCAGATGCTTCAGATCCTCCGCCCGGGCCCTGTCCGCTGTGTTCTGCACGCTTGCGCCAAAGCCCATGGCTTTCTTACCCACACGGTTTCCGATAATCTTGTCTATTCCCTCAAAGGCGCCCCCGCATATAAACAGCACATTGGATGTGTCAAGCTGCAGTAACTCCTGGTGGGGGTGCTTCCTGCCCCCCTGGGGCGGTATACTCGCCACAGTTCCTTCCAATATCTTTAGTAACGCCTGCTGCACTCCTTCGCCGGACACGTCCCTTGTGATCGAAGGGTTTTCCGACTTCCGGGTGATTTTGTCGATCTCATCGATATAGACGATGCCCCGCTCGGCTTTCTCGATGTCGTAATCCGCCGCCTGTATCAGCTTCAGCAGTATATTTTCCACATCCTCGCCTACATAACCGGCTTCCGTAAGTGATGTGGCGTCGGCTATGGCGAAGGGTACCTTGAGTATCTTCGCCAGGGTCTGGGCCAGGAGGGTCTTGCCGCTGCCCGTGGGCCCGATGAGCAGGATATTGCTTTTCTGCAGCTCCACCTGATCCGACTTGTCGCCCCTGCCCGAGCGGCTCCTGGCGCGGCTCCTTTTCCCCTTGGACGTGGAGCTCGCCAAGCGCTTGTAATGGTTGTAGACCGCCACGGATAGGGCGATCTTCGCGTCGTCCTGCTCGACTACGTATTGATCCAGTATAGCCTTGATTTCCTTGGGGGGCAGCGCTTTGCCGAAGGACTGATCCTCCACGGGGTTGTCGGCGAAGGTCCCGATGATCTCGTTGCACAGCTCTATGCACTCGACGCAGATATATACGTCCGGCCCCGCCACCAGCTTGGACACCATGTCCTGGCTTTTGCCGCAGAAGGAGCACTTTACGTCATAGTCGCTGTCATTATATTTCGCCATATCGTACCTCTATTTTTTCTCTCCGGCGTCTCTAGTACTCCGTAACACTTCAAAGTGTTACGAAGTACTAGGAATCTGTACGAGGATATCGTCGATGATGCCGTAGCTTTTCGCGTCTTCCGGGTCGAAGAAGAAATCCCTCTCCACATCCTGCTTGATCTTCTCCAGGGGCTGGCCGGTCTTCTCAGCCAGTATCTGATTGAGCCTTTCCTTGACCTGAAGCAGCCTCTTGGCATGGATCTCGATGTCCGTGACCTGCCCCCTGGCGCCCGCGCTGGGCTGATGGATCATGATCTCCGCGTTTGGCAGGGCGAAGCGCTTACCCTTTGCCCCGGCGGCCAGCAGAAAGGCTCCCATGGAGGCTGCCAGGCCGATGCAGATGGTGGATACGTCCGCCCGGATGTACTGCATGGTATCATAGATGGCCATGCCCGCGGTGACCGAACCACCCGGGCTGTTGATGTAAAGGGAAATATCCTTATCCGGGTCCTCCGCGTACAGAAAAAGCAGCTGAGCGACTACCAGATTGGCTACGGTGTCGTCCACCTCTGTCCCGAGAAATACGATACGGTCTTTGAGCAGGCGCGAGTAAATATCGTAGGACCGCTCGCCCCGGCTGGACTGCTCCACCACCACAGGCACGTAGTACATAGAGGGCTTCAATATCTCTGTCATAATCAATCACTCCAATTCCTGGTTTTGGTACGCTTCGCGTGAGTGTCCGTTTTGCCATTGGCGGCGTAACCTTGGCGAGATGCTACTCTTAGCGGCGAAGCTCCGGCCGGTCAAGGCAGCAGTATGCCCCCCGCCGTCTTTGAAACTTTCGCGTTATCCGTCAGATACTTGACGGTTTTGTTCATCGTCAGGCTGAACTTCAGGGATTCCGCCATGGTTTTGCTGCTCTCGTAGAGCTCCTTGATTTCCTCCGCCGTCTTGCCGGTCTGCTCCGCCAGCTTGCTGTACTCCTCTTCCATATCCTCGTCCCCGGCGGATATATCTTCGGCGGCGGCGATGGCTTCCAGTACCAGCTCCGTCTCCAGCTCCTTGACCGCCCTTTCCTTCAGCGTTTCCCGGAATTCTTCCACCGTGGTGCCCGCGAACTGCATGTACTGATCCAGCTCCAGGCCCGAACGGCGCACTTGCATGGCAAAGTTTTCCAACAACTGATCCTGCCGGAACGAGATCATGCTGTCCGCCAACTCTATGCTAGCCCCCTCGATGGCTTTCTCCACTGCCTTGGTGGCAAAATCGGACTGGGCGGCGTCCTTCGCCTGAGTGCCCAATTTGTCCTCGATATCTTTCCTAAGCTCGCCGATGGTGTCGAACTCGGAGACGTCCTTGGCGAATTCGTCGTCCATGTCGGACAATATCCTCTTCTGGACCCCTTTCACCGCGACCTCAAACACGGCGTCTTTCCCCGCCAGCTCCTCGGCGCGGTAGTCCCCGGGGAAGGCGACCTTCACCTCCAGCTCGTCTCCGGCTTTCACCCCCACAAGCTGCTCTTCAAATCCGGGGATAAATGTATTGCTGCCCAGTTCCAGGGGATGATCCTTGCCCGCTCCCCCCTCGAAAGGCACGTCGTCTATCTTCCCCAGAAAGTCGATGGTGCACAGATCCCCCATGACCGCCGGCTCCTCCGTCTGCTCCAGCCGGGCAAACCTTTCCTGCATTTCCTTAAGCTGCTTCTCCACGGCGCCGGCGTCCACGTCTTCCGATATCCGCTCAAGCTTCATCCCTTTGTAAGCGCCCAGCTTCACCTCGGGTTTCATATCGTAGGTGGCGGTAAACACCAGCCCCTGGCCTTTGTCGGAGGATACTACGTCGTACTCGGGATAGCCGATGCATTCATACTGGCGGTCCAGCTCGCTTAAAGCCTGTGTAAAGGCTTCGGGTACGGCGTCGCTGATGGCGTCCTCAAGGAGTATCTCCCTGCCGTACATCCGCTCGACTACGTGGCGGGGCGCCTTGCCCTTGCGGAAGCCATGGATATTCACCTGCTTCACCACCTGGCGGAAAGCCTTCTCCATGGATTGGTCAAATACTTCCTCGGGCACTTCGATGGTGATTTTTGCCTTGTTGCCTTCCAGTTTCTCTGCATTGACTTTCATGAAATACGCGCCTGTCGCCCCCGCCTTACTGCCGGCGGCGGGAATGGGCGCTCACCTCCTAAAACAAATTGTCTGAACCTAACAATTTTATCACAAATACCCTATTGATACAATAGGTTTATTCAGGTTAAAAACAGGCTGAACGCCGTCGGTAAAGGGTAAGCCTTCAGGCGTTCCTCCGCGGTAGCCCAGGTGATATCGCCGCCGCCCATGCCCCCCTGCCCGGGGCTGCCGCTCCCCACCCGGATCACATAACCCCGCATCCGCCACTCCACATGGGAAAATACATGGACGCGATCCAACGACCTCTCCAGCGACGCGGGCCCGACGCCCCAGGCGGATACTTGCGCCATCGCTTCACCGGGGTCGAGAAGGCCCGGGGCGTTGGGCAGCTCCCACATGCCCGCCAAGAGGCCTTTGCCCCCCCGGCGGCGGAGGGCCAGGCTTTCTTCCCGGCTCCCGCCACTCTCGTTGCTCCCGCCTCCATCGCCGCTTTCCCCGTTTACGCCTTCTATCGGCTTTGCCGCCTTCCATAAGACGAATACGGTCAGCTCCTCTACCCGCCTGGCTTTCTTCAAGTCCCGCACCGGCAGAAGCTCCGCCCTTCCCGACCGGCAGCTCCGGCAGAAGCCCGACGCGGGGCACGCGCCGCACTTTGGCACGCCCCTGGGCAGGCATAGGACGGCGCCGATCTCCATCAGGCTCTGGCTAAAGTCCCCGGCCAGATCCCCAGCCAGGCCAGCCGCGCCGGGTTTCGCAGCAGCAGCAGCAGCAGCCGCCGCCGCGCCCGGCTTCATCGCGCTTGGCTTCATCGCGCCCGTCATCACCGCTTCCAGGCCCGCTTCGACTTGCCGTTTAAATACCGCGCTGCTTTGGGATGCATCGCTATCCAGTATCCTCGCCAGCACCCGTATGACATTGCCGTCCACCGCCGGCTTGGGCAAGCCGAAGCAAATCGAAGCCACCGCCCCCGCCGTATAAGCGCCGACCCCCGGCAAAGCCAGTATTCCCTCATATGTGGAAGGGAAGACTCCCCCCATATCCCGGACGACCATACGCGCCGCTTTGTGGAGATTCGCCGCCCTGCGGTAGTACCCCAGCCCTTCCCATAACTTGTATACCATCTCTTCCGGGGCGTCCGCCAGGGAGCTTATGTCCGGCAGGGCGTCTATAAAGCGGCTATAGTATCCCCTGACCGCCTCTACCCTCGTCTGCTGCAACATGATTTCCGACAGCCAGACATGGTACGGCTCCTTATCCCGGCGCCAGGGCAGGTCTCTGGCAAAAGCCCGGAACCAATCCAGGAAAGGGCCGGGCAGCATGGTGAGAAGCGCCGCGTCGGCAGGGTTCAGCGTTTCCACTCCCTTCGCCCTGCCGCTCATGAGCCGATCCCCAGAAGCAGCTCCGCGGCAAATACCGCGGCGCACGCGGCTGCCGCCACAGCCGGCAGCTTATGCCCCCGCAGCGCCATGAGCAGGCCCGCGGCCAGGGCAGCCCCTCCGGACCAGATGGAGCGCGTGGCAAAAAGCATATCCGGCACGATCATGGCGGCGAGCACCGCATATGGTATGTAGTATAAGAATGACCGAAACAAGGGGTTTTCTATCCGCCCCCGGATCAGGGTGATGGGTAGCATACGGATGAGGTAGGTGACCAGGGCCATCACGCTTATGTAGGAAAGGAGCCTAGACGCCGCCATCAGCCGCCTCCTTCACCGGGAACAACACCGCCGCCGCCAGCGCCGCCAGTACCGCGCATAAAATCATGGCAAAGCCCGCGGATAGCCGCGACAGGATCGGCGCATAGCGCGTGAGCAGGCTCCCCGCCGCGGCGGCAGCCACAGCGAAGAGCACAGCCCGGTCCGACCTGGCAGGGGGGATGATGATGGCGATGAACATGGCGTAGAGAGCCACATTTAAGCTCGCCCGCAGCGCCGCCGGCATCAGGCCCCCCGCCACGGCGCCCAGCAGGCTGCCCAGGTTCCACGAGATCAGCGGGATCAAGCCCACGCCGTACATATAGTGACGGCTGACCATCCCCGGCCTTTGGCTTGCCAGGGCAAATATCTCGTCCGTGATCACGAATGAGGTCGTAAGCCTGTGCGGCGCGGTCATCGTCCCGTCGGCTTTCTGGGATAAGGACATGGACATCAGGGAATATCGGATATTGATCACCAGCTGCGCGAGCGCGATCTCGACTATAGGCGCCCCGGCGGAGATCAGGCTGACCCCTGCGTACTGCCCGGCTGAAGTCAGGTTGCTCAGTGAAATCAGGATAGCCGCCCAGGCGGGCAGGCCCAGATTCACCGCCATGACCCCATAGGAGAAGGACACGGACAGATAACCCACCCCTACGGGTACGCCGTCCCGGAGCCCCTGCGTAAAATCTGTTTTGCTTTGCGTATTCATATATATTTCTTCGGCAGCCTGTTTCCCGTCAAACACGCTATCTCGTAGCAGCTCGTGCCCAGCAGGTCAGCCAGCTCGTCGGCGCTCACCTCGGCGCTTCCCTGCCTGCCCAGAAGCACCACTTCGTCCCCCGGCTTCGCCTCCGGCGCGCCCGTCAGGTCCAGCATGATCTGATCCATGCAAACGCTGCCGATGACCGGGATCCTCTTCCCGCCTACCAGGGCGTGGGCTTTGTTTCTCAATGACCGGGAGTATCCGTCCGCGTAGCCAAGGGGCACGGTGCCGATGAGGGTCTCCTTCTCCGCCACCCACGTATGGCCGTAGCCGACGCCCCATCCCGCCGGTAACCGCTTTACATGGCTGAGTACGCTCTTCCAGGATAAAGCCGGCTTTAAGCCGACGTCGCCCCAGGCCCTCGCCTGCGCCGATGGATACAAGCCGTATACGCCGATACCCACCCGCCACATATCCATCATGGCTTCCCCGCTCCTCATCCCCGCCGCGGTATTGGCGCAGTGGGCGATGGGAAGGGGGAGGCCCCTGCCGCGCAACCGCGCCAGAAGCCCCTTGAACATGTCGAGCTGGCCCCGCCAGCTGTCTTCCCCGTCCTCGTCGGCGCGGGCAAAATGCGTAAAGCAGCCCTCAAGCTCCAAGCCATCCAAATCCGCCATGGCCATGATCTCCGCCTCGGCCCGCTCCCCCGGCAAAAAGCCGATACGGCCCATGCCCGTATCGACTTTCAGATGAACTTTCGCTTGCGCTCCGGCGGCCCGCGCAGCCGCGGCTATCGCTTCCCCCTGGCTGAGGCTGAAAACCGTCATCCTGACCCCGGCTTCGATGAGCCGCCTATAGGATTCCGGTTCCGCGTAGCCCAGAATCATGATGGGCGCGGTGACGCCGGCGTCCCGGAGCTCCATCGCCTCTTGAGGCAAGGCGACCCCAAGCCAGTCCGCTCCCGCCTCAAGCGCCCGCGCCGCCACGGGCAAGGCGCCATGGCCGTATGCGTTTGCCTTCACCACAGCCATAAGCCGGCCCCCGCCTGTTTTGCCGAGCATTTCCTTCCATATATGTATATTACCGCCAATCGCGCCTAAATCGATTTCCGCGTAAGATGGGCGGCTGTCAATCATCAAAAGTATCTCCAAAGCTAATGCCTACCGCTTTGGCTGCCTTGACGATCTCGCTGTCGGACTTGACGTTCTTCAAGCTTCCGATGGCGGCTTCGATGGGCACGGCCACGATCTCCGTCCCCTGGAGGGACACCATATGGTCATAGGGCCCGTTCACCGCCAGCTCCATAGCCTTGACGCCCAGCCTCGTGGTGAGTATCCTGTCCATGGCCGTGGGGCTGCCGCCCCGCTGCAGATGCCCCAGTATCGTCGCGCGGCTCTCCAGCCCCGTCGCCTGGGCGAGCTTATTTGCCACCACCTGGCCTATGCCTCCCAGGCGTATGGGGTCAAAGCTGTCCGCCACCACGCTGGACACCACCATCTCCCCTTCCTTCTCCGTGGCGCCCTCGGCGACGCACACCAGGCTGAAGCCCTTACCCGCCGCGGAACGCTGCTTGATCTTCTTCGCGACGATATCCACGTCGTAAGGGATCTCCGGGAGAAGGATGACATCCGCGCCGCCGGCGATGCCGCTGTGCAAAGCTATCCAGCCCGCGTATCTGCCCATGACCTCCACCACCATGATCCGATGATGGGCTTCCGCCGTGGTATGGAGCCGGTCAAGGGCGTCCATGACTGTATTGATCGCCGTATCGAAGCCAAATGTCTGATCCGTGGCGTCCAGGTCGTTGTCTATCGTCTTAGGCACGCCTACTACTTTGACGCCCTTCTCCGAAAACTGCTTGGCCATATGGAGGCTGCCGTCGCCGCCGATGATGATGAGCGCCTGGATGCCCAGGCGGGTAAGGTTGGTCACGGCCTGATCGGAGACGTCGCCCCAGATGATATTCCCTTCCTCATCCTTCCCCATGGGGTAGCGGAAGGGGTTATCCCGGTTGCTGGCGCCGAGTATAGTCCCGCCCCGGTGCAGTATCCCTGAAGTATTGACCTGGTCGAGGACTGTGTACTTGTTTTCAACCAATCCGTGGAAGCCGTCCATGAAACCGAACACCTGGGCGTGGTAAATGTTTTCCGCCGCTTTGGCTACGCCTCTGATGACGCCGTTTAACCCCGGCGCGTCGCCGCCGCCTGTAAGTACTCCTACGCGATTAACCATTCCTGCACACTCTCCTTTATTATTATACTTCTTCCTTCGTCTCCGCTATCGTCTCTTCTATCGTCTCCCCGATCGCTTCTGTAGCCGCCTCCGGCTCCGTCATCGCTTTGGTTTTAGCCGGCGCTACGCCCACCCGGGGGCATATCCCCTTGACCGGGCATATCACGCAATCCGGGCGCTGGGCTTTGCAGCAGCGCCGCCCGTGCCAGATGAGCCAGTGGTGGGCGGCTATCCAGTTTTCCTCTGGTATCAGCAGGCAGAGCTGCTTCTCCACATTGCCCGGCGTAGCGGCGTTTGCCAGGCCCATCCGGCGGGATACGCGGAAAACATGGGTATCCACAGCCAGGGCCGGTATGCCAAAGGCGAAAGCCAGCACGACATTTGCCGTCTTGCGCCCTATGCCAGGCAGCCCCATCAACTCTTCCCGGGTCCGGGGCACCTCCCCTCCGAAATCCGCCACGAGCATCTGTGCCAGAGCAGCTATATTCCCCGCCTTCGTCCGATACAGCCCCAGGCTACGGATGTAGGGGATAAGGGCCTCCGGCGTGGCGCCGGCCATGCTTTGGGGGTCGGGATAGTCCCGAAAGAGCCCTGCCGTGGCTTTATTTACCTGGACGTCCGTGGTCTGGGCGGCCAGGGCGGTGGCTACCAGCAGCTGAAACGGGCTCCCATACTCCAGGGCCGGGCCTATGTCCCGGTATACTTCCGCCAGTATAGCCAGTATCTCCCGTTTTATCTTCTTCTCGATAGCCATCGCGTACCTCGTGCCTCGTATCAGCGAAAATTTGATAGAAATAAGGCGCACTCATCATGCGCCCGGCATACCCGTCCAAACGTCCCTTGTCATCCTCAACCGGGCTTGATCAGCGACGCCAGGTTGATCACCGCGTGATCCTCTATCATCGTTTGCCCGTGCTCGATGTAAAACGGCTTCGGCACAAAGCTCCATTCGCCGTACTCGCCAAGTATGGCCGCCGCGTCCAGCTGCCCCTCCTTGGTCGTATAGATAGCCAGGAAATACTGGCCGTCGTATTTAAACAACGCGCTTTCCTCGATCTGCGCGGGCTCAAGCCGGTTGCACGCCCGTATGCAGTCTTCCAGCTCGTCAAAGCACCACACCTGGTGGCAGTCCCTTTCCATCTCTTCCTGGTCGTCTTCCATATCCCGGTCAAAGTGCCCCATATGGATGGAGCCGTGGGGCTCGCCCTGAGCGCCGGCGGGGATCCTTGTGAGTATGATCGCGAAAGCTTCCGCGTTGAGAGGATAGGCCTCCACCACCAACTGGGAGTCGTCGCTGATCTCAAAGCCGCATTCTTTATAAGCCCTCTCCAGCAGATCGTGGAAGAACTCCTGGAGCTTCGGGCTCATGGGCATCATCTCCCAGCGCCTGAAATCCCTTTCCTCCAGATCCTGGGCAGTCAAAATGATTTGAATTTTATCTTCATTTATCTTCCGAAATTTCATATGACCTCACCTGCACTTATCCGGGTTGACACAATACCACATCTCATTATACTCTCAAATAGATGGTTTCCGCAAGCGTGAATCGTCAAAGACACGGTAAAAACACAATTATTTTGTAAATATCCGGCTAATGCCACGCCGCCTTCGGGCAGCGGGCGTAGCTCAACTTTAAGGAGGCGCCATGGCGGAGGTTTATCGGACACTACGCGGGGAGGGCAGGGACGAGTTCGTCGTATCCCGCTCCCGTTTCATCGGCTGGTCGGCGCCGGCGCCCGAGGAAGAGACCGCCCTGGCCTTTATCGAGAAGGTTCGCAAAGATAATTGGGACGCGTCGCACAATGTCTGGGCTTATGTGGTCGGCGCCTCCCGGGAGCGCTACAGCGACGACGGCGAACCCCAGGGCACAGCCGGGCTGCCGGTACTGGACGTCATACGCAAAGAAGGCTTGCGGGACGCGGTGGTAGTGGTCACCCGCTACTTCGGCGGCGTCAAGCTGGGCGCCGGCGGCCTGGTGCGCGCCTATACCCAGGGCGCGAGAATCGCCCTTGCCGCGGGGCGGCCCGTCCGGCGGCTGCCTTACCTTTCCTTCAGCCTGGATACGGACTACGCCCTGGCGGGGAGATATCAGCGGGAGTTCGGTAAGCGGGGTTATGTCGTCAAACACATCCGATGGCTGGACAAAGCTTCCATCGCTGTCCTTGTGCCGCCGGAAGAAAAAGCCGCCTTGCGTGAGCTTGCGGCGGCTTTATCCGGGGGGAGGGACGTCCCCCTCCCCGGCCCGGAAGAGTATATAGATGAAGAAGAGTAGTATACGTATCCGTTTACTCGTCTTTGTCGTCCCAGATTCCGGCGTTCCCGCTTTCGCTCTCTTCATCGCCGTCAAATCCGGCTTCATCTTTTTTGCTCCCGAATGCCGGGAACTTCAGGTTGCGCCGCTCTATGGTCCCGTCGGATTTCTCCACCTCAAATACCATCTCCTTAGCCACGGCGGCGGCGGCGCCGACGGCGGTGACGGCGACCAGCAGGGGGCTAAATAAGATGACGCCCAGACCTACTACGCCTATGGTAGCCGGGATATTGATCAGTACCTTGTCCCCGCTCACCAGCCGGACTTTGGTCACATTGCCTTCCTGGACAAGGCTCTTGGCTTGCTCGATGATCCCCCGGACGAAGCTTTCCGCCTTGCCCTTATCCCATTTCCCTTCCTTTTCATCCTCGCCGAAATAGTCTTCCTGCCCCTCGGCTTGGGTGTATCCCCTTCTCTCCAGATAGACCAGGGCTTCCACCAGGTCCCCACCGCATTGCTCCAGGGCTTCCTTCGCTTCACCGTACGTGACGTTCAGTCGTTTCCTCAGTACATCGATTTTTTCCAATTCTTTCATTTCATTCCCTCCAATCTGTTGATCATGGGCCAGGTCTTCATCGGCCTGCCCGTTTGTCCGGCGATCCATTTCCTTAGTATGCTTCCTAATTCTTCCATTTGCTGTCCGGTGACGCTCAGTCTGCCCAGCTTATCCAACGCCATGTTTTCCAGCCCCCGCCATATGCCCGGCGCCGCCGGGCTTACCCGGGTATGCCCCGGCGTGGCTTTCGCGCAGGAGCCGCACAGGAAGCCTCCCGCGCCCTCGGAGAAGTAGCTGGCCTTTTCTTTCCCCAGGGGCCCCCCGCACCGGCAACAGGTCTCGAAATCCGGCCTCAGCCCCTGCTGCCCGATGAGCCGTACCTCCAGCACCCTGCACATGAGGGCGCCGGCGTTGACCGCCAGGCCCAGGAAGCCGGCTTTCGCCAGCTGGTACAGCTCCTCGTCCGCAAGCTCCTCCTGGCTGAAGTTTTCCAGGAGCTCCGCCCAGTAGGCGCCGAAGGCCAAGGCGTCGTAATCCCGCCTTAAAGGGAGCAGCATCTCCATACACTCGCTCTGGATCAAAGTATGGAGCTGCGAACGCCCCGCGTCAAGCATCATATCATTTATGCTGTAAGGCTGCACCCCGCCCCTGAGCTTGCTGGAAGGCTTGTATATCCCTTTGGCGACGACGGTGACTTTTCCTCTTTCCCTGGTCAGGAGCGTCGCCAGGGCGTCCGCTTCCCGGTACTTACGGAGCCGGAGGACTATGGCTTCTGTTTTGTATTGTACCATAAGTTGCCTCATCTCCCATGAACGAAGGGTTAAATCAAGATTAAAATTCGATGAAGCGTTTCAACTGTTGTTCATTGTTTCGCCAGTTTGCCCTGGCTTGTACCCGGAGCTGGAGGTTCACATGTATCCCCAGTAGCTCCTCGATATCCTTGCGGGCTTCCGTACCTATCCATTTCAGTACGGCGCCTTTTTTGCCAATAAGTATCCCTTTTTGGCTGTCGTGCTCCACCACGATGACCCCATGGATATCCATGAGGTCATCGCGCCGCTCCTCCATGGATTCGATGAAAACAGCCACCGCGTAAGGCACTTCCTGCCTGGTCGACAGTATCGCCTTTTCCCGTATCATCTCCGCCGCCATCACCCTCAGAGGCTGGTCGGTCATCTCGTCTTCGTCGTAGACGGCGGGCCCCTCCGGGAAGCACATTGCCGTGGCCTCCAGGAGTTCCCGCACATTATCCCCTTTCAGCGCGGACAAAGGAAAGATGTGGGTAAAGTCCCTTCTCCCCGTCCATGAAGCGATGAGGGGCAGTAGGGCTTCCTTCGCCAGGAGATCGACCTTGTTGAGGAGCAAAAACACCGGCGTCTTGATTTTTTCTAATACTTGAAGGATAAACGCCTCGCCGGCGCCGTACTCCCCCGTGGCGTCGGTGATGTAGTAAATGACGTCCGCGGCCGGCAGCCCGCCCAGGGCCGCGTTTACCATATTTCTACCCAAACGGTCCTTAGGCTTATGTATGCCGGGAGCGTCATAGATGACCATCTGTAAGCCGGGGGCGGTGACGACGCCCATGATCCTGGTTCTGGTGGTCTGGGGCTTGTCGGTGACGATGGCTATCTTTTCCCCTACCAGCCGGTTGACCAGGGTGGATTTGCCGGCGTTCGGCCTGCCGATAAGGGCCACAGAGCCGAAGCGGTGCTTGCCGCCGGTATCCGTCATCGCCCTACCCCCAAGGCCCAAAGTATCTGCCGCTGCAGTTTTTCCATGTGGAGCCTTTCCCCCTCTATCTCGTGATCCAGCCCCAGCAGATGCAGCGCGCCGTGGACGGTGAGAAACGCCATCTCCCGGGTGAAGCTGTGCCCGTAAGCCCCGGCCTGCTCCGCCGCCCGCTCCGTGGATACCACCACATCGCCCAGATACGGATGCCGCATCCCCTGCCGCCCTGCCTGCCGCTCCTGCCGCCCTGGCTGCCCCATCTGCTCTGGCTGCCGCCCCGGCTGCCCTTCACCCGAAGGGAATGACAGCACGTCCGTGGGCTGGTCCAGCCCCCGGTAGGCGCGGTTAAGCTCCCGTATGCCCCGGTCGTCCGTCAGGGTAAGCCCGACGGCCCAAGCGTCCCCCGCTTTCATCCGCATCAGGCAAAGCTTCACCGCCCTGCGGAGCAATATCTCCGTCTCCCGGTCGGGAAGGGTGCCGCCACCCAGCCGGCTGATCAGCAGCTTCATCAGCCGTCCGCCCCGGCTTGTTCCGGCGCGGCAACCGGGCCGCCTGGCGGCGTATCATCCGCTGCCAAGCCAGCCTGGGGCGTCTCCCCCGGCGCCCCTTCCGGCACTGCTGCTGCTGTGCCCTGGGGCATTTCTGGCGCGGTAGCCGCCGCGAGACCCTGGGGCATTTCCGGCGTAGTGGCTGTTGCTGTGCCCTGGGGCGTCTCCGCCACGGTAGCCACTGCGACGGCCTGGGGTATCTCCTCCGCCGCCCCCGCCCCAGCCTGCGTATCCTCGTCCCTCTTCATCAGGGCTTGTACATTGTCCGGATACTCGATGCGGTTATGGTAGATGCCGTTAAGCACCTTGGTAAATACCTGGGCTACGGTCTTCAAGTCGCTGAGGGACAGGTCGGAATCCTCCAGCTGCCCGTCGGCGACCTTATTGTTGATGATGCGCTTCACGGCAGCCTCCAGGGCGTCGCCGCTCACATGCATGGAGCGTATGGCCGCTTCCACGGAGTCCGCTATGGATACCAGGGCGGTCTCCTTGGACTGGGGCCTCGGGCCCGGATAGCGGAAATCGCTCTCCTTCACGCTCTCGCTGTCCCCCGCTTCCTCGATGGCCTTATGATAAAAGTACGCCATGATACCGTCCCCGTGATGCTGGGGTATGAAGTCCAGTATCATCTCCGGAAGCTTGTATTTCCTGCCGATTTCCATGCCGTCCTTCACATGGGAGCTGAGGATGAGGGCGCTCAGGGCCGGGGTAAGCTTCTCGTGGGGGTTCGCGTCGGACAACTGGTTTTCCACGAAGAAGTAAGGGCGTTTCGACTTCCCTATATCATGATAATACGCCCCCACGCGCACAAGCACAGGGTCGGCGCCGATCTCGTCGGCGGCGGCTTCCGCCAGATTCCCCACCAGTATGCTGTGATGATAGGTCCCCGGCGCCTTGAGCAGCAGCTCTTTCAGCAGGGGCTGGCGCGGATCGGACAGCTCCATCAGGCTGACATTGGTGGTGATGTGGAAGGCCGACTCCAGGAAGGGCAGGCTGCCGTATGCCAGTATAGGCGAGAGGAAGCCGTTGACCGCCCCCATTACCATCCCGTATAGGAGCACCATCCTGTCCAGGTTATTGATCGTCCCCAGCCCCGCGATGACCCAGGCGTTCACCAGGGCGATCATGAAGCCGGCTTTGGCCCATTCCGAGCGCTTCGTATACCGGCTTATCCCGTAGACCCCCATCAGGCTGCCGGCAAAAGCCACCACGGCGTATGACAGGCCCCCGCCGGACAGCAGGCCCACGTAGATGCTGACGATGGCGCCGAAAAACACCCCGAGCCAGTTGTCCAACAGGATGGCGACCAGTATGGCCCCGGTGGAAGCCGGTATCAGGTAGGCTATCTGCTCCGCCACCACTTGCTCCGGGCTGATATTGATGGCCGCGATCAGCCTGGCTATGCCCAGGATCAATAGAAACATCAGGGCCAGCAAGGCGTTGTGCTTGCCCTCTGACATATTCTTGGGGGGGAACTGCTTCATATACCTCGACAGCAGGAAAAAGATGCATCCGGTGAATAGCGCCACCCCGATCAGGAGCACATATGGCGCTTCGCTCCTCTGGTAGCCCAGGGCTTTCAGGGCTTCGATATGATTTGCCGTCACGACCTCGCCCTTGCCGATGACCCTTTGGTTGCGAAATACCGAGTTCAGCACCGGCGGCTCTTTGCTCACCGCCTCCGCTTTCGCCCGGGCTGTCAGCTCCTCGTCAAATATATGGTTCGCGTTCAGGCTGATGAAGAGAAACGCCGATTCGAGAAAAGCGGCCTGGTCCGCGTTGTTGATTCGGAGATGCACCTCGTCGAGTATCTTCCTCCTGGATTCTTCGATCTCATCCTTGCGGACGCCCTTCGACCATTGCGAGATCATCATATTGACCCCTTCGCTGCGCAGCGCCTGCAGCGAGTAGGAGTCCAGGGCCAGTATCGCCTCCGCCGTGCCTTCATGGATATGGAGCTGGGCTATGTACGGCGCTGCTTTCTCCAATCTGGTCTCCGTATCCGCCGGCTCCACCGGCTGCCCTGCGCCCGCTTCCGCGCCAGCCCCCTCTCCTATGCCGCCGCCCCCGGGCGTGCCTTCGCCATAAGGCAAAGCGCCGCTTTGCGCGCCGGGGCCTTCTTCGCCGTCTTCTTCATACGCGGGCCTCTCCGGCTGCGGGGGCGGCTCGGGGTACTCGGGAAGCAGGGACAATTCCTCCCAGGCTTTGAAGAGCTGGTCAAGCTGGCCGATCTGCTCCGGCAGCACCGAATGGTCGATGACATAGATGTCGATGACCCGGTCGGCGGCGGCCTGCCGGTTCGCTTCGGTCTTGGCTGTGTCTTCGTATGTGACGCTCTTGTCCGCCTCGATGGTGACGTCGGATACTTCGCCTTCCACGACGAAAAAATTTCGCGGCAGATAGTACGAGGTAAATATCGCCAGAGCGCCCGCCATGGCGATAATGCCCCACAGCACCGCGTTGACCACCGGGTTTACCGGAAGAAATATATTCTTCAGCCTTTCCCCGAATGTTTTTTTCATAACCTGGCGCCTCGCTTCCGCTCGTACTCTGTGAAGCACTAATAACTCCTACCCGTCGCGCTTCTCTGCTCCCGGGCCCTGCGTTCATCGTCTTCTTCGTAGGCTTGTATGATCCGCTGCACCACCGGGTGCCGGACGATGTCCACCTTCGTCAGGTAGAGGAAGCTGATGCCCGCGGTCCCTTTCAGCACCCTCTGCACGGAGACCAACCCGGACTCCTGGGATTTCCCGATGTCGATCTGGGTCACATCCCCGGTGATCACCGCCCTGGAGTTGAAGCCTATCCTGGTCAGGAACATTTTCATCTGCTCCGGCGTGGTGTTTTGCGCTTCATCCAGGATGATGAAGGAATCGTCGAGGGTTCGCCCCCGCATGTATGCCAATGGAGCGATTTCGATGATGGATTTCTCGATATAGCGCTGTGCGGCTTCCATCCCCAATACATCATACAATCCGTCGTAGAGCGGCCGCAGGTACGGGTCCACCTTCTCCTGGAGATCGCCGGGCAGGAAGCCCAGCTTCTCGCCGGCTTCCACTGCCGGCCGGGTAAGGATGATGCGGTTGACCTCTTTATTCTTCAGGGCGGTCACCGCCATGACCACCGCCAGGTAAGTCTTGCCCGTACCGGCCGGGCCTATGCCAAACACCACGTCCTGCTTCCTGATGGCCTGCACATAACGGTACTGCCCTATGGTTTTCGCCTTGATAAGCCTGCCCCGTACCGTGGTTTGGAGCACTTCGTTTAATGCCTCGCCCAGATCCCTGGCCATCCCCTCCTGTAGCGCGCCGATGCAGTAAGTGATATCCGCGACGGTTATCTCCCGCCCCTTGTCCGCGATATCCCTCAGCTGGGACAGCAGCTCCAGGCCCAGGCGGACCTCGCTTTCCTCGCCGGTCAGCTTCAGCTCGCCCCCCCTGCCGGACAGGCGCAGGTTCAGCCGGCTTTCCAGGAAGCTGATGTTCTCATCGTTGGGCCCGTACATGCTGGCGGCCAAGCCGTTTTCCAGCAGGAAAGTCCCTTCTATGGTATGTGACAATTATCGTACCTCGCTTCAGTTCGCGTTATGCTTAGCCTTGCTCCTCCCGGCTGGCGGGATTCTTCCCTTCGAAAGCGCCTACCGCCTGGGTCAGCAGCTTAGTTGCGTCGATGCCGGTCAGGGATTTGATCACCGCCGGCAGCTTCGTCAGCGCTTCCGCCGTGATATCCGTGACCTTGCCTACGGCGCTCCCGCCGGATCCGCCGCCCGTATCCACGATGGTGATGTCGCCGATTTTGCCGATAGGCTCCGCCAAAGTGCTCGCCACAGAGCTTGTGATCTCCGGCAGCACCCTGAGGGCCATCTCCATGATCGCCGCTTCGCCATACTTGTTGTACGCTTCCGCCAGCTTCTCCTTCGCCTCCGCTTCCGCCATGGCCTTCTCCCGGATGACCTTGGCTTCGGCCAAGCCCTCGGCCTCCACGGCCTTCGCCTTGGCAGTCTGCGCCTCGGCTTCCGCCAGGCCCCGCTTGCGGATGGCTTCCGCCTCGGCTTCGGCGGCGAGCTTCCTCTCTTCGGCGGCGGCTTGGGCCCGCTCCCGCACCGCTTCGGCCTCCGCCTCCGCTTCCAGGCGCTTCTTCTGGGCTTCGGCTTCCGCCATGGCGATGTCTTCCTGCTTCTTCGCTTCGGCTTCTTTAATGCGTTTATACAGCTCCGCGTCGGCCAGTACGCGCGTCTTCTCCGCCTGGGCTTCCGCTTCTTTCTGCACCTCGGAGTTTAGCTCCTCCTGGCGGCGCTTGGCTTTTTGCGTAGCCACGGTGGTCTCCTGCTGCTCCCGGGTAAGCTGGACTTGCATCTGCGCCGTGGTGAGCTCGACGTTTTTGTCTTCCTGCACCAACTGGGCGTCCATCTGGGTGGCGATGATATCTTTGCGGGCTTTGTTGGCTTCGATCTCGTAGGCGGCGTCCGCTAGGGCCTTCTTGCGCTGGGTTTCTTCCATGTTCGCCAGGACGATGAGCTCTTTATCCTTGTTGGCGTTGGCGATTTTTACGTCGGCCAGGGCCTGCGCTTCCTCCTCTTCCTGCTTAGCGATGGCGAGCTGTATCGTGGTCTGCTTGCGCATCTCGGCTGTCTTTGTGGCGGTTTCCTTCTCGTTGTTGGCGATGGTTATCTCCTGCTCCCTGCGGGCGTTAGACTCCGCGATGAGGGCGTTTTTCTTCACCTCCGCCACCTGCTTCTTGCCCAGGGACTCCAGGTAGCCCTGGTCGTCCCGTATCTCCTTGATGGTAAACGCCTTGATTTCCAGGCCCATATCTTCCAGTTCCTTCGCCGCCACGATTTGCACCGTATTGGCGAACTTTTCGCGGTCCTTGTAGATTTCCTCCACCGTCATCGTAGAAAGTATCTCGCGGAGCTTGCCTTCCAACACCTCTTCTGAAGTTTTCTTGATATTGAGTATAGTGCTGTCGGTGTTGCCGGTGTTAAACTGCTCCATCGCGGCCAGGATTTTTTCCTCCACGTTTTTGATTTTCAGTATGGTCAGCGCCCCCACGGTGATATCCACCCCCGCCGAGGTCATGCCCTTTACGTTGACAGTGATCTGCATGTTTTCCAGGCTGATCAGGTCGGTGCGCTCAAAAAGCGGGATGACCAGGCCGCCGCCGCCGGATATGACGCGCTTCCTCAGCCCGGTGATGACCATGGCTTTATCCTGGGGCACCTTGCGCCACATGCCTGTCACCGCCAGCATAATCAGGACAAGGATGACGACGATCAGTACGCCGATACCGATGGGACCTGTCAAGAAATCAAACATTGTATCCACTCTCCTTTATCTTATCGCATTCTTTGTAAATGTTGCCGGCAGCCTGTGGCTATCAAGCGACTGCTATATATAGCATAGAAACACCCGTGCGCCATGACTTACTCCGCCATACCGGCGTCGAGCCGCCGTCCGTGGCGGCCTCCGCCTATTCTATCCTCCTGATATAATTATGGCTACGCCTCTGCGCTCATTTCGTGTCGTAGCATCTGCGCCGCAATGTCGCTTTGACAGACACAGGCTGCCTCCTTTACTTTGACGCGAAAAATTCCACGTCTTCGCTGACATAATATGTATTGTCCCTGACTTCCATGATGAAGACCTTCCGGCCCTTCTCTATGCCGCCGCCCGGCTTCTTCTCCATGGCCACACCGGACAATGTGTTGCCATTGATGACGTAGGATATCCTGCCGTAACCGCCGGGCATGATGCGCTCCACTACCTCAGCCCGCTGCATCACCGCGTCTCCCTCGCTGGCGGTGCGGGTCTCGAAACCCCGGAGCTTCACGTAGACCAGATAATACATCCCGCCTGCCGCGGCTATGCCGGCAGGTGTGGCGGGGATGAGCGCCATGGGCGGCGACATAAAGTGCGTGGATACCAGCCCGACGCCGCCAAATACTGCCACAAACACCATGATCGTAAAAGGTTTGAGGGGCATCAGGAAGCTGCCCAGGTCGAAATCGAAGTCGAAGTCGAAGTCAAAGTCGAAATCAAACTCCAGATTCAACAAATTGCCAAAGACGAAGGACAACGCGGAGTACAGCCCGCCTACCGTCAGACAGATGATAAATATAGCTTTCAGCATCGCTCCCGCCCCCTCTCGTTTGCCTTGCCAGAACCGCGATATCCTACGCGACTGCTTGTCTCTCACGCCTCTGGCTGCGTCCACATCCGTTTCGCACCCGATCCATGACTATTTTATCAGGAAATATGGTATACTTCAAATATGAATAAAATCCGGGAGCTGCAAGCTTACATTGACAAGAGCCGCCGAATCGTGTTTTTCGGCGGCGCGGGGGTGTCCACGGAAAGCGGCATCCCCGACTTCCGTAGCGTGGACGGCTTGTACAGCCAGAAATACAAATACCCGCCGGAGACGATCATCAGCCATAGCTTTTTCGCCGGCAGGCCCGGGGACTTCTATGATTTCTACCGGGACAGGGTCATCCGCCTGGACGCGAAACCAAACGCGGCCCACCTGAAGCTAGCCGAGCTTGAGAGCGCGGGAAAGCTTTCCGCCGTCATTACGCAAAACATCGACGGGCTCCATCAGGCGGCCGGCAGCCGGATCGTGCTGGAGCTCCACGGCTCCATATGGCGGAACTATTGCGTGAAGTGCGGTAAGCCCCATAAGATCGAAGCCATTACCGGCGTGTCCGGCGTACCGACATGCGACTGTGGCGGAGTCGTCCGCCCCGACGTGGTGCTATATGAAGAATCCCTGGACCAGGGCGTACTGGGCCAGGCGGAGAAGTATCTCCGGGAAGCCGACCTGCTCATCGTCGGCGGCACATCCCTCGTCGTATACCCCGCCGCCGGCCTCGTGTCTCTAAGCGGGGCGCCCCTGATCCTGATCAATAAAAGCGCCACCTCACAAGACCCCAGAGCATCCCTGCTGATTCAGGACAACATCGGCGACGTCCTGGGGCGCATCACGATATAGTTTGCTTCTCACTTTGCCCTTTTCAACATGAGTTCCGCATCCGGCGGCTTCTCCATCAAGGTGGAAATAAAACCGGCCGCAGCGATGAGAAACACGACGCAGCCGAATACAAACCAAAATGTGAATTGCCCAAAGCTCATAAAAAACACCCCTTTCTGCGTCTATCCTACAAAAAGAGGTGTACGTAAAACCGCTCCGCAATATTGGTATTTTTTGCATTTTAGGCTGAATCTATAGTTCAGGCTGGGGCAGCGCTGCTTGGGCCTTACACGCCGTACTCTGAAGCCGTCTCGCGCAGATACGCGATCATCCGCTCCCTGACCGCGACGGGCTCCACTATCTGCGCCCGGGGCCCGAACTGCAGCAGCCAGGAGAAAAATACCGGGCTCACCGCAACGTTCAGATACGCGGTGAAGCAGGCTCCGTCGGCTTCGCCGGCTTTGCTTTGCCCTTTTGGGCCGTCGTCGGCGCCACTTTCGCGCCCGTTTGCGCCGCCGTCCGCTTCGCTGCTTGCGGCCTCTTTCCCGCCCTGCCCGGCCCGGGCTTCCGCCGCCACCGAGACGTCTTTGCCGAAACGGTCGATGACCACGCCGATCAGCTCCGAAGCGAACCGGACTTTCACTCGGATTTGCTCACCGGTAAACATGCCGAATACGCTCTTACAGTACGCTACCGGGTCTAAGTCTTCCGTCAACGGATGGCGCTTCTCCGCCTCTACCCATACGTCCGTCATCTTATCCACCCGGAAATGCGCCAGCCGCCCGTAGCGGCTGTGGAACGCTACCATATAGTAATTTTCGCTGTCCCAGGAGAGCAGATACGGGCTGACCAGGTAGCGCTCCCCCTGGCGGCGCAGCACCTGGTTTTTCCCCAGGTCATAGTCATAGTACTTAAATGATATCCGCCGGTTTTCATTGATGCCCCGGTGGACGGCGTCCACATTGTAGTAAATGCTTTCATTAAAAGTCTTGACCCGCCCCGATACATATACCTGGCGCCTTAGCTGGCCGGCCAGATGCCTGCTGGTCAGTGAAGACAGCTTTCGGATAAGCTGCTGGGACTTCCTGCCCGTCACAAACCGGGCGGAGGAGACCGTATCTACCAGGAGCTTTAGCTCCGCGAGTTCAAACTCTCTATTTGCCAAATAGTAAATATACCGCTTCCTCTTCTCGCCGATGATGTCCATGCCGAAATCCTGAAGCAGGCGGATGTCCTCGTAGACCGAGCGCCGCTCCGCCTCTACCCCCTGGGCGGCCAGCCGGCCGACGATCTCCTCCATGGTGAGGGGGTGGTCTTCGTCCGTTTCTTCTGTAAATAATCGCATCAGATAGAGCAGCTTAAGCTTCTGGCTGTGCTTTGCCGGCATAATGACGCTCCTCAGTCCATCAGCTCGCAGATGGCGTTGGCGAAGGCGACGGGATCCTCGATGGGCAGCCCCTCGATGAGCAATGCCTGATTATAGAGAAGCATCGTATAGCTGCTCAGTTTCTCGGTATCGCTGCCCGCGAGCCTGGATAGGGCTTCAAACACAGCGTGGCCGCTATTTATCTCAAGGACCCGTTCCGCTTTGACTTCCTGCTCCGTGGGCATAGAGTTGAGTACCTTCTCCATCTCCAGGGAGAGGGGCCCGTCGCTGGTCAGGCACACAGGATGGCTCTTAAGCCGCTTGGAAAGCCGTACCTCCTTTACTTTGTCGCCCAGGGCTTCCTTCATCGACGCGAACAAGTCTTTATGGGCTTCCGCCTGCTCCCTGGACGCTTCCTTCTCCTCGCTGCTTTCCAGGTCAAGGTCTTTATCGGAAGTGGACTTTATCGGCTTGCCGTCGTACTCCGCGATTATTTTGATGGCGAACTCGTCCACGTCGTCGGTAAGGGCCAGGATGTCGAAGCCCTTATCCAGCACAAGCTCGGTCTGGGGCAGCTGCCGTATCCGGCTCACGCTGCCGCCGCAGGCATAGTATATCGCTTCCTGCCCTTCCTGCATGTTTTCCTTATATTCCGCCAAGGTGACCATTTTATCTTCCTTTAGCGAATGGTAAAGCAGCAGGTCTTGAAGTTTCTCTTTATCCGCGCCGAAGCTATTGTAGATACCAAACTTTATCTGCATGCCGAAGTCCTTGAAGAAACTCTCGTATTTCTCCCTGTCGTCTTTCTGCAACTTCATCAGCTCGGACTTGACCCGCCTGTCCAGGCTCCTGGCGATGGCTTTCACCTGACGGTCCTGCTGGAGCATTTCCCTGGAGATATTCAACGAGAGGTCGGGGGAGTCCACCAGGCCCTTCACGAAGCTGAAGCAATCCGGGAGCAGGTCGGCGCATTTATCCATGATCAACACGCCGTTGGCGTAGAGCTGCAAGCCTTTTTCGTACTCTTTGCTGTAATAGTTATAAGGCGCGTGGGAGGGGATATAGAGTATGCCGTTGTAGCTGATGGTGCCTTCGGCGCTGATGTGCGTGTGGGCAAGCGGCTTCTCGTAATCGTAGAATTTCTCCATATAGAAGCGCTCATACTGCTCGTCGTCCACCTCGCTCTTGTTGCGCCGCCACAGGGGGACCATACTGTTTAACGTATCGATCTCCTGATAGCTCTCATACTCCGGCGTCTTACGCTCGTCGCCGTCGTCGCCCGCGTCTGCGGCTGCGGCCTTTGGGCGGCTCTTCGTCACTTCCATTTTGATGGGGTAGCGGATATAGTCGGAGTACTTCCTGACGATTTCCTGTATCTTATACTGCTCCAGGTATTGGTCGTAGTCTTCCTCGCCCTGGTTTTCCTTGATCTCCAGGATGATCGTCGTCCCCATACCGTCCCATTCGAAAGCCTCGACGCCGTAGCCGTCGGCGCCCTCGGATTGCCAGCGCCAGGCTTCGTCGCTGCCGTAGGCTTTACTGATGACCGTGATCCGTTTGCTGACCATGAAAGCCGAGTAGAAGCCCACGCCAAACTGGCCGATGATGTCGATATCCAGGGGCTCGTCGGCGTCCGCGTCCGCATCGGCAGCGTCAGCAGTGGCGGCGTCCGCATCAGCGGCAGCGTCGGCACCGGCGGCAGCGTCGGCACCGGCGGCGCCGGCGTCAACCTCAGTGGCGGCGGCATCACCTGCGTCGGCAACGTCGTCGTCGTCGCCGCTTAAGACGAAATCAACCCCGGCGGAGGCGTCATCTTCCGCGCCGTCTTCTTCGTCCTCTTCCGCGCCGGCTGGCTTCTTCCTTTCCAGGCTGTCTTTATTCTCCTGGCGGAAATCCATGGTCCCGCTCTTGGCGATGGTGCCCAGGTTGTTTTCCAGCTCTTCCCGGGTCATGCCGATGCCGTTGTCCCTGATCGTCAGCGTCCTTGTATCCCTATTTGCCTCGATCAATATCTCGAAGTCGCCCCTGTTGACCTCTCCGCTTCCTTCCGTCAGCGCTTTGAAGTATAGCTTATCCATGGCGTCGCTGGCGTTGGATATCAGCTCCCGCAGGAATATCTCCTTATGGGTGTAGATGGAGTTGATCATCAGGTTCAATATCCGCTTAGATTCGGTTTTAAATGGTTTTTTCCTCATCGCCTTACCCTCCGAAACAGAATGATTAGCACTCTCGCTTGTCGAGTGCTAATCTATTTATATACCAAAGGCTAATTTTTGTCAAGAAGCCGAATTTCCTATTGACAGCGAAAATCCGCCGCTATATAATGACCTTAAAGTCATATGACTTTAAGGTCATTATACTCGGAGGACGGCGGCGGTACGCATAAGGAGGGCGAAAGCGATGGGCGACATGATCAGGGTAGAGGGCCTCTACCACTCCTACTCCCACAATGAAGACTATTCCGTAAGGGATGTGAGTTTCTCGGTGGCGGAAGGCGAGATATTTGGCTTTCTCGGGCCATCGGGCGCGGGCAAGTCTACGACGCAAAATATCATCACCGGGCTGCTTCCCATGCAGAAGGGCAAGGTAGAGGTAGCCGGCCACGACATGAGGAAGCCAAGCCTGAAGCTGTACAACGAGATCGGCGTCTCCTTCGAGCAACCCAACTTATACGCGAAGATGACCGCGGTGGAGAATCTGGCGTTCTTCGCAAGCTTATTCGACGTGCCCTGCCGGGGGCCGATGGAGCTTATCCGCATGGTCGGGCTGGAATCCTCGGCGAAGAAGAAGTGCGGCGAGTTTTCCAAAGGGATGCGGCAGCGTATCAATTTCGCGAGAAGCATGATCAACGACCCGAAGCTCTGGTTCCTGGATGAACCTACCAGCGGCCTGGATCCCGCCATCGCGGCGGATATCAAAGATATCATCAAGAAGCGGAACCAGGAAGGCGTCACTGTGTTTCTCACCACCCATAGTATGTCTATCGCCGACGACCTATGCGACCGGGTAGCCTTCATCGTGGATGGCGAAATCAAGCTCATCGATTCCCCTAAGGAACTAAAGCTTCGTTTTGGCAAAAGCTTTGTGGACGTGGAGTATGTCTTGGACGGCCAGATTCGGCGGCAATCCCTGTCCACGGAAGACGAGGAGGATAAGCGCGCCCTCAAAGACATCATCGACCACTGCCAAATCCGGCGTATGCATACCGAAGAGGCGACCCTGGAGCAAATCTTCATCAAAGTTACGGGAAAGGAGCTGATCGGCGATGAAACTGCTGCCGAGCATACGGCGTGAGCTTACCCTGCTTTCCCGGAGCATCTACTTCTACTCGGAGATCGCCGTGGCGGTCATATGCCTGGTCGTATTGCTTTTCGTCATGCCCGAGCATTTCGACGCCCGCGCCACGGAGTACGCCTTCATCGACCTGCCCCGGGAGCAGGCCGAAGCCATGGAGGAGGCGCTATTTGCCGATGCCGGGCCCGCCGAGGGCGTGACGCTGAAGAATCGCGGGCATGAGATACCGGCGAGGCTCTATACGACGGACATGAAGTATGTTTATGTAGTGGATAATCGGGCCAGCCTGTCCGCCTTATGCGAAGACACCGGCCATATCGGTACCCTGCTCCACGAGCCGGGGGCCGATCCCGCGTACGAGTATTTCCTGCAAGGCAATGAGACCGCGCGGTACAAAGAGTATGTCACGCTTTTATTGTCGTCGGATTTCAACGAGTTGCTCGACGCGGCGGATAAGCAGGAGGTCAGGGCCCTGGAGGAAAACCCCCGCAAGCTTGCCGACCGCCAAAGCGTGCTGCCTTTGATGCTCTCGGTCAACTGCGTACTGATGGGCATCCTTGTCACAGCCGGCTATATCGTGGAGGATAAGAAGACAAAGGTCATCAAAGCCCTGCGCGTGACGCCTTCCCGCATGGGCGTATATCTCACGGCGAAAATGTCAGCGGTGACGCTCACCTCCCTGGCTGTGGGCCTCATCATCACGGCGCCTGTCATGGGCGGCGGCGCGAATTATTTCCTCCTGTGCCTCATCATCGTCTGCGGCAGCTTCTTCACCGTATCCATCGGCGCTCTGCTGGCAAGCTTTTTCGAGGACATCGGCAAGGCGTTTACCGCTGTGTTTGCCATACTGGTCGTCCTGATGATACCGGGCATACTCAGCATGATAGCCGGGCTGAACGCGCCGTGGGTCAAGGTCATCCCAAGCTACTATATCGTAGAGAGCGTGAAAGAGTCCCTGCTTGACAGGGACGCGGGTTATGTGCTCCTGTGCTGCGCGGGCCTGGCTGCCGGGGGCCTCATACTGATGCCCCTGTCGGCGAGGCGCTATAAAGCCGCCGGTATCGGGGTTGGGGGGTAAGCGATATGAAAACGATACGGATATTCCTTCGCGATCTAAAAGGTACGTTCCGCCAGTTCATCGCCGTCTGGATCATCGTTGTTCCCGTCGTGCTGGCGTTCATCATCGGCCTCGCCACGCCGGGGGCTTCCGATACGCCCATACGAATTGCCCTGCTGCGGGGCGAGAACCCCGCGCAAGCCTCGTATATGGAAATATACGCCGGCGTAGAATTGTTCAATGATATGGCCGCGCTGGAAAAACGCGTCCTTGAGCGGGACGATATCGCCGCCATCGTCCCCGACGGCGCGGGAGGATACGTCATCCTGACCCAGGGGAACGAGCCCGACTATATCATAAGCGCGGTAAAGGCATTGAAGACGTATTGGGAGCAGGGCGTGTTGGCTGACCCCTCGAAAGTCTTGTTCCATGATTTTGGCAGGACCGACCCTCCCCTGAAAATAACGCTGGTCACCGCCCTCGTCCTGATCGTGACTGTCATGTCGGGCATGCTCATCTCCATCAATATCGTGGACGAAAAGGTAGACCGTACCATCCGGGCCATTCGCGTCTCGCCGGTGCCGCTGACAAGCTTTGTGGTGGGGAAGAGCCTCACCGGAGTGGTCAACAGCCTTGTGTGCGGCGCGTTATGCGTCCTGGCGGCGGGATTCTTCGGCGTGGATTTCCCCCAAGTGCTGCTCATCCTCCTCAGCGCGTCTTTCATCAGCTTTGTCGTGGGCTTCATGGCTGGCTTGAGCAGCAATGATTTCATATCCGCCATGGCGAGCCTGAAGCTGCTGCTGGTGCCTTTTGTAGCGTCGATTTTAGCCGCGGAGCTGATCAGCGCGGGCTGGCAGTGGCTTTTCTACTGGAGCCCGTTCTACTGGGCGTATGACGGCGTGAAGGGCGTACTGACGCAGACGGCGCGGTGGAGCACCGTCCTTCGTGACACAGGGCTGACTATGGCGCTGTCCTTCGTCGCGTATCTCTTGTTCTATCCCGGGATAAAAAGGAAATTAGTATAAAACATGAAGGAGGCTATATCATGAATTGGTGGGCATTACTGGGCGTCCTCGCGGCGGCGTACGGGGTATTTGCGATCTACGTCGCGCTGAAGAAGCCGGAAAAGATCTGGGGCATGGCTAAGGTGCAGGGTTTCGTCAAAAAGCTCGGGGACAAGGGCACAGCGCTTTGGTTCAGCGTATTTGGCCTTATCCTGATCGCCCTCGGCGTCTGGCTGATCGTCAAGTAGGCGATAAAGGCCGACATGCGCGAAACGCCCCCGCCAGGCTTGACGGGGGCGTTTCGTGAAAGGAGGTGTAAGGGTTTGTCGCTTTATGTAAGGGTCAATCTTCTTCTTTCTTAGCGAGGGTGGCGCCCGCGCCGGCCAGGGAGAAGAGGGCTGCCATCAGGCCTGCCGCGCCCATCGCCGCGTTGGCGGTAGAGCCGGTCTGGGGCAGGTTCCCCAGGGGGATATCCTCGTCCATGATCACGAACTCTTCTTCCTCAGGCAGGGTGACTTCCATCAGGCCGGCCAGGGGAGGGGTCGCGTCGGGGATCTCGGCGGTGACTGGTGTGAAAGGCACGATGGGCTGGGTGTCGCGTTGCGGGGTGTCTCCATCGCCATCCGCGTCGCCATCCGCGTCAGCGTCGGCGTCGCCTTCGATGACCGTCGTGGTCGTCTTGATTTTCACTCTCGCTTCAGCCTGAAGCTCCATGCCGGCGATCTCCGCGATGTTGGCGACTATGCCGTCTTCATCAGCTTCATCCACGTCCACGGTCCACTCGTAGGTAGCTTCGCCGCTGTAGAGCCCGTCCGCCAGCGTCAGGGTCATCTCCCCGCCGCCCTGGGGGGCGTAGACGTCGTTCCATACCACTACGGTCTCGTCGCCGTCTTCCATTTCGCAGCCTTCTACGGTGCATACCGCGGTGATGGTTACTTTGAAGTATACTTTCGCGCCGTCCGCGGCTTCTACCATTTCGCTGTACTCTTCGCCGTCAAGGCTCACGAGCTTCACGATCCTGTAGCTCAGGTCGCATTCATGCTCGGTGTCGGGATCCGGGTCAGGGTCTACTTCTTTGATCGCGATGATTTGTCCAATCTCATTGAGGGTAACCCATACTTCCGTCCCATTGGGGAGTTTGGTCTTCTGGGGCTTGTTAGGCCGGTCAGGGCGCAGCCCGTCGAAATCGCCGGGTGTGTAATCCTCAGGCTTGATGGGCTCCTCGCCTGGATCTGACGCTGCCGGGGTGAATTCGCCGAGGGCTACCCTATGTATCCCGCCCTGGCTGTATGGGAAAGGCTGTACGACAGACACGGTCTTGCCTTTAGTGATGAATACGCGGACAACGATTTTTGTGTTGTTGTTGTTTTGATCTTCAATGATCACGTCCAAGTATCCGTCCTGCGCGTCCTTGTCCGCGACGAAATTGATGTGGTGTGCGGTGTAGTCGCTGTTCTTCGGGATCGACACGCCGATTTCCTTCAGCAAAGCATTGGTACGTATATCAATGTTTCCACCATCGCCGTCTTGGTTCGAAGGGCCGTACCAAGTGAGCTTGCTGCTTCCGGTGTACGGTCCGACTACATACCAGCCCTCGCCGGTCATGTTAGCCAGTTCTTTTTGATACTCCTCATAGGCTTCTTTGTCCGCCTGCCACTTCAGCAATTCCTCTTCATAATCCTGGACGGCTTTCTCATGGGCGGCCAGCTTTTTCGCTTCCGCCTGCAGGAACGCTTCATAGTCGCTGCGGAATTCCTTCATCTCGTTTTTGAACTGCGTTATTAATTCATGGTACTCACCGACTGCGTCGCCGAAGGCTGCTTTGATTTCCGTCGCCAGGACTTCGAGCAGGCCGACGAGGGCGTTGATCTCATCCTGTAAAGCTTCGAGGTCGTTATCCATATAGAAGGATTCCAGAGTATCATAGGCGGTTGCTGCTGCGTCAAAAGCTGTCTTCACTTCGTCATAAGAGACGTCCGAATCCTCAAGCTCGTAAGCGTCGGCTAAGGTTTGATACGCTTCCCAGGCGTCTTCGTATGCTTTCTCCAGGCCTTCGAAGGTATCCATCAATCCGTTGAATTTGGCTGCTTCGTCTTTGTATTTCCCGAACAGGTCGTTGTATTCGTCCAAGAGGGCGTAGTACTCGCTGTAGTTGATCTCAGCGGCTGGGATGATTCCGTCGTCGTCGTCTTCGATCACGTCGTTGGCAAATACCGCGATGGGGCACAGGGCAAAAATCATCAGGGCGGTGAGGATGATGGCCAGGGACTTTTTCAATGAATTCTTTTCCATGGGGATTCTCCTTTCAATTTTGGGGCTTTTCGTTTTTTCTTTATACTTCGTGGCTTTTCTTGCTTGGTCAGTTGCCTTTTGATTCATCTTACAGTCCCATTATATCGGCCTGCAGTCACACTTCGGTCACACTTGATAAGATTCATCGAATTGTTATTTTCATTTTCTAACTGGATATTATCTATCAAGTATGATAAGTGTGACCATCCATGTGAATCATCTCCGTTCGCGGGAGCGGGGACCCGCTCCATTGCGCGCCCGCGCCATTCCTGCTATAATCCTGATGATAACGCCTGCCAAAGCTGCGCCGCTATGGTGTAGCTCTTTAAAGGAGAAAAGCTCGTCATGCCGCTACCCGACCGCAAAGGTTCTCTTTACCTGGCTGCCGCCGCCGTCTGCTGGAGCTTCGGCGGGCTGTGCCTCAAGTTCATCCCCTGGAGCGCCATGTGCATCATCGGCCTGCGGGCGATATTTGCCGCAGCCGTATTCGCCGTCTATCGGAAAAGCATCAAGGTCAGCTTCACCCCCGGTAATGCGGTCGCCGCCATATGCCTTTCCGCCACCACCGTCTTCTTTGTATTCGCAAATAAGCTGACCACCGCTGTCGCCGCTATCCTGCTGCAGTTCACCGCGCCTGTCTTCATCATCCTCATCGAGCTTGTCCTGTACCGGAAGAAGCCCCGGCTCAGCGCGGCGCTCGCCGTATCGGCGACGCTGCTGGGCATGACGATCCTGTTTGCCGACCACCTGGAAGCGGGGGGTTTGCTGGGCAACATCTTCGGCGCGTGCTCGGGGCTCAGCTTCGCAGGCGTCTTCATTTGCAATAAGCGCCCCGACGTGGATACGGAGCAGTCTATATTTCTCGGTTTCCTCATCAACGCCGCCATTGGCTTGCCCTTTGTGCTCACTTCTGTCACCGCCGACCCCGTCGGCTGGGGTATGTCCGCCTTCCTGGGGATCGTGCAGGTGGGGTTCGCTTACGTGTTCTTTTCCATCGGCATAAAAAAAACGCCCGCCTTGCTGGCGTGCCTCATCACCGCGTTGGAACCCATGCTCAACCCCGTCTGGGTAGCCTTATTTGCCGGCGAGATACCAGGCCCCTACTCCATCGCCGGGGGCGTCGTCATCATCTCCGCCGTTGTGGTGTACAACATCTGGGTGGAGAAACATCCCTAAGCACAGTGGGGACGGTTCTTTTGTGTTTTGCGCAAAACACAAAAGAACCGTCCCCACTGTGTTCTACTCAGAGGCGGCGGGCAGCTCGAACCAGAAGCTGACGCCGTCCTCTATGTTCTCCACCCCATACGCGCACTTATGGCGCTCCATAGCCGCCCTCACCACGCTGAGGCCGAGCCCGCTCCCGCCGTACTCCCTGCTGCGGGATTTGTCCGCTTTATAGAAGCTCTCCCAGACCCGCTCCCGCTCCTCGTCATTTAGGTAACTCCCGCTATTGAAGACCTCCACGCGGACGGGTTTCCCCGGCGTTTCCTGCATTTGCCGCACGGTGATTCGCACAAACTTCCGCCCGGCGGCGTAGTGTATGGCGTTGGTGATATAGTTGAACACCACTTCTTCAATGAGGAAATCATCCGCGGTGACCCAAGCCTCTTCCGGGCACTTCAGGAGGAAGTCCAGCTCCTCCGCCCCGGGCAGCGACCTGCCCCGCTGTGCCGCGGAACGCACCAGGGCGACGACGTCGAAGTCTTCCAGATACAGCTCGTCATGGCCGGCTTCGAGATTATTCAGGCTCACCAGCTTTTTGACCAGGGCGTTCATCTTGTCCGCCTCGTCGGAGATCACATGGAAGTAGTAGTCCCGGTTCTCCTCGCTGGTGACCACCTTCTCTTCTAAAGCTTCCGCGTAGCCCTGGATGAGCGCGATGGGCGTCTTGAGCTCGTGGGATACGCTGGCGAGGAACTCTTTGCGCCTTTCGTCCATCTTCGAGATATAGTCGATGTCTTCCTCCAGTTGGGCATTCTTCTCCTGCAGCTCTTCGATGGTCTCCTGCAAATGGTCGGAGAGGGCGTTGATGCTGGACGCCAGGGAGCCGATCTCGTCCCGGGACCCTACCGCTATCCTCCGGGAGAAATCCATGGAGGACATGGATTTCGCGATGTCTTCCACCGCCCGGATGGGCCTGGCTATCTGGGTGGACAGGCGCCAGCTGATGAGCATAGAGACAAGTATGCTGAACACTGCTGTGATGAGCAGGAAGCGGTTGGCTATCCCGGCGCTGTCGGTGATGGTCTGTATCGGTATGCGCAGCAAGGCATAGTATCCGTTGTCCAGCGCCCCCACCAAATCCAGGTACTCCATCCCCAGCCGCTCGTCATAGTTCCGGCTTATCTCGTAGTTGTTGTTGGTTTGCCGGTTGACAAATCCGAGCAGGTCGGGCTCGCCCATGATCCTCATCCGGCCGAAACCCAGATTCATGACGTTTTGCCAGGTATAGTACCTGACCTCCAGCCTCTGGGTAAAGATGATGACCTGCACGCCTTGATTGACCTGCATCTTGTCCATCTCCAGCTCCACGTCTTCACCGGAATTGTACATTTGATTGATGGAAGCCATGGAGCGGAGAAGGGTGTTGCCTTTGCTGTAGAGATAGAAACGCTCAAGAAAAAGGCTGTTGACCAGCCAGCCGAAGATCAGCACAAAGGCCGTCAGGCAGCACATGAAGGTCAGCAGCTTGCTCCGAATGCTTTTCACGCGGGGACCTCGAATTTATACCCGATATTCCGCACGGTCTCGATGTAGGCGCCGCACACCCCTATCTTCTGGCGGAGCTTCTTGATATGGGTGTCTATGGTGCGCGTGTCGCCGTAGTAGTCGTAGTCCCAGACCTGGTTGAGTATCTTCTCCCGGGAAAGGGCGACGCCCCGGTTGTCGATGAGGAAGTTGAGTAGCTCGTACTCCTTGAAGCTCAGCTCCACCGGGACCCCGGCGGCTGTGACCTTCCTGCCTTCCCGATCCACGGACAAATCCCCCAGAAGCATGGCTTGGGTATTTTTCTGCCCCTTGCTGCGGCGGATCAGGGCCTCGATACGGGCGGCAAGTATTCTGGGGCTAAACGGCTTGGATATATACTCGTCCACGCCCAGGTCAAAGCCCTTCAGCTCGTCCCGCTCCTCTCCCCTGGCGGTAAGCATGATCACCGGCACGTTGGATACCTTGCGTATCTCCCGGCACACCTGCCAGCCGTCCATCTTCGGCATCATCACATCCAGGATGACCAGGTCTATCCCTTTCACGCCAAGGAATATATCCAGCCCTGCCTGGCCGTCGGCGGCTTCCAGTATCTGGACGCCGGACGCCTCAAGGTAGTCATGGAGCAGCTTCCTCATTCTGCTTTCGTCGTCTACGATCAATATTTTCATGCCGTTCATAAGCCCATTATACAAGGGGATTGTGTCTCCTGTGTGAAAAAGGGCGCAAAGTATGTCGACTTTGCGCCCGCTTCGTATCAGCCATCGCCTTCCGCGTCTTTTCCGTCCTCGGGCTTCTCCTCCTCCAGCTTGACGACCAGGGCTTTCTCCACCCGGTGGTCCAGTATTTCCTCCACCTGCACCCGCAGGCCGTAGGCTTCGATCACCGGCTTGGTCCCGTCCTCGGGTATCGCCCTGAGTTGGCTAAATACAAGCCCGCCCAAGGTATCAAACTCGTCCTGGGGCAGCCTGACGTCAAAGATTTCCTCCAGCTGCTCAAGCTCCGCCGACCCCGGCACGCGCCAGGTCGTATCGTCTATCTTCTGGATGACCTCGGGGGCCTCGTCGTACTCGTCGTAGATGTTGCCTACGATCTCCTCTACCAGGTCTTCCATGGTCACGACGCCCCTGGTGCCGCCGTACTCGTCCACCACCACCGCCAGATGTATCTTCTCCCGCTGCATGTCCCGGAAGAGCATGTCCGCGGGGACATTGTCCGGGATGAAGTATGCCGGCCGCAGGAGGTCTTTCAGCGGCGCGGGTTCCGGGGACAGCATATTCGCCAGATAATCCCGCAGATGGAGTATGCCTAATATATCGTCGTCATCCTCGTCATACACGGGAAACCGTGTGAAGCCATTTTCCAGTATCACCTTGCGGATCTCATCCGGCTCCTCGTCGATCCACAGCATGCACAGGTCGGTGCGGTGGGTCATCACGTCCTCGGCTTTCTTGTTGTTGAACTCAAAGACATTGGTGATGAGTTCCTTTTCATCCGCCGCGATGGAGCCTTTCTCTTCGCCGATATCCACCATCATCCGTATCTCTTCTTCCGTCACATTGCTCGGCTCCCCTGCCGGGTCTATGCCCAGGAGGCGCAACACGGCATTGGCAGATGCGGTGAGCAGCAGTACGAAAGGCTTCAGGGCCTTGCCGATGAGCAGCAGCAAGCCGGCGAACACAAACGCCACAGGCTCCGCTTTCTGCATACCCACCTGCTTTGGCACGAGCTCGCCGAATATCAGCGTGAAATAGGACAGCAGCACAGTGATCAGCACCAGGCATACGTTACCCACCAAGGCTACATTTCCGGCGCCGGTCTGCCGTACGAACCATCCGGCCAGGGGGCCGGAGAAGCTGTCCGCCGCCAGGGCGCTTGCCAGAAAGCCCGCCAGGGTGACGATGATCTGCGTTGTGGAGAAGAACTGGCTCGGCTTCTCCAGGAGCACGACGATACGCTTCGCTTTCTCGTCGCCATCGTCGGCCATCCGCCTGATTTTATTGTCGTTGACGGAAATCACCGCGATTTCCCCCATGGTAAAAACGGCGTTGATCAGGATCAGTACCGCCAAAGTCAAAAGCCGCCATATTAACGGGTCTTCCAAAGGATATCCCCCCAGCTTCAGAAATGATTTACACGAACAAGTATAGCATAGATTAAGGGCACTGGATAGAGACCAGTGCAGCGTCCACGAAATGCAAAATTTAGGCGTTACAGTCTACCCGCTTTTCTGGTATACTTGAGGGGAAATCAGACCATCGATAAAGGAGGGTTTCCCATGGCGATGATTCCCCGGGGCCGCACTATACGGATGACCGGCGAAGTCCGGCAGCCACAGCCTCAGGAGCAGCAGCCCCAGGCCTTGTCACAGCAGCAGGCTGACGCCGACTTTGACGCCGTGCCAGACCGCCGCCACACGGGCAGCTTGAAATACGACTCCGCCAAGCGGCACGGTTATCCTGAGGATGTACTGCCCCTCTGGGTAGCCGACATGGACTTCCCGGCTGCCCCCCCCATCCTGGACGCGCTCCGCCAAAGGGTGAACCATGGCGTCTTCGGTTATGCCGAGCCCTGGGACAGCTACTATCAGTCCATCATCGACTGGTGGGGCGCCTGGCACGGCTATCCCGTGCAGAGAGAATGGATACTGGAGTCGCCCGGCGTGGTATTCTCCATCAATACCGCCATCAAAGCCTTTACCAGGCCCGGCGACGGCATCATCATCCAGACCCCGGTCTATAGCCCGTTCTACAGCTCCATCCGCCTCAACGGGCGTAAGCTTGTGTTAAACCCCCTCACGTATTCCTCCCGGGAGTACACGGTCAACTTTGAGGATTTCCAGCAAAAAGTCCAGCAGGAAAACGTCAAGCTTTTCATCCTGTGCAACCCCCACAACCCCACGGGCCGCGTCTGGAGCCAGATGGAGCTCCAACGCCTGGGCAACATCTGCAAGCGCAACGGCGTCATCGTCGTCTCCGACGAGATCCATTGCGACATCACCGCCCAGGGTTTTACTCATAGGGTATTTGCCGGACTGGCGCCGGAGCTGGAGCAGATCGCCGTCACCCTCACCTCCCCCAGTAAAACCTTCAACTTATCGGGCCTTCAGATCTCCCACGCGTTCATCGCCAATGAGGAGCTGCGCCAGGCGTGGCGGAGCGCCAGGATGGCCACCGGGTATGAGGAGCCCAACGTGATGGGGCTCGCCGCCTGCCAGGCCGCATACGAGAAGGGCCGGCCCTGGCTGGAGCAGCTATTGAAGTACATCGACGATAATGAAGCCTATGTCAAGGAATTTCTCCGCCAGTACATACACGGCGTCTTCCCGGTACAGAGGGAGGGCACTTATCTGCTCTGGCTGGACTGCTGGGCTTGCGGGTTCAGCAGCAAGGAGCTCAATCAGCGGCTGGCTGAGAAGGGGAAGCTATGGGTATACGACGGCGCCGCCTTTGGGGAAGACGGCGAAGGCTTTCAGCGGATGAATCTCGCCTGCTCCAGGGAGACCTTATCGGACGCCCTCATGCGCATGTCCGCCTTGTTTACCCATTAGGATCAGGGGAGCCGAACCCCTAATCCTAGTGTAGCGTCCACGACTGAGAAAAGCTACGCCAAAGCCCGGGGGGCGGCGTAGCTTTCGTTTGATGTTTAAAAAAAGAATCAGCCTGACTTAATGCATGGGTTTCTCCTGCACCATCTTCGCGCATTGGGTGATCAGGATCGTGAGATCGGCGTCCTTCTTATGGGACATGGACGGCAGCTTCGCCATCAGCTTGCCTTTGGTTGAAGTCACATACTTCGGCGGCAGTTGGTTGAGCACCAGGGAACACACGTCCCAAAAGCATTTTTCGCACTGGCACATGTTCATCTTGGAGATGATGGATTTCGTCTTCTCAAAGACGATCTCTTCCATACTGTTGTGCAGCGACATTTTTCCCGTTTCTTCGGCTAATACGTTTTGCTCCATGTCTAACACCTCGTTAGTCTTCAGGCTCTGGGGCGCCAGCCTCAGCCGGCGTCACTGCTATAATATCCTTTATTAACCAATCTGTCAAATTTTTTGATTCGGCGTCACCGTTTTTACTATTCAGAGGGATGGGCGTCTAAGGCGCGTCCATTTGCCGCGATGGTTCACAGCTTCGGCCAGATATAGCAATCGTTCGATGCTAATCCTGACGACTACAACGCGACGTCGTGTCGCGTTCCGTCTGGTGCGACGTCCATGTCGCACCCACGGATTTGCTCAATTTGCGATTGCTTATCTGTTAAACGAAGCCGTTCAATCCATCGCTTACAAATCGCCACGCTTTAGGCGCCCATCCCCCTGAACAGTAACGGGTGAGGGCTCGGCGCTGACCGGCAGGCAAATCGTTCTCTTCGCGCCGTATCTGTCCTCCGCTGTGACCACGTCGATCTCTATCCCATAGACCTCTTGCAGTATCTCCGGCGTGATCACCTCCGTCGGCCTTCCGAAAGCCACCGCCTCCCCGCCCCGCATCAGCAGCGCCTTGTGGCCTATGGCCAGTGGATGCTCCGGGCTATGGGTGGACATCACTACGCAGTACCCTTGTTCCGCGAGGCTGGCAGTCACATTCATCAGAAGCTGCTGATTCGCGTAGTCCAGGCTGGCCCCCGGCTCGTCCATCATGAATATGCTTGCCGATTGGCATATCGCCCTGGCTATCAATACCATTTGCCGCTGCCCGCCGCTAAGGGAAGTATACTTCGCGTTTGCCAAACGGCTGATCTTCAACTTGTCCAGAGCCGCGAAAGCCGCGTCCCGGTCTTCCCTCTTCGGCGCGCCGAAGGGGGATATCCGTCCCGCCCTGCCCATGATGACGACGTCCAGCGCGGTATAAGCGAAGGCCGGCGTGTGGTACTGGGGGATATAAGCGATATGCCTCGCAAGCTCCGCGGGCGGGAGGGTAAGCGACGGCTTGCCCCCCAGGCGTATCTCCCCGCCTGAAGCGGGGATCATGCCCAGGATCAGCCGGAACAAAGTCGTCTTACCGCAGCCGTTTGGGCCGATGAGGCAAAGTATCTCCCCGGCTTGCGCCGCGCAATGGATATGCTTTACCACGTCCGCCCCGCCGTACCCGCCGGACAGGTCGTCGATCTCCAGCGCCATATCTCGCGATACCATGCCGTCAGGCATAACCTATTCCCCCCTCCGCTTGATCATCAGATAGATGAAGAACGGAGCCCCCATCACGCTGACCACTACCCCCAGGGGGAGCTCCATGGACAGCACCGAGCGGGCGACGTCGTCCATGAGCACTAAGTAGGCAGCCCCAAGCATAGCCGAAGCCGGGATCAGCCGCCGGTAGTCCGGCCCCACCAGGGCGCGGCACATGTGGGGCGCCATAAGCCCTACCCAGCCGATAAGGCCGCCGAGGCAGACCGCTCCGGCGCTCATCATGGTTGAAGCGGCGATGAGGATCACCCGGTACCGTCTGATATTGACGCCCAGGCTTTTCGCCTCCTCGTCGTCAAGGGTAAGCAGGTTGACGCGCCACCGCAGAAGATAGATGAGGATGAGCCCCGCCGCCATGGGCCCCGCGCTCCAGCCCAATGACTCCAGGTTTGCCTTAGCCAGGCTGCCCATGAGCCAGAAGACGAGCTGCTGCAGTACATTACCAGGGTCGGCGATATACTTGATCATCGTGACGCCGGCGTTGCATAGGGCCATGACCATGGAGCCGGTCAGAACCAGGCTCAGGGCTTGGGAGTGGACGGACCTCCGGCTGATCAGGTAGGAAAACACCACGGCGGACGCCCCTCCGGCGAAGGCCGAAAGCTGGATAAGCAAGCCGGGCAAGCCGTACAGGATGGCGAGAGCTGCACCTAAGCCCGCGCCGGAAGACACGCCAAGTATGTCCGGCGATACCAGGGGGTTGCGAAACATGCCCTGATATACGGAGCCCGCTACGGACAGGGAAGCCCCGATCAGCGCGGCGGAAAGTATCCGCGGCAGCCGGATATGCCAAAATATCGTTACCGCCTGGGGCAGTATATCGCCCTTGTACCCGAAGCCCGCCGCGAAGCCTTTGACCACCTGCGCCGGCGTCAGGGGGTAGTAGCCGACCCCGAAGGACAGAAACACCACACAAGCCAAAGCGGCAAATAAAAGCGGCATAAGGAAACGGCTGTGGTTACGGTGGTTACGGGCCTTCTCCGGGCCCTTGACTTTCTTGCTGAACAATGTTACTCTCTTCTCAATCGAATGTTTTTTGAAAGCGATTCGTTTATCATAATACCTTGGTACACGTTATCATTTTTCACTACCCCCGTCAACAGAAAAATGAGGCGCTTGATCCTGAGAAAACGAGAGAACGAGGTGCGATATGAAAAGCCATCCTTTGAATCCCTTCTTCACTGCCCTGCTGGCCGCCGCTCTGCTGGCTCTGCTGACTCTGCTGCTGCTAGCCGGCTGCGGCTCTCCCCCGGCTGGGGAGCCTCAAGGAGAGGGGCTCGCGTCCAGCCCGCAAGCCGGGGCGCCTGCCGCCGCGGGGCAAGCGCCGGGCGCGGCGCAAGAGGCGCCTGCCGGGATGCAAGGGACGCAACCCCCGGCGCCCCCGGGTAGCCCTCAGCCCCCCGCGCGGGAGATCACCGACATGGCGGGCAGGGTCATGACGGTCCCGGGGGAGATAACTTCGATATTCCCTACTTTACCCGTAGCGGCTATCTATATCTACACTCTGGCGCCGGACTTGCTCCTGGGGTGGAACGTGGATCTCAACGAAACCGAGCGCAGCGTCATACTTCCCCAATACCACTCCCTGCCTAACTTCGGCATGGGGGACGCGGTGAACTATGAAGCCGTCATCGCGGCGGCTCCCTCCCTCGTGTTAAATGTCGTCGCGATCAACGAAGGCACGATCGACCAGTCGGACAAGATGGCGGCAAGCCTGGGGGCGCCGGTAGCCATGGTGAGCACCAGGCTTGAGGACGCGCCGGAAGCCTATCGCTTCCTGGGCGAGCTGCTGGGCTTGGAGGGGCGGGCGGAAGCCCTTGCCTCCTACGCCGAGGCGACCTTCCGGGATATCGACCGCATGGCGGTTCCCGAGGGGGACAAAGCCCGTATCTATTATGGAAACGGGGAGGATTCCCTGGAGACGGCGCCCCCCGGCTCCTCCAGCGGCCAGATCATCGAGATGGTCAAAGGCGTAAACGCAGCCGACCTTGAAGCCGGGGACGGCTCGCGCATCCGTATATCCCCGGAGCAGCTCCTGGCTTGGGATCCCGACGTCATCATCGTCAATGGCGAGCCCAGGGCCAGCCTTTCCGGAGGGACGGCGGCGCAAGCCATATTGGCAAATAAGGATTATGCCTCCCTCAAGGCGGTGCAAAACGGAAAGGTATTCGGCGCGCCCAACGCGCCTTTCAGCTGGATAGACAGGCCCGTGGGGCCAAACCGCCTGGTGGGGATACGCTGGCTGGCGAAGAAAATCTACCCGGCATACTTCGATTATGACGCGGACGACGAGGTTCGGGAATTCTATCGGTTATTCTACCATGTAGAGCTCAGCGATGAGAAGCTGGCGGAGATCTACCATGGAAGCCGCTGATCAAGCCGGCTCCGGGAGCCGGCCCATGAGAGCCGCGGTGAAGATACGCATCGTCGGCGATAAGCCCTTCTACGGGCCCGGCGCCCACCAGCTTCTGGTCCTGACGTCGGAGACCGGCTCCCTGCGGGAAGCCTGCCGCCGGATGGGGATGTCTTACAGCAAGGGGCGGGGCATCATACATCTGATGGAGCAGCAGTTGGGCTGCCCGGTCATCCTGAGCCGGCAAGGCGGCAAAGGCGGCGGGTATTCCACGGTGACGGAAGAAGGCGCCGATATCGGCCGCAGGTATGTGGCGTATTGCGCGGAAGCGAAGCAGGCGTTGGACGAATTGTTCGCCAAGCATTTCCGCTGAGATACAACGCGCCGCGCTTGTCGCCACTGAATGAACGCGACAGCAAAGCGCGTTAGCGCAGCGCCCGCATAGCGTTGGCCACCGCGAGCACCGCGACGCCTACGTCCGCAAACACCGCCGCCCACATGCCGGCGAAGCCCAAAGCCCCAAGGAGCAGGATCAAGCCTTTCACGCCCAAAGCAAAGGCTGTGTTCTGCCTGGCTATCGCCACGGTCCCGGCAGCGCCTTTGACCGCCGCCACCAGCCGGAGCGGGTCGTCGTCCATGATGACCACGTCGGCGGCTTCTACGGCGGCTTCGCTCCCCAGGGCGCCCATGGCTACGCCCACGTCGGAGCGGGCCAGGGCGGGGGCGTCGTTTACGCCGTCGCCTACGAAGACTAGCTTCCCCTTCGCGGACTTCTCCTTCATCAGCCCTTCGACTTTGTCCACCTTATCCGCCGGTAGGAGGCCCGCGTATACCTCATCGACGCCCAACCGGGCAGCCACGCGCCCGCCGGCTTCCCCGCTATCGCCCGTGAGCATCACCGTTTTTTTGATCCCCAGCGCTTTCAGCCCGGCGATAGCCGCCCCGGCGCTTTCTTTGATTTGGTCGGCGACGACGATGTATCCCAGATAACGATTTCCCCTCGCGAGGTGGACCGCCGCGTCCGGCATATCCGCCCCCGGCGCCACGCCAGACTTCTCTTCGATGAAAGCCTTGCTCCCCACATAGACGGCTTCGCCGTCGATAGCCGCTTCCACGCCAAAGCCCGCCCTCTCCCGAACTTCGCCTACCCTGGCCGTGTCCGGCGCCTTGCCGTGGGCTTCCCGCAGGGAGCGGGCGATGGGATGGGCGGAGTAGCACTCCGCCAGCGCTGCCAGCTCCAGGAGCTCAGGCTCCGATAAGCCTATGGGCGCGATTTCGCTCACGTCGAAGCTGCCTTTCGTCAGCGTGCCTGTTTTGTCAAATACCACGATCTCCGCCCGTGCCAGGGCTTCGAGATAGTTGCCCCCTTTCACCAGGACGCCCCGCCCGGACGCCCCGCCCAGGCCGCCAAAGAAGCTCAGGGGTATGGAGATGACCAGGGCGCAGGGGCAGGAGATGACCAGGAAGGTCAGCGCCCTGTACACCCAGTCGCCAAACACGGCGCCGGGCAGCAGCAAAGGCGGCAGGACTGCCAGGCAAGCCGCGCAGGCGACTACCGCCGGCGTGTAGTACCGGGCGAAGCGGGTGATGAAGCTCTCCATGGAAGCCTTCTTGGCGCCGGCGTTCTCCACCAGGTCAAGTATCCTGGCGGCGGTGGATTGGCCGTAGGCTTTGTCCACGCGTACGGTGATAGCGCCGTCCAGATTGACGCAACCGCTGTAGACAAGCGAGCCTGCGGATACCGCCCGGGGTTTGGGTTCCCCCGTCAGGGACGAGACGTCCAGGGACGATTGCCCCCCGCTCACCGTACCGTCCAGGGGCACGCGCTCGCCCGGCTTGACTAATATCTCCGCCCCTACGGGGACTTCTTCCGGGTCCGCTTCGATCCACAAGCCGTCAACCATGATATTCGCGTGGTCGGGTCTTATGTCCATGAGGTCCGCGATGGATCTCCGGGATCTGCCCACGGCTACGGACTCAAATAACGCGCCTACCTGATAAAACAACATGACAGCCACGCCCTCCCTGTACTCGCCCAGGCAAATGGCGCCGGCAGTGGCAATGGCCATCAGGAAGTTTTCATCAAAAATATGACCGCGTCTGATATTTGACGCGGCCTTGAGCAGGACGCTACCGCCGACGGCTATATACGCCGCCAGATATAGGGCTGTGGAAGCCGCCCAGCGCCAGGAAGCAGCCGTCCGGCTGCTTGCCGGGAGCCCCATGCCGATAAGTAAACCCGCCGCCAGGAGCGCCGCCGCGGCGATGATCCTGTAAAGCTGCTTTTTTTGCTTTTTCGTCATGGCTCTACGTGAGTATCGCGCAGTCCGGCTCGATTTTCTTCACGATTCTCTTCGCTTGCTCAAGTATGGAGTCGAAAAGGTCGTCGGAAGCGACCAGGGTGAGCTTTTGGGTCATGAAGTTCACGTTGGCGCTCTCCACGCCTTCCAGCTTGCCGATGGCGGCTTCTATCTTCGCGGCGCAGTTGGCGCAATCCAGCTCTTCCATGGGAAATACTTTCTTCATCGCCTCATCCCTCCATATCATTCAACATATCTTTAATTAAACAATCGTTTAATCTAACTCCATTCTATAACGCGCCCCGGCGCCTGTCAAGGGGGAAAAATCTCAGTGTTTGACCTTTTCCCGCTTCATAGGATCATGTCTGCCATACTTCCGCCTTACCGTGTATGCCACAGCCGCGCCGGGCAGACCCAAGCCCAGCATAAAAGCCGCGCCTGTCCCGGTATGGCCCGTCCTGGGCAGCTGCCCCAGGGGCACGTCGTCGTCTTCGATGGTCAAGTCCTCATCCGGCTCGTCCGGCGTCCGCGCCAGCGGGGCGGGGGTATCCGGGATCGTCACCGTGACAGGCGGGGCAGCGGGAACCGTGCTTTCGTATACCGGCCCCGGCGGATATGCAGGCGTATAATCATCATAAGGATCGGGGTCGTATACCGGGCGGGAACCTGTGCCTGTGCCCGGCCCTGGGCCGTCACTGTCTCCGTCATCGTCGCCATCCCCATCGCCATCGCCTTCGTCGGGCTCGGGGTCAGGGTCAGGGTCGGGATCGGGGTCCGGAACGATTTTAACGATCTTGCCATCCAGCCCAAGGGTCACCAGTACGGGATCGCCCGTTGGCAGCACTACCTTCTGGAGCTTACCAGGCACGTCCAGATTCAAGCCGGGGAAATCCCCCGGGGCATAGCAGCCCGGGTCGTATATCCTGTCCCCGGGGTGTACCGGTCCGTCCCCGGGCACGCCCGCCGAATCCACAAGGCGCACATGGTTCATCCCCCGGTTGTTGCCGATGGGGTAGGCTCCCGCCGCCGGGAAGATGACCTTGATATACTCCCCGTCCGTATTGCCATGAGCCCAAAAGATGTATTCGATGCCCACCGCTTCCTCAGTTACGATGAAATCCCATAGATCCGAGCCTCTCTCCGCTACCAGTGTCAGCCCCGGCGCTAAAGCCACGGGCCCGTCGTTTGGGTTGACCTTCTTGCCTCCATTAGCGCTGTTGTTTCCGGGCAGGTAAGCGGGAACGCCTTTTCCGCCGATATACAGCAAGGACGACTCCGCGCCGAAGTCGAATTTGTTCTGCAAAGCTTCATAGTCGGCTTTATCCGCCTCCCACTGCTCGTATGCTCTGTGGTATTCGTCCATCTCTCCGTCGTAATCCGGGTGCATCATCAGCCATTGACGGTATTCCCGCACCTTAGCTAGATGCCCGGCAAGGAGCCCGGCTTCCGCCTTTAGGTAGGAAGCCACATCCTGGGCGTAGGCCTTCAGCTCCGCTTTATACCCGGCTATAGCATCGCCATAGTCTTCCATCATCCCGGCGAAGAGGGCTTCCGCTTGCGTTGCCTTGCTCTCCAGCTCCTCTATCATGCCGTCGATCTCCAGCTTAAGCGCCTCCAGGGCTTCAAGCAGCGCCTTTGCCAGGTCGTAAGCTTCTTCCACATCTTCATAATGGACGCTTTCCGGGTCGTCCAGATAAGCTCCGGCTAAGGCTTCATAAGCTGCCTTTGCGGCTATGAAATCGGCTTCAAGGGTCTCAAATTCTTCGAGTGCCGCTTCATACCCCGCAAACAGGAGCCCGTATTCCTCTACGATCCCCTCATAGTCCAGGATCGCGCCCGCGCTGTCATCAGCGGCCGCTGCCGCCAGAGGCACAGACAGCAGTAGTGCGGCTGCCACTACCGATATCAAGCGGATTCCAAATTTATTTGAGAAACACATCTTGCTCACTCCCGCTAAGTATTGCCGTTGACAACGATGCTTCGAACCGTTCAATTCGCAAACCATCTGGTATGTCCATTATAATGAAGGAAGCGGCTGTTTGTAAAGCAAAATCTATGATGCAGCCCCCGGCAAATCGCTCTGCCGGGGGCTGCCTTTTCGTTTACATTACTCTTGTCTGCTACGGTTAAGGTTCCGCGTTACTGCTTATTCGTCTTCGTGTTTGCCTTTCTTCCTTGTGCCCATCAGGCCGATCAGCCCGCTGAGGCCCATGCCCATCATGCCGATTCCGCTTACTCCGCTGGTGCCGGTCTTGGGTAGGTTGCCCAGAGGCGTTTCCTCATCTTCGATGGTGAATTCCTCTTCCGGTTCTACGGCCGGGGGAAGCTGCGCCAGGGCGGGGGGAGCGTCGGGGATATCCACGATGGGGGTCGGGTCGGGGTCATAGGTAGGAGTCGTGTCGCCGTCTCCGTCGCCTTCGATTACAACGTCGCCAGGCCTCATGGTGACTGTGGCGGTGGAGGAACTGACCTCGGGTACCCAGAAATCGTCTCCCTCTTTGACCAGGGATCCCCTAACCAGGGAAGCCACGTTGTCGTGGGGGCCTCTGCCGCTGAGAGGCATGGAGTAGGATATGGTGTATGAACTGTTTTCGTTGCTGATGCTGAAGTATCCGTTCTCGGGCAGCTCGACCTTGTCATCGTTGATGTTTCCGCTGATGGACCAGACGAGACCTTCCACGCTGGGCGTGCCGCTTACAATGATCCGGTAGTTGACCGTCCGGTTAAGGGATCCAACAAAGTTGGCGGTCGACGCCCAGGTACCGTTGGCAAGCTGCACCTGCTTAGTGATGGTGATCTCCACTGTGTCGGGGGCGAACCGGTTGAACACGATGACCACGTCGCCGGGCTGCGCGTTCAGGCCGTTGTTGTCCCGCTGCATTAACTCATCCGGAGTCTCGCTGAGCTTGATGCCGTAGAACCGGAAGTCTTCAGGCAGTATGGACTCGGTGACTGTGTACTCCGCCTCTGCAAGGCCTTCAAAGGAGTTGCCGCCGACCAGGTTCGCGGTGACCCAGATCCTGTCATTCTCGATGGCGATGGCTTCCGGCGCCTCGTACTCGTCTGAGTATGACCCGTTCCAGCCTTCGCTGAAGTAGCTGATGAGGGCTTCGAAGTCGAAGTACAGGTTGCTGAGGATTTCCCTGACGACCTTCATGGACAGTACTTCCGGTGCGGCCGGGCTTTCGTCCCCAGGCTCTTCCCCGGCGGGATCTTCCGCTGCAGGCTCTTCTGCGGTAGGTTCTTCATTGTTCTCATCCTCAGAGGGTTCTTCATCGCCAGGCTCTTCGTCCCCGGGCTCTTCGCCCTCTGGCTCGCCCGCCCCGGGCGTTCCGGCAGTAAGCCCTTCGCCGTCTACGAGTTCCTCTGAGAAGGTCTGCATAGACCTAGGCTGGTAATCGAACTGGGGAGCTTCAAAGCTCAGGGTGTAGGTCAGGTACTCGTCAAATAGGATTTCTTCAATGAACTGGATCGATACGGGTTCACCTTCGCCCACTGCCAGGAGGATATCCAGGCTGTAGATCGTATTCAGGGCTAGCCCCTCAAATCTGATTTCATCCTCATTCTCAATGACTGCGATGATTTCTTCGTCCAGCTCGTCGCTGTCCAGCACCGCGATGAGGTTCAGGGCTTCCCCTATGCCATCGTTGGTCTCTCCGTAGAACATCTCGAGTCCAAAGAAGATGGAAGCTACGTCTACGATGACCGTTCCGGCGGCGGCTTCTACTTCGTCTGTGGCGATCGTCATCTCGAAGTCTTTGTTGACCTCTTCGTTGCTGATGAGCCTGCCGCGATATACGATGTACTTGACGACTTTGATTGTTCCGTCTTCGATTTCCGGCGCCCCGGATACCCGGTTCACCACGGTGGTGACGCCTTCATCCTCTGTCCAGTAGACGTCCAGGATCTCTACCAGCTCAAATCCGCTTTCCTCGACAAGGATCTCTTCGATTTCTACGTCTTCCGCAGCCTTGTCCATGTTGCTGATCTCGAACTTGACGGATTCGCCGTTACGGATAGGCTGAGTGCTAACTACTGTGTCTTCTCCGGTGTTGTCGGTGACCCGGATGATGAACTCGTTGCGATACTGTTCGTAGAGGTTGTGACTTTCGTCGATCAGGTCGCCTTCTTTATCCAGGAGGGCTTTGTGCACCGTCAGTGACCCCGAGCTGTCTTCGTACAGTACCTTGATCACGTTGCCGCTGATGGTGATGGTCTGGTCGCCGTTGACTACCGACCCCGGCTTGAACCCGGAAGGCCTGTTGCCAATCAGGTCGAAGTCGCTGATCAAATCGCTGAAGAAGGTACCGAATACCGCGATGCCGCCAGTGTTCGTCCCGGGCGCCGCCTCGATGCGGTTCGCTTCGACGTCGATCTCGTTCTTGTAGTACTCCACGGTGTAATCATAAGAGTTGATCGCCCAGAAGCCTGTGAATTCTACGTCATTGTCTGGCATATAGAACTCACCGTCCACAACATCCGCGTCTTCGGTTACCCAATCGCTGAATGTATATCCCATGAGTACCGGTGCGTCTGCGACTGTCTTCAGTGTATCAAATATGACCTCTGATTCGGTGGCAGGCAGCGCGGGCGCTCCAGGAGGAATCGTTCCGGTGTAAGCATAGGTGATGGCGTGGTCATTTTTCTCGAAGTTCGCGTAGTAAGTTGCCTCTACATTCAGCCCGCCGACTTTAGCCGGTACGAACATCTCGTTTTCGCTGACTTCTTCGCCTGCTTCGTTGGTCCAGTTCACGAAATGGTACCCTACCGCTACGGAGGCTTCCGATCCTGCTGCTACGCCGGTAGCCGGAGGTAATGACTCGCTGTCGCGTGATACATAGCCGCCCTCGTTCGCGATGTAAGTAATGGTGATGTTGTCGTTCTCCGTGAAGATCGCGGTGTAGGTCACTGTCTCATATATCCCGCCGTTCTTCTCCGGCGCTACCGTCGCGTCGCTCAGGTCTGTCGCGTCTACCGTCAGCGTCGTCGTCCAGTGGGAGAAGGTGTATCCCGGGTTGGCGCTAGCTATCGAGCCAAGCGCTGTGCCCGTAGCCGGGGCTACGCTCTCGCTATCCAGCGATACTGTGCCGTTTCCGTCCGTTGTGTAAGTAATTGTGACGTTCGCGTTCTCTGTGAAGATCGCGGTGTAGGTCACTGCCTCATATATCCCGCCGTTCTTCTGCGGCGCTACATAAGCGGCGCCCAGGGTTGTGGCGTCTGCCGCCAGCGTGGTTGTCCAATGAGAGAAGGTATATCCAGGTTTAGCAACCGCCGTTGAGCCAAGCGCTGTGCCTGTAGCAGGAGCTACGCTCTCATTTGCCCGTGATACTGTTCCGTTTCCGTCTGTTGTATAAGTTATCACTACATTATTATTCTCGGTGAAGATCGCGGTGTAGGTCACTGCCTGGTATATCCCGCCATTTTTCTGCGGCGTAATCGTTGCAGCTGTCCGGCCTGTCGCATCTACTGTCAGCGTCGTTGTCCAATGGGAGAATGTATATCCCGCTTTGGCAGTCGCCATCGAACCTGCCGCTGTTCCCGTCGCCGGGGCTACGCTCTCGCTGTCAAGCGATACTGTGCCGTTGCCGTCCGTCGTGTAGTTGATGGTAACGTTTGCGTTCTCGGTGAAGATCGCGGTGTAGGTCACTGCCTGATAAAGCCCATCGTTTTTCTGCGGCGCTACATACGCAGCTCCCAGGCTTGTGGCGTCTACTGCCAGCGATGTCGTCCAGTGGGAGAATGTGTATCCCGCTTTGGCAGTCGCCGTCGAACCTTGCGCTGTTCCCGTCGCCGGGGCTACGCTCTCGCTGTCAAGCGATACGGAACCGTTGCCGTCCGTCGTGTAAGTAATCGTGACGTTCGCGTTCTCTACGAAGATCGCGGTGTAGGTCACTGCCTGGTAGATCCCGCCGTTCTTCAACGGGTTCACTGTCGCA
>WRIW01000010.1:48750-54851 GCA_009782505.1 Clostridiales bacterium
CCAGTTCACGAAGGTATATCCAGCCGCTGCCGTCGCGACTGAACCCTGGGCTACCCCAGTAGCCGGGGCGAGGGATTCGCTTAACCGCGATACGGAACCGCCTTCATTCGCGATATAGTTAATGGTAACATTCGCATTCTCCGTGAAGTGCGCTGTGTAAGTCGCCGCTACATTCAGCCCGCCAACTTTAGCCGGGACATATGTCGCGCTGGTGCTAACTACTTTGCCGTCCTCGTCGGTCCAGTTCGTGAAGGCGTACCCCACCGCTGCTGTGGCTGTCGAGCCTTGGGCTACTCCGGTTACCGGGCGTAATGTCTCGTTGGCTAGCGATACCGAGCCGCCTGTATCCGCAACGTAGTTGATTGTGATCGCGTCGTTCTCAACGTACAGCACCTTCACTACGTTGTTTGTCGCAATCTCCGTTACGACCGTCGCGCCACTGCGGGTACCAGGCGTCGCATAACCGTTCGGGGCAAACTGAGTCAGGCTAGCTGGGATGGCTGAGCCAAGTAGGTCATTACCTATCACGCGGTTGATATAGTTAGTTTCGTCTAGCGTATCTTTATAATAACGTACTTCATAATCGAAAAACGCCTGTGTATACAGCACCTTAATTACGTTATCGCTAGCGCTGCTGGAAATGATCAATCCTATGCCTTGCGCACTATCGAAGCTATAGCCCGGAACTGATGATAAGTACCGATCTCTCCAGTTAGCTCCCAAATCCGCAGAAACGATAGTATCTGTTATTGCTGTTCCTTCATCATAAGGTTCACCGGCAACTTCTCCAATTTTGTTCGCAATCGCAAATGAATCTTTGTAGTATTCTACTTTATAAACATTTGTGAAGATCAAATTCGTAGTGCCGCCACCTTCAAGGTTATGCCCACCGCCAGGTCCAATGTAGACATTGATATTATTATTCGCCTGCAATGTAACATTTTCAAATACAAATAGATAAAGACTATATTTGCTGCTGTTTGTAAAGGGCCTCAGTATGTCGGGAGCACTGAATACACTATTGCTTCCGCCTCGTGAGACATTGCCTGTTGTATTCTTATATGCATGGAAACCAGTCATTGGTACATCGTTTAGATGCCTGGCTTCGCGCATGTTTGGATTTTTTCCATCCGCACATGATACATACATATAAATAGTACCTGTCCTACTGCCGTCTGTGTTGCTTGCCCAAAACACTCTTTCAATCTGTGAATGCGAGTTGATGGATGAAGCGAGAAAACTGATTTCAACTGCTTTATCCGGCATCGTTACACTAAACTCATTCGCCCACGCGCCAACATTAGCCGCGAACAGTCCCGCCGGCATCAAAGTCAACAGCATCATAAGCGCCATTGCCAGTGAGGTCAGCTTCTTTGCCATGTTTGTTTTCGTTTTCATTTTTTTCCACTCCTGTTTTTTGATTTTTTGTTTGTTTTCGTTGCCTTGACTTTTGCTTGGTTTTCCTTGTGTTTCCCTTTGCGCGCATTATCTTTATGAGTCAAGTATATTATGCGTGGGTCACAGTTCGGTCACAGTTTGAGAATAGCTCGTTCTTTTTTCTTGCTGATGTGTTACTGAAATAACTCCCGGCGACACCGTCCTGTTACGCGCTTTACCAAAAATGCAACTTATCAGATATAATATTCGTTTCTCTCCCTGGTGATTCCGAGGTGTTTTTTTGAATAGATTGTAAATTTTACAGAAAAAAAACCTCGCGAAGAGGTTTTATCAAGGCGCCATGCCCTATCTCATTATTTACCGAGTCCCAAATCCCTTATTGTGTTGCCCTCACTTATGCTTCCCTTACTCTACGGCTGCCTCGTGCGTCGAATGGAATTTTATCAGGTCGCTTATGCTGATATCAGGATGTTTGTACCTGTTGCGCCCGGCGCATTTGCCTCTGTAGTCGATTGCTTTCTGAGCGCATAGCTGTATGCAGGCCATGCACTGCTCGCAATGGCGCCCGAACTCCGGCTTCCCATCCTTCATGCCTATGTTGTCGACAGGGCAGACCTTCGCGCAGACCCCGCATCCAGTACAGGCGGCAAGCACCTGATAGCCCTCGCCTCTAGCGGGGACACGCGGTATCATCCTACTATAATATAAGTCGGCCGGCCGAAATTTCATGCCGAGGGGAACGGTTTCTTTACCAAGGATCATTGGGAGGATAGAACCAATTTTTCGTATATACAACTTTGTAAGTTGCTCTATATCGTTGTTTCTATTATAAAAGGTTATGGCGTTGTCGCCCATCTTTACATTAGCGGCATAGCTCAGCTTGTGCCCGCGCTTCTGCAGTATGGCGTCGGCCTGCTTTACCGTGTTGCCGTGGATATTTCCGTAAGACGCTATGCAGTATAGAAAGCCCGGGAAGCCCTCCGGGATATTTAGCCCTTCGATGAATTCAGCGACTTTTAGCGGCAACCCTAAAAAGTATACGGGAAATACGAAACCTACCCGGCTGCATCCCGATACATCTATGCCCGGGTCGGTGCGGCCCATGTCGTATATGCTGCAACCTTCAAGCTTATCCGCTATATCCCGGGCGACTTTTAAGTTGTTGCCGGTCCCTGTGAAGCAGAATATCACATTCTTTTCCATGCCATATCCCTTTCGATCGATGCGAAACTTATGCTACCCGCCCGTCGGGCACTTCATACTGAACATCTCGTCAGCGATGCGGTGAACCAGGCCAGCCTCCGCCGTGTCCGCCAGGGCGTAGTGTATCTCTTTACCGATGCGGCGGTTGATGATGAGGCCGGCGTTTCTCAGCATCTTTAAATGATGGGATACGGCCGGGGGGCTCATGTCCACGGCGGCGGCTATATTGTATACGCACAGCTCGCTGTGGCACAGCAGCCAGAATATCCGCAGCCTGGTGGAGTCGCTTATTAATTGGAAGGTTTCCGCCACCCGCTGGAATGACACCAGATCGGGTAATACGGACAGCAGCCTGCCTACGTCCTGGCCATGGTCGTGGGGGAGATTGCTCTTATCCATATCAACCGGCTTCCGGCGGATCCAGGAACATATTAGTTATCACCAGATCCAAACAGTTGCGGTCATTGTACAAGTCCAGGATATCTCCGTTATCTAAGGTCTGCACCACGGGGCGCATGGCGAATTCGTTATTGATGACCACGGCGATTTTTGTGTTTGACAGCTCCACCAGGCAGCCCACCGGGTACGGCTGCATCTTCTCCAGAAACGCCACGACGAAGTCATAGTCAAACAGCGACCCGACGCCGCCCATCACATACTCCAGCGCTTCTGCCGGCTGCATGGGCTTGCGGTAAGGCCGGATGGAGGTCAAAGCGTCGTAGACGTCGGCCACGGATATGATACGGCTCATGATAGGGATATCTTCACCGACGAGCCCGTCGGGGTATCCGCCGCCCTCGTATTTCTCATGATGGTACTTCACGCCGGCCCAGAGCTCCTCGTCGCCGATGCCTTTGTCATGGAGATAACGGTACCCTTCCGAGGAATGGTTTTTCACGATGGTAAACTCATCCGGATCCAGCTTGGATGTTTTATTGATGATCCCGATAGGTATCTGAGTCTTGCCGATGTCGTGCATCATGGCGCACTTCCCCATCTGCGTCAGCTTCTTGCCGGTAAAGCCCAGGCGCTGGGCGATGGCGATGGAAAGCACCGACACGCTAAGGGAATGATGGTAGGTATACTCGTCGTAGCTCTTCAAATCGTTGATATTGATCATCGCCCGCTGATCCCTGGTCATGGTACTCACCAGCTGATCCACCACCGTATCCAGCTGCTTCACCGTCTGGGCGGTGTAGGGAGTGTCCTCATTGGTGCCCTGGGCGATGGAGAACATATCCGTAAGGAAGTTCACCGCTTCCCGCCTGAGCTTGGGGTTGATCACCGGCGGCTCCTTAGGGATCTCGATGAGCCGGGTGGGTTTGACAGGCACGGTGATTTTCACGTCCTCGATATGGTTCGCGACAAGCTTCTCGATGAGATGGTTCGTCAATACCGCATTTTTCGGCACGAGGGGCACGCGCATGTCATTGGAGCTGAAGACGCTCTCGTCTACAACCATGCCCTCCTTCAGTTCGCTGACCGGATATCTCTTGCTCAACCAAATCCCTCCGTTGAACCATCATACAGGATTTCCCCCGGTTTGTCACCCATTTTTCACACAAACAAATCGCCTGGAGCGCCCCGGGAGGCTTGGGCCCTTCGGCTCTTTTGCTGCCCCTGGGATGTGTTTCTCTCCCAAAATACGCCGTCGGCATAGCCTTGTATCGTCCGATCCGCATCCGCCATCTCCAGCCTCCTGGCTGCCAGGGCGCAGTAGCCCGGATCGATTTCTATCCCCAGATACCGCCGATTCAGCTTTTTCGCGGCCACGGCTGAGGCGCCTGTCCCGGCGAAGGGGTCCAGCACGAATCCGTTTTCCTCCGTACTCGCCAGTATCAGCTTCGCGAATAGCTTCTCAGGCTTCTGGGCGGGGTGGCCCGTGTTTTCTGGCATGGACCAATAAGGGATGGATATATCGTCCCAAAAGTTTGACGGATAAGTGTCGCGGAAGCGGCCTTGCTCCGTGTCCTGCCAGCCCTTCGGCTTCCCGCCCTCCCTATATGGCGCCCTGACCAGGCGGCGCTGCTTCACCGCGTCCACATCGAATGTATACTCTTTCGAACAGGTGGCGAACCAAACGTCTTCCATGGAGTTTTTCCAATTGGCCACTGCCCCCCGGCCTTTCTCCCGCTGCCAGGTGATCCTGTTCCTCACCAGAAAGTAATCGCTGAGCAAGGACCCGATGATCAGGCTGCTCCGCCAGTCGCAGCATATATATATGGAAGCGGTATCCTTGAGCGTGTGGCGGACCTTTTCTATCCATCGCCGGGTATACGCCTCGTAGTCCGCCCCCTCCATCTTCCTGAACTTGCCGGCGCCATAGGTTTTATCCAGATTATACGGCGGGTCGGCGATGAGCAGGTCGGCAAAGCGGTGGGGCAGCATGTCCAGCACCGCCATGTTGTCCCCCAGCACGATGCGGTTTGCGAAAGGGTGCGGGGCCGACGCGGCTAAAGAAGGGGCAGGCGCTGAAGACGCTGATGCGGCCGCAAACGCCGCCGACGCCTCCACCGGCGCATCATCCGCTGCTGCCTGTGCAGCCTCCGCCGCCTGCGCTTGAGCCGAAGTTGCTACATGAGCCGGGTTTACCTCCGCTGCCCGCGCTTCGACCACTGCCGGGGCAGCCTCGCAGCTTCCTGCCAGCATCCCGGCAAGCTCCGCCCCTGTCAGGCACGACGCCAGATACCGCTTTTCTTCTTCTTCCGTCAAGTATATCGTCTTATTCCGTCCGGCACGCGCTTTCTCACCCATGATAGCCGCCTTTTCCACTATATCGCTATGCTTATGCCCGAGGCGCCCCCTAAAGCCTAAATCAGCTTCTTTAACCGATTGGCAATCGGCAATGCCAATACAGCCGCCACCGTGACCTGGAGGAAATTTACCGGGACGGAAGCCACAGGCGCCAGCCAGTTGCCATATAGCAATCCTTCTACGGCATAGTATCCGGCGATGGTGACCAGATTAGCCGCGATGATGGAATACGCATACTTGCCGGCCTTCCCTTCGGGGTTCTTCTCGCCGGCGAGGCCAACCAACCAGCCCGCCGCCCCTGCTATGGCGAAGGTAAAGGGCGCCCATAGTGTCCACCCCGCCATGAGGTCGAATAAAGTCAGGCCGAAAGCCCCCGCCAGGGCGCCGGTCTTACGCCCGTATAGCAAAGCGAATACAAACAAGGGCAGGTCGCCCAGGTGTATCATGCCCCCCGCGCCCGCTATGGGCACGCGGATATGGACAAAGATCGCGGCTACAAAGACCAGGGCTATGCCCAGGCCGTTGGCTACGATGAGCTTTACGATCGATGGCGTAGTTTTAGCTTCCGGCTTCTGCGTAGTCATATTTTGATTATATCACATTACGCTTCGTATGGTATAATATCTCTACTTAGCGAGCCTTGCGCGAGCTTAGTAGAATAGATACTATACCCTTAACGAATGCAAGCTGGAAGCGCAGCATGAGTTTAGTCGTATGGTATAATAACCACTGGGCCCGCCGGTTCT